>NZ_JAMOKF010000466.1 GCF_023656545.1 Micromonospora phytophila | reverse complement strand
GCTCGTCGGACTCGGTCAGCGCCACCCGGACGTGCTGCCCGCCGGCCGGGCCGTAGAAGACGCCCGCGGCGACCAGGATGCCCCGCCGGGCCAGCCAGTCGACCGTCTCCCAACAGTCCTCGCCCCGGGTCATCCAGAGGTAGAGGCCGGCCTCGGAGTGCTCGACGGTGAAACCGGCGCCGGTGAACGCGGCGTACAGCGCCGCGCGCCGGGCCCGGTAGCGTTCCCGCTGCTCGTCGGCGTGCCGCTCGTCGCGCAGGGCGGCCACCATGGCGGCCTGCACCGGCGCGGGCACGATCATGCCGGCGTGCTTGCGGACCTTGAGCAGCTCCGCCACCAGCGCCGGGTCACCGGCCACGAAGCCAGCCCGGTACCCGGCGAGGTTGGAGCGCTTGGAGAGCGAGTGCACCGCCAGCACACCCTCGTACGACCCGCCGCAGACCTCGGGCGAGAGCACCGAGACCGGCTCGGCGGACCAACCCAGCGGCAGGTAGCACTCGTCGCTGGCGACGACCGCGCCGCGCTCCCGGGCCCAGTCGACGACCTTGCGCAGGTGCGCCGCCGGCAGCACCCGCCCGGTCGGGTTGCCCGGCGAGTTGACCCAGACCAGCCGTACCCGGGACGTCGGGCCGACCGCGGTGAGCGAGTCGGCGCGTACGACGGTGGCCCCGGCGAGCCGGACGCCGTCGGAGTAGGTCGGGTAGGCGATCGACGGCACCACGACGACGTCGCCCGGGCCCACCCCGAGCAGGGTGGGCAGCCAGGCGACCAGTTCCTTGGAGCCGATCGTGGGCAGCACGCCGAGACCGTCGACCCCGGCGCCGCAGGCGCGGGCGACCCAGGCCGCGATCGACTGCCGCAGCACCGGGGTGCCGGCGGTCAGCGGGTAGCCCGGGGCGTCCGACGCGTCGGCCAGCGCCCGCCGGATCACCTCGGGCACCGGGTCGACCGGCGTGCCCATGGAGAGGTTGATCAGCCCTTCCGGGTGCGCCGCGGCCAGTGCGGCCGCGGCGTCCAGGGTGTCCCAGGTGAACTCGGGCAGCCGCGACGAGACCGGCGCGGGCCGGTTCAGTGGCCCTCTCCGCGCGGCGGCTGGGCGGCGACGAAGGTCGCGTCCTTCTCCACCTTGCCGATCTTCGAGGCGCCACCGGGCGAGCCCAGATCCTCGAAGAACTCGTAGTTGGCGCCGGTGTAGTTCTTCCACTGCTCGGGGACGTCGTCCTCGTAGAAGATCGCCTCGACGGGGCAGACGGGCTCACAGGCACCACAGTCGACGCACTCGTCGGGGTGGATGTAGAGCATCCGGTTGCCCTCGTAAATGCAGTCGACCGGGCATTCCTCGATGCATGCCTTGTCGAGCACATCCACGCACGGCTCGGCGATGATGTAGGTCACCGGTCATCTCCTCCGCAAGACACGCCGCGATCACCCGCGACGGTTAGAGCCTAGTATCCCGCCGGCAGCGTTCTGTCGTACCCCTGGCTTACCATCGCGGCACCCGAAAGCCAATGCGTGGGGGTGCGGTTCTGATGACCAACACGCATGCACTCCTTCAAGGGGTCCGAACGGTCTTGGTCAAGCGTCGGAGTTCGCTCGCCTCGGTCTGCCGCTGGCGGCCTACGTCACGCCGTCCGCGTAGGCGGGGCTCGACATGAGGACAATGCAGGCCTATCGGTTCGCGTTAGCCCTCACGCCGGCCCAGGAGCGTGCGGTGCTCACCCATGCCGGGGCCGCCCGAGTGGCGTTCAACTGGGCACTCGCGCGGGTCAGGGCGGTCATGGACCAACGCGCCGCCGAGCTCTCCTATGGCATGGCCGATGAGAATCTCACCCCGACACTCGAGTGGTCGCTGCCGGCGCTGCGTCGCGCCTGGAACCTGGCGAAGGAGCAGGTCGCGCCGTGGTGGCGGGAGTGCTCCAAGGAGGCGTACAACACCGGCCTCGACGCACTGGCACGCGCACTGAAGAACTGGTCCGATGCACGTGCCGGCCGAAGCGCTCGCCGTGGCGTCGGGTTTCCCCGGTTCAAGGCGCGCCACCGCTCAGTGCCGGTGGTTCGGTTCAGCACCGGCGCGATCCGAGTCGAGCCGGACCGTCACCATGTTGTGCTCCCGCGGCTGGGCCGGCTCAAGACGTACGAGTCGACGCGGAAGCTGTCCCGGCGTGTGGAGTCCGGTACCGCGAGGATCTTGTCGGCGACAGTCCGCCGTGACGGGCTCCGGTGGCATGTGGCGTTCTGCGTGGAGGTTGACCGCAGCGAACGGAGGCCGACTCGGCCCGCCGCGGTAGTCGGTGTCGACCTGGGCATCACCCGTCTCGTGGTGCTGTCCAACGGCCGGGTCCTGCCCAACCCACGTCACCTCGACGGCGCGTTACGCAAACTACGCCGCCTCGGCCGAGCATCCGCCCGTAGGACGACCCCGAACCGCCGTCGAGGCCAGCCTCCATCGAAGCGATGGCTCCGCACGCACGCCGCACTCGTTCGTACTCACCAGCGTGTCACCAGTCTGCGCCGTGACAACTTGCACAAGATTTCGACCAACCTGACCCGTGAGTTCGGCACGATCGTGGTCGAAGATCTGAACGTGACCGGAATGCTGCGCAACCGCCGCCTGGCCAGACACATCAGTGACGCTGGGTTCGGCGAGTTACGCCGCCAACTCCGCTACAAAGCCGACTGGCACGGCAACCGCCTGGTTGTTGCCGATCGCTGGTACCCCTCTTCCAAGACCTGCTCGGCCTGCGGCGCGGTGAAAGCCAAACTCGCCCTGTCCGAACGTATCTACACCTGCATCTCCTGCGGCCTGACCCTGGACCGGGACCTCAACGCCGCACGAAATCTCGCCGCCCTCGCGGGTGGTGTCAGCGACGCCCGGAGTGGCCGGGAGTCATCAAACGGACGTGGAGCCGACCGTAAGACCCGCAGGAGCGGGCCGGTGGCCGTGAAGCGTCAACCCGGCACCGCCTCGGCGGATCAGACCGGGACCGTCCCACCGCGAGGCGGGACTCCCATCGGTGTGCGCACCAGAGAACACTGACGGGAACGGTCGATCGTGCTCCGACAGCAGGATGTGGGACATCGGATCGTGGTCCGCCGGATTGTGGGGATTCGCGAAGGCCGGCCGCTCTTCTCGGACGCTCTCGGCGAACTCGTCGAGCTGAGCGAGACCCATCTCACTCTGGCCACCGCCCAGGGTCGGCTCCGGGTGCCCCGGGACGAGGTGCACCGGGCCAAGCGGGTGCCGCCGACCCGCCGGCCGACCGCCGCCGCCGTGGTCGAGCTGGAGCTGGCCTCCGACGAGGCCTGGCCCGCGCGGACCAGGGGACGGCTGGGCGACTGGCTGCTGCGCGGCGCCGACGGCTGGTCCGGCCGGGCCAACTCGGCGCTGCCGGTGG
>NZ_JAMOKF010000465.1 GCF_023656545.1 Micromonospora phytophila | reverse complement strand
CCGCGCGCAGCGGCCCGGTGAACAGGTGCGCGTCGTTGTCGGCCACCAAAATCCGCTCCCGCACCGTCGCCAGCGCCAGCTCCCGCAGCGGTACGCCGTGCAGCGTCGCGTCCGAGTCGGTGTACCGGCCGAGGCGGTCCACGATGGCCGTGGCCTCCTCCGGCGCCGTCGCGACGAGCGCGGTGAACCGGCCGGGCCGCAGCGCCACGCCGGAGGTCACGTCGACCAGCTCGCCCGGGCCGTCGGGGAGGGTCGCCGGGCGGGACGGGTCGGTCAGCTCCGGGGTGAGCCGGAGCAGCCGGACCACCCGCCGGGCGGCGACGTGCCCCCGGGTCAGCTTGTCGACCGTCTCGGTGAGCTGGCGCAGCGGGCTGACCAGGAACGCGGTGTAGCCGTAGAAGGCGACGAGCTGCCCGGCGCTGATCTCGCCGGCCAGCGCGAACCGGGCGCCGAGCCAGGTGACCAGCACCAGGAACGCGCCCGGGAGCAGCACCTGCGCCGCCTCCAGCAGCGACTCGACCCGGGCCACCCGGACGCCGTCGGCGCGCAGCGCCTGCGACTGCGCCCGGTAGCGGGCGGAGAGCACCGGCTCGCCGCCGACGCCGCGCAGCACCCGCAGCCCGGAGACGATGTCGCCGGCCCGGGTGGTCAGCGCCCCCTCGGAATCCCGGTACGCCGCCTGCTGCCGGTGCAGCGGCCGGATGAGCAGCCCCACCACCGCCATCAGCAGCGGCACGCCCAGCACCACCACCAGCCCGAGCGGCACGGACGCGCCGAGCAGGATCACGCCCACGGTCACGATCGCGACCACCGCGCCGGTGCCCCGGGCGGTGATGTCGATCGCCGCGCCGATGTGGCTGATGTCCGCCGTACCGATGCTGACCACCTCACCGGCGGCGACCCGGCGGGGCAGCGCGGCGCCGAGCCGGTTCGCGGCCGCCACCGTGAGCTGCACCGTCCGGTACGCGCCGGCGAGGAAGTTGTGCACGGCGCAGCGGTGCCGCAGGATCCCGGCGACGGCCTGGAGCACGCCCAGCCCGAGCAGCACCAGCCCCCAGGTGAGCAACGCGCCCTCGTCGCGGTGGGTGAGCCCGTCGACGGCCCGGCCGACAGCGGCCGGCATCAGCGCCTGGGCGACCATCCACACGACGCCGAGGCCGAGGCCGGCGCTGAACAGCGCCTTGTGCCGACCGGCGAGCCACACCAGGTAGCGGGTCGCAGAGCGGGAATCCGGTACGCCGGGTTCCCCGGCCGGTGAGAAGCGCATGACGAGCCGACGCTAGGCGGCCGGCGAGGTGTCACGCGAACCAATTACCGCTGGGAGTGCCGGGGCTCACTCAGCGGTCGACCTGGGTGAAGTCCCAGGAGTGCGGCGGGCGGGCGAGCAGCGTCGCGGGCGGCTCGGGCAGCGGTCGCGGGTTGCTGCGCCACTTCGAGATGACCACCACCCGGTGGTCGGTGGAGGAGAACACCTCGCTGGACAGGTGCAGCGGGTCGTGCTCGAACTCTGGCAGCGCGGTGTCGCAGACCCAGGTGATCAGGTCGGTGACCCCGTACGGCTCCGCCCGCGCCTCCCACATCCGTACGATCACGTCGGCCGTCCCCCCGTTCACACGCTGACCGTGGTCAGCGGCATCGCCGAGTCGGCGGGCAGGTCCAGCCGGCTCGGCGCCACCCCGGCCGCGACCAGGTGCGAGCCGAGCGCGGCGACCATCGCGCCGTTGTCGGTGCAGAGGTTCGGCCTCGGCACCCGCACCCGGATGCCCTGCTTGGCCGCGCGGTGCTCGGCCATCGCCCGCAGCCGGGAGTTGGCCGCCACTCCCCCGCCGATCACCAGGGTCTCCACGCCGTTGGCCCGGCAGGCGTCCAGCGCCTTCGTCACCAGCACGTCGCAGACCGCCTCCTGGAAGGACGCGGCCACGTCGGCGACCGGCACCGGCTCGCCGGCCCGCTGCCGCGCCTCGACCCAGCGGGCCACCGCGGTCTTCAACCCGGAGAAGGAGAAGTCGTAGCGGTGCGCGGCGAGGTCCTTGGCCGCGGTGAGGCCGCGCGGGAAGCCGATGGCCGCCGGGTCGCCCGCCCGGGCCTCCCGGTCGATGTACGGGCCGCCGGGGAAGGGCAGGCCGAGCAGCCGGGCCACCTTGTCGAACGCCTCGCCGGCCGCGTCGTCGATGGTGGCGCCCAGCGGGGTGACGCCACGGGCCAGGTCGTCGACGAGGAGCAGGCTGGAGTGCCCGCCCGAGACCAGCAGGGCGATCGCCGGCTCGGGCAGCGGGCCGTGTTCCAGGGTGTCCACGGCGACGTGCGCGGCCAGGTGGTTGACCCCGTAGACCGGCTTCTCGGCGGCGAGCGCGTACCCCTTGGCGGCGGCCACGCCGACGAGCAGCGCGCCGGCCAGTCCGGGGCCGGAGGTCACCGCGATGGCGTCGACGTCGGCGATGGTCACCCCCGCCTCCGCCAGCGCCCGGTCCATGGTCGGCACGATGGCCTCGAGGTGGGCGCGGCTGGCCACCTCGGGCACCACACCGCCGAAGCGGGCGTGCTGCTCGACGCTGGAGGCGAGCGCGTCGGCGAGCAGGGTGTGCCCGCGCACGATGCCGACCCCGGTCTCGTCGCAGGAGGTTTCGATGCCGAGGATCAGCGGTTCGTCAGCCATGGCTCCTCAGTCCTGGTCGCGCCGCATGACCAGCGCGTCGGTGTTGCTCGGTTGGTAGTAGCCGCGCCGCACGCCGATCGGCTCGAAGCCGTACGCGGCGTAGAGCCGCTGCGCCGGGGCGTTGTCCGCCGCCACCTCCAGCAGGGTGCTGGGCGCGCCGAGCCGGGCCGCCTCGGCGAGCAGCGCCTCCAGCAGGAGCCGGCCGACGCCGCGCCGCTGGGCGTCCCGGCGCACCGCGATGTTCTGCACCCAGACCTCGTCGGGCGGGGTGACGGCGAGCCCGGCGTAGCCGAGCACGATGCCGCCGTCGTCGGTCGCGACCAGGTAGTGGTGCCCGTTGGCCAGCTCGTTCCAGAACATCGCGGCGGACCACTGCTCGGCGCCGAAGAGGTCCGCCTCGATCAGCAGCACCTCGTCGATGTGCCACCAGCGGAACCGTTCGAGCCGTACCGCGCTCACGGCGTTGCCTCGGTTCGCGACTGCGGGGCTCGCAGACCCGGCTCACTCCTCGCGCTCACGGCGCTGCCTCGGTTCGCGACTGCGGGGCTCGCAGACCCGGCTCACTTCTCGCCCTCACGGCGTACCCGGGAGGACCGGCTTGCGCGCGGTCGCCGCCACGGCGTCCGGGCGGCGCAGGTAGAGCGGGGTGAGCGCCTCGCCGGGGGCACCGGCCCGGATCCGCTCGGCGGCCAGGGCCGCCAGCACACGCGCGTCCGGGTAGCGCGGCTCGGCCCGCACCGGCAGGTCG
>NZ_JAMOKF010000464.1 GCF_023656545.1 Micromonospora phytophila | reverse complement strand
GGGCGGCGGTGGTGCCCGCGCTGACGGAGCCGGTCGCCGCGTCCGGGGGCGAGCCGTGGGTGGCCGGACCGTGCTCCCAGCCGACCAGGGTGTCCATGGTGACCAGCGAGCCGTCGGGTTCGGCCGCGACCACGCCCAGCAGGGTGCTGGTCCAGGCGTAGCCGACGCTGTTGGCGAGGCTGCGCCGCGCGGCCTCGACCAGGCTGCGGACCGAGGCGTCGGGCAGCACGTCCTGCGGTAGCAGGGACACGTCGTCCGCGCTCGTCACCACCTTGCCGAGCAGCGCCAGCCGGAGCATCTCCGGGGAGACCACGGCGGCGATCTGCGCCGGCCCGGCGAGGACCACCCGGCGGGCGGCGGTGACCGGGGCGGGGCTCACCGTCACCGCGCCGCCGTCACGCACGCCGAGGTTGCCCAGCATCAGGTCGTCGGCGTAGAGCAGCGCGGTGCTCCCACCCGGTCCGGCGGACGCGACGATGCCGGTGGTCACCCGGCGGCCGGCCAGTCGCACCGGGTCGCCGGCGCGCAGCCCGAGCGCGGTGAGCACCTCCGGGTGCAGCCGGACGATGCCCCGTCGGGCGTCCAGCGCCGCCGGCCGCAGGCTCGCGGTCAGGGTCAGGTCGGGTTCCGCCACCGCCCGACCTTAGCCGCCGCCGTCACCCCGCGTCCGGGTCCGCGCTCCGGAGCCCGGCGACCTGCGCACCCGTGGTCACCGGGGCGGATCGCCGTCGGTGAGCAGGGACGGGTCCCGCCGGATCATCTCGGCCAGCCGGACCGCCGGGTCGGGGCTCAACCCCTCCTGGCCGGGCGCCGGCACGGTCTTGACCGACATCGGCCACACCGGCGGCGGTACGGCGGCCTCCGCGCTGACCGTCACGCCCGTGCCGGTCCAGGCGATCCGCAGCGGGTACGCCTGCCCGCCGTGCTCGACCCGCACGGTGACCGCCATCCCGGGGTGCCCGGCCACCACCCGGCGTACCGCCTCGGCGACCTCCTCCACCGGGTCCCGGTGGGCGGCGGCGCCGTGAGCGCCCACCCGGGCCGGCGGCGCCTCGCGCGCGTCGGCCCAGCCGGGACCGGCGTTTCGGCCCTCCGGCCGGCTCACCTCGCCGCCGGCCGGCTTACTCGGCGGCACGGCGGCGTCCCCGTCGTCCGGCCCGCTCTGATCGGTGGCCCGTCGGCGCAACGCCTCCTCGCGCCGGGCCATCCGGGCCAGTGTCTCGTCCAATCCACCTCTCACCACGACACCCCCTTCGATGAAACGGGTTCCACCGCCGGCCGGTTCAGGCCCCCTTCTCCCGGGTCGCCCGGTCCAGCGCGCGGTCCAGGACGACCAGCAGGGCGTCCCGCACCGAGAGTCGTTCCCGGGCGTCGAACTGCACCAGGGGCACGTGGTCGCCGATGGCCAGCGCCCAGCGGATCGCGCCGAGGTCGTGCGCCAGCCGCCCGTCGAAGGCGTTCACCCCGATCACGAAGGGCAGGCCGGCCCGCTCGAAGAAGTCGATCGCCGGGTAGCAGTCGTCCAACCGGGCGCTGTCCACCACGACGAGCGCGCCGAGCGCGCCGCGGGCCAGGTCGTCCCACATGAACCCGAAGCGGGACTGCCCCGGCGTGCCGAACAGGTACAGCTTCAGGCTGCGGTCGATGGTGACGCAGCCGAAGTCCATCGCCACCGTGGTGGTGGTCTTCGCGGACCGTACGCCCGCGTCGTCGACCCCGAGCCCGGCGCTGGTCATCTCCGCCTCGGTGGTCAGCGGGGCGATGTCGGAGATCGCGCCCACCGTGGTGGTCTTGCCCACCCCGAACCCGCCAGCGATGAGGATCTTGACCGGGATCGGCGGCGCGGCGGCCGGCACGGCCCCGACCCGGGGCTCCGGTGCGGCGTCGGGCACGTCCGACGGACGGTACGGCGGCGGGGCGGCCCGCCCGCCCGGCGGAGGAGCCCCGGTCGGGCTGCCGTAACGGGCGGTGGCGCTGTTGGCGGCGAGCCCGCCCAGCGGGGCGACCGGCCATTCAGGAGATCGCACGGAGTCCATCAATCACTCGCAGGATGATGTCGGGGTCGAGGGCGTCGTCGTCGGCGACGTGCACGTCCAGGTGCCCGGCGGCGCGCAGGTCACCCACCAGGACCCGGGTCACGCCGAAGTGCATCCGCATCCGGGCGGAGATCTCGGCGACCGAGATCGGCTCACCGCAGAGGGCGACGATCGCCTGCAGCTCCGGCGCCAGCCGGGTGACCGGGGCGACCCACTCGGCGGCCATTCGGGCGGTCACCTGGGTCTCCAGCCCGATCGCCGAGTCGGCGCCGGCCACCCGCCCGGCGGTGAGCACGAACGGGCGCGGGCCGGAAGGGCCGTCCGGCTCCGGCTCCGGCTCGGCCCTCGCCGCCGGTGGGCCCGGCGGGCCGTCGTCCCCGACGGGGGGTGACGGCCGCAGGTAGGGCCGGATCCGGACGGTGGGCTCCGTTTCCTGGTCCTCGCCGGCGACCTCGGGGGTCATTGCTGAACGGCGTTCTTCAGCTCGGCGATCAGTCTCGGCGTCAACGCCCCACCGGCCCGTCCCGCGAAGAGCGTCATCTCGTACGCGACCGTGCCGAGGTTGGCCGACCGGTCGGCGACCACCCCGAGCACGGAACCGCTGCTGATCGCGCTGATCAGCAGGTAGCCCTCGGCCATGTCCACGATCACCCGGTTCAGCCCGCCCAGCGCGTACCAGCTGGCGGCGCCGCCGGCGAGGCTGGTCATGCCGGAGACCACCGCGGCGAGCCGCTCCGCGTTGGACCGGTCCTTGATCGCCGACATGGCCATCAGCAGCCCGTCCGACGAGACCGCGATCACCTCCAGCACCCCGGCGGTGCTGGAGGTGAAGGAGTCCAGCAGCCAGTTGAAGGTGCGGGCCTCCGGGCTCAGGTCGCCGGGGTGGTTCTGGTGGTCGACGTTGTCGTGCAGGAAGGGGCTGGTCACCGTGATGATCCCTCTTCGTTGTTGCGGTCTGGACTGACTTCACGCAGAGCACGGGCGACGCCCGCCTCGAACGCGGTGAGCAGGTTGCGGACCTCGTTCGGGTCGCCGAGGTGCTGGCTGGCCGGTTGACGGGGCGGGGAGATGGTCAGGTTCGCCCCGGGCACCCGTCGGGTCAACCGGGGGCGGCCCGGCGTGCCGTCCGGACGGGTTGCTGTCGGGGTGGGACCTGCCGCTCCGGCAGCGTGCCGGGCCGGCGTGAAGTCCAGGTCGACCGTCGCGGTCCCGGGGCCGGCCGGCGCGCTGTCGGGCTCGGCCGGCGCGAAGCCGGTGGCGGAGCGGCTGAGCTCGGCCCGGCGTACCCCCGACTCGAACGCCTCCACGAGGGCCCGGGCGGCGGCCGGGTCGGCGCCGGTGGCGTCCACCGGCCCGGCTGGCGGACCCGCCGGCGGCAGGTTC
>NZ_JAMOKF010000463.1 GCF_023656545.1 Micromonospora phytophila | reverse complement strand
TACTCTGCCTGCATGAGGGGCTCCTCCTTCGTCGTGAGACGTGAGCACCCCGAGCATCCCGCCCGGGACCCACGAGGAGCGAGGCCCCGCTCCTTCATGCCATCACGGACGTCCTGAGACCCGACATCGCCGGCAGCCGGCGGCCCTGCTCGCGTATCGGCTGCTCAGGCGGCGTAGACGGCGGTGGCGTCATCGCTGCGCTTGTTGCGTGCCCACTTCATGCAGGACGGGTCGCAGCCTCGATGGCGCGTACTCGTCGGATCAGCTCGGTTGGGCCGTTCTGCTCCAGGACTTCGAGCACGTCGGGCCAGTCGAGCAGTCCGAACAGGGCAACCAGGCGCGCAGCTCCGTCGGTCAGCACGGCGACTCGTCGGACGCTGTCGAGCGGAACGTCTCCTGTGACGGCGTGCTGAGCGGCGAACGGATCCGCAGCTGCCACCCAGTAGCCACCAGGCTGGTTACGAGCGGCCAGTTCGGCGTGCTTCATCCGCAGCAGCGCGGCCTGCTTCTCGGCCGACCCGAACGGGTGCCGATCGGCTTCCTCGCGTTCGGCGCGGGCGGTCCTGTCCACCCGGTCGTCGGTGATGACCTGGATGCCCTCGGTGGTGTCAATGAGAACCGTGACATCACCGAGTACCAGGTACTCCAACGCGGTGTCCTCTACCAGCTGCTGCGCGCCGGCCTCGCCGGCGGCAAAGGCGTCCCCGCGACGGTCGCCGGGCATCCGGCGGTTTTCCCCACGTTCACCGCCCCGTCGTTCGGCACCGTGCACACCCGCGTGGTCAAGCGGCACACCTGCGGCAACCGCCGCCGCTGCGACTGCCGGGCCGAACCCTGCCACCCCCGCCGGGCCACCGACCCCACCGCCCAACCCTGTGAGCACGGACAACCCACCGTGTGCTGGGCACGACACGAGGACAACGATCCCCGGCTCGGACAGCCGCTGTGCCTGGACTGCTACGACCACGACGCCCAGGTGGTGTGGAACCACTCCGCCCCGGAGTTGTGGCGCCGCACCACCATCGCCATCACCCGCCACCTCCGAGCCCGCGCCCGACAGCTCGGCCTGCCCTCGGTCGAGCAGGTCACCGTCTCGGGCCGGGTGCGTCGGGTGCCGCCAGTCAAGCCGTCGTTCGGCAAGGTCGCCGAGATGCAACGCCGCGCCGTCGTGCACTACCACGCCGTCATCCGGCTCGACGGCGTCAACCCGTACGACCCGGACGCGCTCGTGCTGCCGCCGGCCGGGATCGGCGTTGACGACCTGGTCGCCGCAGTCGAGCACGCCGCCGCCACCGTCACCTTCACCACCCGCCCCCACCCCGCGCGGCCGACCGGCCGGCGCATCGCCTGGGGCGAGCAGGTCGACGTGCGTCCCATCGCCGCCGACGGCGAGATCACCGACGGCAAGGTCGCCGGCTACCTGGCCAAGTACGCCACCAAGAGCACCGAAGCCACCGGCCACGTCTCCCGCCGCCTCGACGGCGAGGTCATCGACCTCTACGCCAACGAGCAAGGCACCCACCCGGAGCGGCTGATCGACGCCTGTTGGACCCTCGGCGGCCACCGCGACTGGCAACAGCTCCGACGGTGGGCACACATGCTCGGCTTCGGCGGCCACTTCCTCACCAAAAGCCGCCGCTACTCGGTCACCTTCCGCATCCTGCGCGACGCCCGGATCATCTGGCGACGGACCGAAACCGGCCACGAATACGCCGACCAACCCGACGACGACACCACCCTCATCGTTGGCCTCCTCACCTACGCCGGGTCCGGCTGGCGCACCAGCGGCGACGCGCTGCTTGCCAACACCGCCGCCGCGATGGCCCGTGAGAGACGCGAGGTAGCCCGCGAGGAGTTCGCCGCTGCTGCCTGACCCGCCCACCGATTCACCGTCAAGACCGGCTTGACGGTCAACCGACGAACCGAGGAGAGGAAGCCCATTGCCCACCACCCTGACCGCACCCGCGAGAAAGGCGCTCTACCGCATCCCCGAAGCCATGACCCTGCTCAGCCTGTCCCGCTCGGTGATCTACGAGCAGATCCGCGCCGGCAGACTCCGCACCGTTCAACAAGGCCGCACCCGCCTCGTCCCCGCCGCCGCCATCACCGCCTACGTCACCCTGCTCGAACAGGAAGCCCAGAAAGGAGGCACCCGATGACCACACGCCGCGCCCGAGGAGAAGGCGGCCTGCACTGGGACGAAGCCCGGCAACGCTGGATCGCCACCATCACCGTCGGCTACACCCCGGCCGGCAAACGCATCGTGCGCAAAGGCAGCGGCAAAACCAAGACCGAAGCCCGCACCAAACTCCGGGAGAAGATCCGCGACTACGAAGACGGCCTCGCCCTTGTCAAAGATGGGCACACCGTGGCCGGCGCTCTCACCGACTGGCTCGCCTACGGCCTGAGCAACCAGTCCGAGAACACCAAGGCGAACTACGCGACCCTCGTGCGCTCCCACATCATCAGCGACCTCGGTGCGAGGAAGCTGCGAGACCTCAGCGCTACCGACGTCGACCGCTGGCTCATGGGCAAAGCCCAACACCTGAGCACCCGCACCCTGCGCCTCCTTCACTCGCTGCTGAATCGCGCAGTCAATCGGGCCATGGCGCGAGACAAGGTCAAGCGCAACGTCGTGGCACTCTGCGCCGTGCCCACCGGTCGCGGCGGCCGTCCATCGAAGTCACTGACGCTCGACCACGCCAAAGCGCTCCTGGCCGCTGCCGAGGGCAGCTCGTTGCACGCCTACATCGTGCTGTCACTGCTGACCGGCGCTCGCACCGAAGAACTGCGAGCCCTCACCTGGGCACACGTCGACCTCATCGGCAAAGCCGGACAACGATTCCCCGGTGCCTCCATCCATTCAGGTCTGGCGCTCAGTGCGTTCCGACGGAGACACCAAGACCAAGAAGTCGCGTCGCACCCTGGCTCTGCCGGCCCGGTGCGTCACCGCGCTCACCACCCACCGCGAGCGCCAGGACCAACCTGCCGCCGACCGCCTCGTCTTCGCCTCTGCCGCCGGCACGGCCCTCGATCGGCACAACGTGCTTCGGGCCTTCCGCCCTGTCGTCGCCAAAGCGGGCCTTGACCCGCGCGACTGGACACCCCGCGAGCTGCGGCACAGCTTCGTGTCCCTGCTGTCAGACAGCGGCATGAGCCTTGAACAGATCGCTGACCTCTGCGGCCATTCCGGTACGACTGTTACCGAAACTGTCTACCGGCACCAACTGCGGCCGGTGCTCCTGGGCGGCGCAGTCGCCATGGACCGGATCTTCGACGCTGAGGCATAGTCACCCAGTTAGCCTCCGATGTCCCCTTGGTGACGCCCGTGCTGGGCGTGAAAATCGGGGTGGCTGCCCGCCGACGTCGAGTGACATTGGCCTATGAGGCCGTCAGTTAGCCTGACGCTGGGAGCGTGATTTTAG
>NZ_JAMOKF010000462.1 GCF_023656545.1 Micromonospora phytophila | reverse complement strand
AGCGCGGCCGCCCCGGAGGAGGCGCTGGAGGCGCCGAACGCGCCGGCCCCGGCGGCGCCGACGGCGAGGGCCGGCCCGCCGGCCAGGGTCACCGTGCGGCCGCGGAAGTTGCTCCGGTCGAGCGCGGGCCCGGCCGGTGAGGTGCGCACCTCGCGCAGGGCGTAGCGGGCGACGGCCGCCCCGGCGCCGGCGATCAGCAGTCGACCGAGCATGCTCACGCCACCCCCTCCCGTCGAACGTCGAGGAACGGGGATCCGGACAGCACGGTACGTCGTTCGCTCACTGGGGCAGTCTAGGCAGCAGCGAGGCGACGTTGTCGCCGACGCCGTACTGTCCGGCCTTCTTCTCGGTCAGCTGCTGCACCAGCGCGAGGCTGGTGACCAGCTGGCCCTGGACGGTGTTGGCGTTGTCGACGGTGGAGACGGTCTGTGCCAGCACCGGGTCACCCCGGACCACGGCCACCAGGTTGCCGCCGGAGGAGCCGTTGCCGCCGACGACGATCGACCCCGTCCGGTCGAACTGCTCGGCGACCTTCACCACCGACTCGTCCTTCTTGGCGGCGTCCTTGTCCACGTACGGCTGACCGCTGACCACGACGACGGCCTCCGCCGGCGCGGTGATCTTCTCCTCGCTGGTGAGGTAGTTGGCGTTGCTGTACGCGGCCAGCACCGCCCGCCGGTCGGCCTCGGTGACCGGGGTCACCCCGGCCGAGCGGTCCAGCAGCACGCTGGCCAGCAGCGCGCTGGAGGTTTCCACGCCGTGCCCGTTGCCGGGCAGCCCGGAGGTGGGTGCGCTGGTGGGCCGGGCGGCGGTGACCGCCAGTTCCAGCAGGTTGTTGTTGTTGTCCGGGTTGATGAACTTGTCCTGCAGGTCGATCCGGCCGGTCACGTCGGCCCCGGCGAGCTGGAGCATCTTGACCACGCCCTCGGTGTGCCCCCGCCCGGTGGGCAGGCTGAGCACCAGCACCCGCTTGCCGGTGAGCTTGCCCGGCAGGACGACCCCCGCGATCTGGGCCGCGAAGTCCTCCTCGAGCTCGAGCTGCCGCTCCATGCTCTCGACCGCCTGACGCATCTGTTGGTTGTCCTTGCGCAGCGCGTTGACGTTCTCCTTGAGCGAGTCGGCGACCGGGCCGTTGAGGGCGGCCGTGCCGACCACCAGGCCGATGGCCAACGCCAGGAAGACCGCGGTCAGGGACACCACGTGGTAGCGGAAATTGATCACGCTTGCAGCCTCTTGATCGGTCGGGAGCTAGAAGAGGTGGCCGAGCTGGAACATGAAATTGTCCCACCACTCGGAGACCACACCCAGATACGCCTTGCCGACGGTGGAGACCGCCACGGCGGAGGCCATCGCGGCGATGGCGGAGAGCACCAGCAGCAGCAGGGACGATCCGGAGATGCTCTGCCGGTAGAGCCGGCTGACGCCCTTGGCGTCGACCAGCTTGCCGCCGACCTTGAGCCGGGTGAGGAACGTCGAGGCCATGCCGCCACGGCCCTTGTCGAGGAACTCGACAAGGGTGGCATGCGTGCCGACGGCGACCAGCAGCGAGGCCCCCTTCTCGTCGGCGAGGAGCATGGCCAGGTCCTCGCTGGTGGCGGCGGCCGGGAAGGTCACCGCCGGAACGCCGAGCCCGTTGACCCGGGCCAGCCCGGGCGCCCGCCCGTCCGGGTACGCGTGCACGATCACCTCGGCACCGCAGCGCAGCACGTCGTCGGTGACCGAATCCATGTCACCGATGATCACGTCGGGCGTGTAGCCCGCCTCCACCAGCGCGTCCGCGCCGCCGTCGACGCCGATCAACACCGGCTTGAACTCCCGGATGTACGGGCGCAGCACGTCCAGGTCGGCCTTGTAGTCGTAGCCGCGCACCACGATCAGGCAGTGCCGACCCTGCATCTCGGTCTGGATGTCCGGAACGCCGACGCCGTCGAGGAGCAGGTCCCGCTCCTGCTTGAGGTAGTCCATGGTGTTGGCGGCGAACGCCTCCAACTGCACCGACAGCCCCTCCCGGGCGTCCGCCATGGCCTTGGCCACCGTCTCGGCGTCCTGCAGGCTGCCGTGGGCCACCGGCTCGGCGCCGACGAAGACGGTGTTGCCCTCGATCCGGACGGTGTCGCCCTCGCGGATCTGCTCGAAGACGCCCTCGCCCAGGTCGTCGAGGAGCGGGATGCCGGCGGCGATCAGCACCTCCGGCCCGAGGTTGGGGTAGCGGCCGGAGACCGACGGCTTGGCGTTGAGCACCGCGGCGACGCCGACCGCGACCAGCGAGTCGGCGGCGACCCGGTCGAGGTCGACGTGGTCGATGACCGCGATGTCGCCGGGGCGCAGCCGGCCGACCAGGCGTTTGGTCCGGCGGTCGAGGCGCGCGGTGCCGAGGACTCTGCCCGGTTCCGCGTTCCGGGTTCGGCGCAACGTGGGTAGACGCATCGTGACCATCCTGGCATGTGAGGCAGGTTTCTCTGTCGCGACATGCCTGAGCAGGGCCGCCTACCCAGGGAAGCACACTCCGGCACAGGCCGGTGTGCCTGTGCTCACACTCGCGGCCCTCACGGCCGCCTTTCCCGCGCCGCCACGGCCAGGAGCTCCTCGGCGTGAGCGATACCCAGATCCGAATCCGGTAAACCGGCGAGCATCCGGGCCAGCTCCCGGGCGCGTTCGGTGTCCTCCACCACGCGCACGCCGCTGGTGGTGACCGCGCCGCCGGTGTCCTTCGCCACCACCAGGTGCCGGTCGGCGAACGCGGCGACCTGGGGCAGGTGGGTGACCACCAGCACCTGGTGGCTGCGGGCCAGCCGGGCCAGCCGCCGGCCGATCTCCACCGCCGCCTGGCCGCCGACCCCGGCGTCGACCTCGTCGAAGACCAGCGTGGGTGGCCCACCGGAACCGGCGAAGACCACCTCGATGGCGAGCATCACCCGGGACAGCTCACCGCCGGACGCGCCCCGCTGCAACGGCAGCGACGGTGCGCCGGGATGGGCCAGCAGGCGCAGCTCGACCTCGTCGCCGCCGTCCGGGCCGACACCGACCTCCACCCCGTTGACCGGCAACGTCGGCTCGGACCTGCCGGCGGGGCGGGGCAGCACCGCCACCTCGATCCGGGCGTGCGGCATGGCCAGCCCGGCCAGCTCGACGGTGACCTGCGCCGCGAAGCGGGTGGCCGCCTCCTGCCGGGACGTCGACAGCCGGCCGGCCAGGTCGGCCACCTCGCCGGCGAGCCGGGACGCCTCCCGGTCCAGCTCGTCGAGGAGGTCGTCGGAGGTGTCGAGGTCGGACAGGCGGGTGCGGGCCCGCTCGGCCCAGGCGATCACCCCGTCGACGTCGTCGGCGTACTTGCGGGTCAACGCGCGCAGCGCGGCCCGCCGCTCGTAGAGGGTCTGCAACCGGGCCGGGTCGGCGTCCAGCGCGGCGAGGTAGGTCGACAGCTCCGCCGAG
>NZ_JAMOKF010000461.1 GCF_023656545.1 Micromonospora phytophila | reverse complement strand
GTGCTGCCCTGCTGGTCAGCCAGCAGCGAGCACGACCTGACCGCGCCCGCGCTGGGTTTCCCGGCCGCGTCGGCGGCGCTGGCGACGGCGCTGGGCGAGCCGACCCTCGGCTTCGAGGCCCGGCAGGCAGCGCTGGCCCGGTTCGGTCGCTACGGCTTCGAGGCGGCCGCGGTGACCGGGCTGTTCGAGCTGACCAGCCTGCCCCCGGAGGGGGTCGCCCGGACCGCCGAGCTGCGCTTCGGCCATCCGTACGCGGTGGTCGCGGTCGCCACCGACTCCCGGCCCGACAGCGCGACCGGGCCGTGGCACGGGGTGCCGGTCTTCTCCGCCTGGGTCACCCAGCCGGAGGAACTGCCCGAGGCCGACGCCTGAGCCGATCAAGGTCGTGAGCGATGACGAAACGCCCGCCCATCAGGGCGGCGCTTCGGGTACGCCGCGGTTCAGTTACGGCCGCTCGCGACCTAAGCGACGAACGCCCGCCACGCCGCCGTGTCGAAGGCCAGCGTGCCGCCGTCGCGGTTCTTCGTGTCACGGACCAGGACGACGCCGGGAAGATTGTCCGCGACCTCCACACAGTCGCCGCCGTTGCCGCCGCTCTTCGTGCTCTTCCGCCACCGTGCGCCGGTCATGTCCATGATGCTGCCGCTTCTTTCAGGAGGTCCAGGGACCGACCTCGGGGAAGGGCCTCGCCCCGGATGCGTTCCCACCGACGCTCCAGCGTAGCAATCTCCGATGCCTGGTCGATGATCTGCGCGCGCGCCTGACTGTCCACATGCGCCACCCGCGTCCCGTCCGGCAACTCGGCGAACGTGAACGGCCCAGGGCCACGAAAAAAGGCCGAAGATTTCTGGCGCCGGAGTGTTCCTGACTCGGGCGGACGCCGAGGACGCCCAAACCCTGCTGGCGCCAAAGGTCGCATCCTGTTGGATCGAGACGCTCCCGGTCGCAATGTAGAAAGGCTGAGCAGACCAACGCGACACCACCACATCCTCATCCGCCGCCAACCGAGGCCCCGGCGCGTGACGGGCGTGCGCGTGCGCTCGCGCGCGGTCTTGCCGATGGGCGTGCATGTGGACAGGGCTTGTCATACGGGGCAGCCGGGGCCGGTAGCATAATTTGCCCGTGAGTTCGATCATCAAGTTCTTCGTCGCACCCGACAACTCGGCCGCGGCCAGCGTCGTGGAAAGCGGGCTTGGACCAGGCTTCGAGGCGGTCACCTACGGCAACTTCGACGTCTGGTTGACGCTTGAGGAGTGGGAGAGCCTCCTGATGGATCGGAACCTCGATGAACTCATAGCCGGCGGGGGTCCGGACGTAGTCAGCGGCGACGACACAGCTTTGGTTCTACTCGTCCCTTCTGATCTCACAAAGGCGTTGGCGGACGCCTGCGGCGAGACGCTGGGCAGGACCGCCGAGCGGTGGATCGAGTTGCGGTCCGAGGAAGGCGAAGCGATCGACGACGACTTGGCCCACGAACTCCTTGGTGAGGTCGCTGCTTTGGCAGCGAACGCAGCGCGAACGAAGAGTTCGCTCTACTGCTGGATCTGCTGAGCACCGGCCAGGAGGCGCACAACTGGCCGGTGGCCGCGCGCCGGATCAAGATCAGATGCACGCACCTGCCGCGAAGCGCTCGTCACCGACGGTGATGTCGGCACCGGTCGCCGGCGTCCGGACGTGCCGAATTGAGTGCGCGCTAGTTCGTCCGCCGATCACGGCTGGCGTGTCGGCCAAATTCCTCGCCGGACGAGGCGATCAAGGTGATCGAGCAGCTTCACCTCGCTGCGAGCCAGCCTCTCACGCTCGGGCGTCGGCAGATCGGCAAGCCGGTCCGGGAGGCGTTCGTTCCGCGGTACGAACACCATGGAACCGGAGTACTCGCGGCAGATCGAGCACCACGCCACGCCGACGCAGTGCTCGTAGAAGCCGTCGGAGGGCGCGTAGAGGCGGTACCTGTAGGAGTAGATCTCGCCGGCACACGCGACGGCGTCCCCACCACGGACCCCGTGAATCGTGCTGACTTTCGACCATGCCCACCTGGCAGACCTGCGCCCCATGGTCCTGATCTTCCCTGGTCGCGAGCCCAAGCCGCCATCCTGATCTGCCGCATTGGGCGTCAGTAGCTGCGCTCAGGCGAGGCGGGCGGCGCGCAGCGTGAGGTAGTCGCGTTCGGGACGGCTCGCGGTCATCCGCGCCGCGCGCAGGTAGCTCTCGCGGGCCGCGGCCGCGTCGCCGGCCTGGTCGAGCAGGTGGGCGCGGACCGCCTCGAGGCGGTGGGTGTGTGCCATCCGGTCGTCGACGTCGAGCGTGCCGAGGAGTGCCAGCCCGGCGCGAGGGCCGTGCACCATCGCGAGGGCGACGGCACGGCTCAGCGTGACGAGCGGGCCGGGCGCGACGTGGTCGAGGACGTCGTAGAGGGCGAGGATCTGCGGCCAGTCGGTGTCGTCGGCGGTCGCGGCCTCGTCGTGCAGCGCGGCGACGGCGGCCTGGATCTGGTACGGCCCGACCGGCCCGGTCCCCAACGTCCCGGTTACGAGCGCGACGCCCTCGGCGATCGCGGACGCGTCCCAGAGTTCGCGCCGCTGCTCGGCGAGGGCCACGATCGCACCGGCGGCGTCGGTGCGGGCGGCCCGCCGGGCGTCGGTGAGCAACATCAGCGCGAGGAGCCCGGCGACCTCGCCCTCGGCGGGCAGGAGCCGGTGCAGCAGCCTGGTCAGCCGGATCGCCTCGGCGGTGAGGTCGGTGCGATGCAGAACGGGCCCGGCGCTGGTGGTGTAGCCCTCGTTGAAGACCAGGTACAGCACGTGGAGGACGACGTCGAGCCGCGCCCGCCGCTGTTCGGCAGCGGGCAGCTCGAACCGGGCCCCGCACGCGCGGATGCGCTGCTTGGCCCGGACGATCCGCTTCGCGATCGTCGCCTCCGGCACCAGGAACGCGGCGGCGATCTCGGCGGTGGTGAGGCCGCCGACGGCGCGCAGCGTCAGGGCGAGCTGCGACGAGGGTGACAGATCGGGGTGGCAGCACAGGAACAGCAGGACGAGCGTGTCGTCGACGTCCGCCGCCTGCGACGCCCCGACCGGCTCGAGCACGGCGGCCTCCAGTTCCCGCCGCCGCCGGGCGCTGTCGCG
The DNA here is from genome assembly GCF_023656545.1 of Micromonospora phytophila. Lineage (GTDB taxonomy): Bacteria > Actinomycetota > Actinomycetes > Mycobacteriales > Micromonosporaceae > Micromonospora > Micromonospora phytophila. Next base: position 308 of record NZ_JAMOKF010000461.1, on the reverse strand, counting down.
GCGCCAGAAGTCGACCAGCGTCCGGGTCGCGACGGTCAGCAGCCAGGCGTGCGGCCGCTCCGGCACGCCGTCGGCCGGCCAGCGCTGGGCCGCCGCGAGCAACGCCTCCTGCACCGCGTCCTCGCACGCGTCGAACTGCCCGTGCCGGCGCACCAGCGTGCCGAGGACCCGCGGCGCGAGCTCGCGCAGCAGGTCCCCGACGGACTGGTCGCTCACCACCGCTTCACGACTGGGGCGGCTGGTGGTCCATGAGGCGGCGGACCTCCATCGGGAACTCGATGTAGGCGACCGCCCGCGACGCGATCTCA
>NZ_JAMOKF010000460.1 GCF_023656545.1 Micromonospora phytophila | reverse complement strand
CCGCCGCCGCGCCCGAGGTCGCCGTGGTCCCCGAGACCCTCGGCTTCGACCGCCCCGACGGCGGGGTCGGCAGCGGCGCGCTGACCTTCAAGCCCGTCCCGCCGAACACCCTCGACAGCCTCGTCGTGCCGAACGGCTACGACCACTCGGTCGTCATCCGCTGGGGTGACCCGGTGGTGCCGGGCGCGCCCGAGTTCGACCTGCACGGCCAGACCGCCGCGGCGCAGGCGAAGCAGTTCGGCTACAACAACGACTTCGTCGGCGTGCTGCCGCTGGGCCGGCGCCGGGCGCTGCTCGTGGTCAACCACGAGTACACCAACGAGGACCTGATGTTCCCCGGCTTCACCAGCCAGGACGCGCTCTCCGTCGAGCAGCTGCGGGTGGCGATGGCCGCGCACGGCATGTCCGTGGTGGAGCTGGAGCGGGTCGGCGGCACCGGGCAGTGGCGGCCGGTCACCTCCGGCCGGCGGCCCTACAACCAGCGGGTCACCGCGCTGAGCACCACCTTCGAGCTGACCGGCCCGGCGGCCGGCTCGGCGTGGCTGCGGACCGCGGCCGACCCGAAGGGCCGCACGGTCATCGGCACGCTGAACAACTGCGCCGGCGGCGTGACCCCGTGGGGCACGGTGCTCTCCGGCGAGGAGAACTTCAACCAGTACTTCGTCGGCGGCGACGCCGCCCCGGAGTCGGAGAAGCCGAAGCTGGCCCGGTACGGCATCAACACCACCGCCCGCTACCCGAGCGGCAGCCGCAAGTGGGAGCGCGCGGATGAGCGCTTCGACCTGGCCCGGCATCCGAACGAGGCCAACCGGCACGGCTGGATCGTGGAGCTCGACCCGTTCGACCCGGAGAGCCGCCCGCGCAAGCACACCGCGCTGGGCCGGTTCAAGCACGAGGGCGCGAACGTCATCGTCGCCCCCAGCGGTCACGTCGTCGGGTACCTGGGTGACGACGAGCGGTTCGACTACCTCTACAAGTTCGTCTCGGACAAGAAGTTCATGAAGGGCAGCTCCTGGGTCGCCCGCAAGCACAACCTGACCCTGCTGGAGTCGGGCACCCTCTACGTGGCCCAGCTCGAGGGCAACAGCGCCGCCGAGGTCGACGGCTCCGGCACGCTCCCGGCCGACGGCGCGTTCGACGGCCGTGGCCGCTGGATCCGACTGGTCAGCGGCAACCGCTCCTACGTCGAGGGGATGACCGCCGCGGACGTGCTCACCTTCACCCGGCTCGCCGGTGACAAGGTCGGCGCGACCAAGATGGACCGTCCCGAGGACGTCGAGCCGAGCCTGCTCACCGGCAAGGTGTACGTGGCCCTGACCAACAACACCGACCGGGGCAAGCCGGGCAAGGCGGCCGCCGATGAGGCCAACCCGCGCAACCTCAACAAGCACGGCCAGGTGCTGGAGCTGGTCGAGGAGCGGGGCGACAACACGGCCGAGACGTTCGCCTGGTCGCTGCCGATCGTCGCCGGCGACCCGGCCGACGCGTCGACGTTCTTCGCCGGGTACGACAAGACGAAGGTCTCCCCGATCTCCTGCCCGGACAACGTCGCCTTCGACGCCACCGGCAACCTCTGGATCTCCACCGACGGCAACGCGTTGGGCAGCAACGACGGCCTCTTCGCCACCGCCGTCGAGGGGCCCGAGCGGGGCCACCTCAAGCAGTTCCTGACCGTGCCGGTCGGCGCGGAGGCCTGCGGCCCGTTCATCATCGGGGACAACCGCTCGGTCTTCGTGGCCGTGCAGCACCCGGGTGAGCTCAGCGGGGCGAGTGTCGAGAAGCCGGCGTCGAACTGGCCGGACGGCGACTACGCCAAGCCGGGCATGGTGGTCACCTGGCGCCTGGACGGCGGCCCGATCGGCAGCTGACTCCTCCTCCGGCGGTCCGGCGCTGGACCGCCACGACAGGCCCCCTCCCACCCGGGGAGGGGGCCTGTCGGTGTCTAGCTGTCGGCGGCGATGCTGTCGGCGATGGTCCGGGCGGTGGTGAGCAGCTTGGCGCGGACCACCCGCGCGGAGGTCATCATCTCGCCGGCCGGCAGCGCGCAGGCGAGCACCACCCGGCGCTCCATGTCCTTGTCCGGGGTGACCAGCACCGCGGCGCAGGCCACGCCCTGCCGGAACTGCCCCAGCTCCAACTGCATGCCGCGCCGGTCACCGGCGGCCAGGTCGGCCTCGAACGCCTCGATGGTGGTCAGGGTGGCGGTGGTGAACGGGCGCATGCCGTACTCCCGCAGGTAGCGGAAGCGCTGCTCGGCGGTGAGCGTGGCGAGCAGCGCCTTGCCGAGCGCGGTCGCGTGCGCCCCCTCGTCGAAGCCGGGGACGAGGTCCTCCAGGTACGGCGAGCGGGGCCCCTCGGCGACGGCCGTGATCGCCACCTGACCGCCCACGAAGCGGCCCAGGTAGTGGCTGTAGCCGGTGTCCAGGGCGGAGCGGCGCAGGCACTCCCCGACCGCCGGCGGCCCCCGGAACGCCGTGACGAGTTCGCGGTAGCGGTCGGCCACCTCCAGCCCCACGATGTACGTGCCGTCCTCGCGCCGGATCACGTAGCCCTCGTAAGCCAGGGTGCGGACCAGATGGTAGGTCGTCGCCACGGTCAGCTCGCAGCGCCGGGCGATCTGTTTGACGGTCAGCCCCTTCGGGGCGCGACCGACCGACTCGAGCACGCGTAGCGCGCGGGAGACGCTCCGGATGAGGTCCGAAGGTTCCGCCAAGGGGTCGCGCACAACCACCTCCGCAGCCGGGGACTTACACCATATGAAATACAGGCCCGGTGCGAAATGCCTGTTCGGGTGGAGGATGCCAGATCGTCATCGACGGGCTGTGCACCGTCAGGCACGCTGCGTGGCCCGAGAGCGGCTCGCGTAGGTTGGCCGGACCATGACCGACACCGTGCTCCACCCCGACCCGGGCGCCACCTCGGCCCGGCCCGTGCGGGCCGCCGCCGGCGCCATCGCCGTGACCATCGCCTCCGTCCTGCCGGTCTTCCTGGTCGGCGGGCTCGCCGTGCAGATGGGCGAGGACCTCGGCTTCTCCCCGGCCGGCCTGGGCCTGGCCGTCTCGGTCTACTTCGGGGTCAGCGCGCTGGCCTCGGTGCCCTCCGGGGGCCTCGTCGAGCGGTACGGGCCGGCCGTGGTGGCCCGCTGCGGCGTGCTGCTCTCCGCCGGGGCGATGCTCGCCATCGCCGCCCTCGCCCGGTCGTACGTGATGCTGGTGGGCCTGCTGGCGCTCAGCGCCGCCGCGAACGCCCTCGGCCAACTGTCCAGCAACGCGGCGCTGGCCCGGCACGTGCCGGCGCGACGGCAGGGGCTGTCGTTCGGGGTGAAGCAGGCCGCCATCCCCGTCTCCACGCTGCTCGCCGGCGTGGCCGTGCCGACGGTCGCGCTGACCGCCGGCTGGCGGTGGGCGTTCGTGGCGGCGGCCGGGGCGGCCCTGGCCGCGCTGCACCGG
>NZ_JAMOKF010000459.1 GCF_023656545.1 Micromonospora phytophila | reverse complement strand
CGCCGCGCCGAAGCGCAGCGCGGCGCCGCGCTGGGGGGCGCGTGCGGCGCGGCGGGCGTACCACCGGCCGGCGACGAGGCTGCCGACCGCCCAGGAGGTCAGGAACAGCGCGGTGAAGGACTCCGGGGAGTCGGGCCTTACCAGGTTCGCCTGCACCGGCAGGCCGACGTTGTGCGAGGCCGAGCCGAAGGCGTCGACGGCCCGTACCGCGATCATCGCCACGATGATCGGTGCGATCCCGGACAGGCGCCCCGGAAGCCGCGGTCCGTGGCCGGTGGCACCGTCCCGCGCCGGACCGCGGCCCGGCCGCCGGGCGGGCAGGGCGGCGAGCAGCAGTGCGGAGAGCGCGTACGAGGCCGCGTCGAACAGGAACGCGGCGTGGTAGCCGAAGGTGGCGGCGAGCACGCCGGCACTGGCGAGGCCGAGCAGCATCGCGACGGAACGGGCCGCCACCAGGTGACTGTTGGCGCGGGACAGGTCTCGCGCCGCCACCGTGTCCGGCAGGCCGCTGCGCAGCGAGACGCTCCACAGGGTCTGACCACAGCCCAGGACGACGGCGAGCGCCCACAGGAGTGTGGGTCGCGCCCCGGCCGGCGCGGCCACCAGCGCCACGAGGGTGCCCGCCGACACCAGGTCACTGCCGATCATCAGGTGTTTGCGGGGGTGGCGGCCGGCGAGCACACCGGCCAGCGGCCCCATGACCAGTCCCGCGGTCAGCCGCACCGCCATGACCATGCCCGTCTGCATGGCCGAGCCGGTGACCTCCAGGGTGAACAGGCCGAGCACCACCAGGTTGAGGAAGCTGCCGTAGGTCGACACCGCGTACGCGGCGATGAGCAGCCGCAGTTCACGTGCCGGATGGTCGCCGGTGGGCCGCGATTCCGGTGTGCTTCCGGCCGCGACCGGCGATGGTGGCTGTGGACCGCGCCGGGGCCGGTCAGGGCTGGTGGTGGCCGGCCCGGCCGTCCGGTGCCCGGGTGGGTGAGGCGGGACCGGCGTACCCGGGGCGGCGTCCGTCCTCGGCGAGTCGGTCATCAGCGATGTGAGCGGCGGTGTCAGCGGTGCCGCGGAGTCGCGGCGGGGAACTGCTCACCGGCGAGCAGGCGGAGCAGCCGGGGCATGGCGAAGCCCGCCGGGCAACCGTCGGCCGACCACCGGGGCATGAGCAGACGGTGCCGCAGGTCGACCTCGCCGCTGCCCACCTGGTCGAGGTCGGTGCCTGCCCGGTGCAGGTGATCGGCCCTCTCGGCCATCGAGTGGCCCGGGCGGCTCGTCAGCCGCTTCCCGACGGTCCGCAAGGCCAGCGGAGGCCCCGTGCAGGTGGTGGCGATATCGAGATCTTGCGTCGTCCGCATCGCCCCGATGATATCGCCGGGAACGTCGACCGGGTGCCCCGACGAGGGCCCGACGGTCCGCCGGGCGTGCGGCCCGGACCGACGGCCCATCGTCTCATCGTGCGCTTTCCGCAGATCCGCCTGTCGGCCCGGCCGTGGCTTCCCGACGCCACATCCACCTTCATCTATTGACACACGTTGTTAACAATAGCAGCCTGAGAGAGCGCTCTCTGATGTTTCGTCGTACGTGAGGAGCTTCTCGTGGGTATCCGAAAAAAGCTGATGGCGGCGCTTTGCGCCCTCGTCGTCGGCCCGCCGATGACCGTCGTCGCGTCGTCCCCGGCCCAGGCCGTCGGTCCGGCGCTGCTGCCCGTCACGGTCACCAACAGCACCGGCCGCGGCGACGCCGTCCACCTGTACGTGATCGGCATCCAGCTCTCCAGCAACCGCCTCGGCTACGTCAACCAGGGCGGCACGTTCATTCCCTGGTCCGGCGGACAGCTTCCGCCGTCGCCCGCACCCGACGCCTCGATCCCGGGCCCCGGCAACGGGGGCAGCACGACGATTCGGTTCCCGCGCGGCTTCTCCGGCCGCGTCTACTTCTCCCTTGGCGAGAAGCTGAAGTTCTTCCTGACCCCCGACGGCCTGGTGCAACCCGCCCCGTGGGCGGGCGGCGACGCCAACCGCGACATCCTGTTCGACTGGAGCGAGTTCACCTACAACGACGCCGGGCTCTGGCTGAACAGCTCGCAGGTCGACATGTTCGCGGTGCCGCACGCGGTCACCGTCACCGGGGCCAACGGCGTCACCAAGCGGACCGGCGATGTGGTCGACAACGGCCGGAACGCCATCATCGACGGCATCCGCTCCCAGGCCGGCTGGGCGAACACGGTCCACACCCGCGCCGACGGGACGGTGCTGCGCGTGCTGGCCCCGGGCAAGGCGGCCGGGGCGGGCCTGCTCAGCGCCAGCTACCTGGACTCCTACATCGCCTGGGCCTGGAACGCGTACACCACGAAGACGCTGACCGTGGTGCCGTTCGCCAACCAGCCGAACACCCGGTACTTCGGACGGACGTCGGGCGGTGTCATGACGTTCACCAACAGCGCCGGCCAGGTCGTCGCCTCCTTCAACCGACCCTCGTCGGCGAGCGTCTGGGGCTGCGACGGCGACCTGCCCGCCCCGAACGACCTGGTCGTCGGCCCGATCTCCCGGACGCTCTGCGCGGCGCTGAACCGCGGCACGCTCGGCACCGTCGACACGCAGCCCAGCACCAACGCCGGCGAGTTCTACCGCAACAACCCGACCAACCACTACGCCCGCGTCATCCACGCCAACATGAGCGACGGCAAGGCGTACGCGTTCGCCTTCGACGACGTCGGCGCCTTCGAGTCGCTGGTCCACGACGGTGACCCGCGCGCGGCCGGCCTGATCCTGAGCCCGTTCGGCGCCGTTGGCGGCGGACCGGGGAACCCGGGTGCCGCGGTGCCGGTGCTGAGCAACTGGAACAACAAGTGCATCGACGTGCCGAACTCCGCCTTCGTCGACCGCGCCCAGTTGCAGATGTGGGGCTGCAACGGCACCAACGCGCAGAAGTGGACGTTCACCGGCAACGCGGTGCAGAGCCAGAACAACAAGTGCATGGACGTGGACGGCGGGGCGACCGGGAACGGCGCGGTGGTCCAGCTCTACACGTGCAACGGCACGGGCGCCCAGCAGTTCACGCTGAACGCGGCCGGTGACCTGGTCAACCTCCAGGCCAACAGGTGCGTGGACATCAAGGACTGGAACGGCGGCGACGGCGCGAAGCTGCAGCTCTGGGACTGCGCGGGCACCGCGAACCAGAAGTGGCGCAAGGGCTGAGGCACCGACACCTCGTCGTGGATCTTCGCGCTCGCCGGTACACCCGATGGTGCCTCCGGCCGCCCCCGGTCGCAGCGCCGGGCTGGGGGCGGCGGCGACCGCGGGAGGCCCGTCGAGTCGGTGGGCGGGCCGACGATTCGGTCGCCGTCCGTCGGGTAACCGCCGCCATGGCCCCACGCCGCCCGACCGAGGGTCCCGTCCGGCCACCCGGGGGCGAGCTGAGCGAGCGGGGCGAGCGGCTGGTGGCCGAGGCGCGCCAGCGGGGTGGCGCGGCCGGGC
>NZ_JAMOKF010000458.1 GCF_023656545.1 Micromonospora phytophila | reverse complement strand
CGACGTCGGTCGGCGCCGTCGCCTGGCGTGGGACGGCCCGGCCGGGCGCCTCGACCAGGGTGGCCGCCTGGTCGACGCGGAGCACGGTGGGCAGTTCCCGGTGCGCGCGCGGGCTGGCCAGGGCGGCGCCCACGTCCGCGGGGAGCAGCCCGCCGCGGTGTGCCCAGGCGCTGAACGCCCGAGCCGAGGCTGCCCGGCGGGCGAGCGTCGTCCGGGCGGCACCCGTCGTCCGCTGCTTCGCCAGCCAGCTGCGCAGTACGGCGAGGTCGAGTTCCGCCACCGCCTCGCAGCCCATCCGCTGGGCGTGGTCGAGTAGGGACACCAGATCGGCGACGTACGCCCGGACGGTGTGCGCGGAGCGGTTGTGTACCGCGGCCAGGTGGCCGGCGAAGTCGTCCACCGCCTCGCGCATCGCCGGCGCAAGCGCCTCGTGGGTTGCCCGGGTGCCGTTCGTGGCCCGGCTCATCGCGGACCCTCGCCCGGTCCCCGACGTGGTGGTGTGCCCGGCCACCTGGGCACGTGCACCCACCCGGGGGCGGGTGCGTACCCGGGCGGCGGCCCGCCCGCGCGGCCGGCCGCGGTGATCGCGGGGGCCGACGGCGGCAGGTCCTCTGCTGGCACCCGTCCAGCCTACGATCATCCGCTGCCTCCGACGGCGCACGTCCACCCCCGTGTTGGGCCAGCCGCCGGTGCCGGATGGTGGATTACCCGGGCCTGGCCTAGCAGACTGTTCTACCAACGGGCGTGCGCCCTGGTCGCCAGCCGTCGCCCGACCGGCCGAGCGCGACGAAGGGGGACCGGTCATGGGGGTGGACGTCGTCCTCTACCGGGCGGTCGGTGCGGGTCCCGGCCGAGGCCGGGTGTCGTACGTTCCGGCCGAGGTGCTGCCGGACCCGGACGACGTGCTGCTGGACCTCATCCGGCGGGTCCGAGGTGGAGGCCGTACCCCGTTGCTGGACCGGGTGGACCCGGTCGGCCTGCTGGTGGTCTCCGCCGACCGCACGCCGCAGCTCCTCGCCGAGCTGCGCTGCCTCGCCGAGGTGGCGCGGACGAACCCGGAGATGACCCATGTGCGCCGGCTGGACCGGCTGGCCCGACGGTGCCGGCAGGACCGGGAGATGGAGATCCGCTTCGAGGGCGACTGACCGGTCGTCGCTCGCCCGCCGGCTCAGCTGCCCGGACGCCACCGGGCGACGACGTTCGCGACAGCGACCCGGGCCGGGTCGGGGTTGGCCCAGCTCCAGTTCGGGTGGGCCCGGTTGGTCAGCAGCACCAGCACCAGTCGCCGTCGGGGGTCCACCAGCAGCGACGTACCGGTGAATCCGGTGTGGCCGAAGGTGGCCGGGGCGGCGAGCCTCCCCATGAACCAGCTCTGGTCCAGGACGACGCCGAGACCGTGGGCGGAGGTGCGGGTCGGGTGGTCCGGGTCGACGGCGGGCAGACCGGGGTTGGCGTTGGTCAGCATCCGGCGGACGGTGCTTTCGGCGAGGATGCGGGTCCCGCCGTACGTCCCACCGTCGAGCAGCAACCGGCCGATCACCGCGACGTCCTGCGCGGTGCTGAAGATCCCCGCGTGGCCGGCGACGCCGCCGAGTTGGCGGCAGACGTCGTCGTGGACCACCCCCCGCATGACGCCGAGGGAGGTGCGGGCGTCCGTGGCGACCAGCCGGGTGGCCCGGTCGCCGGCGCTGAGCCAGGTGTTCGGGTTGAAGCCGGTCCAGCGCAGGCCCAACGGATCGGTCAGGCCGCTCCTGAGCGCCTGGTCGAGGGTCAGCCCGGTGACCTTCTCCACCAGCTTTCCGACGACCATCAGCCCAAAGCTGGAGTAGCGGAACACCCTGCCCGGCACCGCGCCGGCGACCAGCGGGGTGCCCAGCACGGCCTTCCACCGCTCGGCGTTCGTGGCGTACCCCGTCACCTTGGCGCCGACCGGCAGGCCGCTGGTGTGGGTCAGCAGCATCGAGACGGTGACCGCGGACTTGCCCGCGCCGGTGAACTCGGGCAGGTAGCGCACCACGGGCGCGTCGAGGTCGATCCGGCCCCGGTCGACCTGCTGGAGGGCGAGGATCGCGGTGAAGACCTTCGTGACCGAGGCGAGGTCGAAGATCGCGTCCCGGCGCATGACGACGCGCTCCGCCGGGGGCAGGAGCACCGACCCGGCGCCGTACCGGAGCGCCTCACCGACCGCCACGTGCGCGTGGGGCCGGCCGTCGCCGATCGCCAGCGCCACCGCTCCGGCGTACGTGGGATGCAGCGGATTCTCGGCGGTCGGCTGAAGGTAGCGGCGCAGCACGGTGGTCAGCTGGCCGGCGAGGGGCGGTGCGCCGGGGCGGACCACACCCCCCTCGGCCGGGTCGACGACCGCCCCGCCGACGCCGGGCGCGGAGGGCTGCGGCGTCCGCCACGAGCCCGGTGTGGCGCTCGGGGCGCGCCCGTGGCACCCGGTCAGGGTGGCGGTGGCCGCGGCCAGCCCGAGGCCGAGTACGGCGCGACGATCGATGGACACGTCGAGATCATGCCACCGCCGGAGCACCTCGTGCGGAATCGCGCTCACGCGAGCTGGCGTGATCCGGGATTGGCGAGGGTCTCGCCGGCGGGGCGTGCCGCCGGGCCGGCGAGCCGGTAACCGTCGTCCCGCCGGAGGACCAGGCGCAACTCCTCCAGCAGGGACAGCTTCCGCAGCGCGGTGCGGACGTCGACGGCGGCCCGGGCGGCGAGGACGTCCACCCCCACGGGGCCCCGGCGGGGCATCGCCTCCAGCACGGCCCGCGCCTCGTCGTCGAGCTGGTCGGCCGGGCGCTGCGGACCCCGCGGGACCGGGGCGAGGTCGCCGCCGATCCGTCCCACCTCCTCCAACACGTGCGCGACCCCGGTGACCAGCCGGGCCTTCGGGACCTCGCGGAGCAGCTCGTGCGCCCCCACCGACATCGCCGAGGTGACCGGGCCGGGCACCACCATCCCCGGACGGCCCAGGGCGATCGCCCGGTGGGTGGTCTGCGTGGCGCCACTGCGGGCCGCTGCCTCCACGAGCACCGTGCCGAGGGTCCCGGCGGCGATGACCTGGTTGCGGATGAGGAACCGGGACCGCAGCGGGTCGGCCCCGGGCATCCACTCGCTCACCAGCAGCCCGGTGTCGGCGATCCGGTCGAACAGCGCCGCGTTGCCCATCGGGTAGGGCCGGTCCACCCCGCAGGCGAGCACCGCGACCGTGACCCCTCCCGCGTTGAGCGCACCGCGGTGGGCGGCGGCGTCGATGCCGAAGGCGCCACCGGAGACGACCGTCCAGTCCCGTTCGGCCAGGCCGTGTCCGAGCCCGGTGGCCACGTGCGTGCCGTACCCGGTGGCGGCCCGGGCGCCGACCACCGCGACGGAGCGCTCCAACGCCTCCGCGAGCGGCCACGAGCCGCGTACCCAGAAGCAGAGCGGCGGCGCGGTCTCGGTGTCGACCCGCCGGTGCGTGTCGACCAGCCGGAGCCCCC
>NZ_JAMOKF010000048.1 GCF_023656545.1 Micromonospora phytophila | reverse complement strand
GGTACTGCACTCGGGAGGGTGTGGGAGAGTAGGACGCCGCCGGACAACCATTCCATTCAGGGCCACCCTTCGGGGTGGCCCTGAATGCGTTTACAGCCCAATTCCGACGGGCTGCAACCGCACCACTTCCCGGGCTTGAACGCACCACTTCCCCGGGCCATTGGAACTGGGCGCATCGATGGGGCGGGTGTGTTGGTGCGGCTGGCGGCCTTTGGAGCTGGGCGCATAGAAGGACCGTAGGTCCTGGCCGCGGTTGTCAGGCCGGGTGACGGTACGGCACCGGCATCGCAACATCCGCTCCATCCATGCCGCCCCAGCTCCAAACGTGGCGAGCGGCGGCCCGCACCCGCCCTATCCAATGCGCCCGGCTCCAAGGGCGGCGAGTCCTGCCACCGCCCGTCTCATCGATGCCCGGTGCCCCAAAGAGATGTGGTCCATCCCAACGCCCCTGGGCGGAAGAAGAGAAACGCCGGACGGGAGTGGAAGACGACCGGCACGGAAACCGAGGGCGCGCGGGCGCGTACGCCGGAAAAGGAGCCGCCCCGCCGGCGGGGCCGGCGGGGCGGTGACGGGCGGGAGCGCGACGGGTCAGGAAGGTTCGGGGCCGCAGATGTATCGCGGCTCCGCGTCGTAACGCCAGGTGAAGCGCTCGCGCTTGACGACCTTCCCGTCCTTCTTGATGACCCGGAACGCGTCCTGGATGAACCCGTCGATCCCGTTGGCGGGGATGCAGGACGGGCCGGGCTCCAGGTAGATCGTCTTCGGTTTGGTGATGTCGCGGCGCGGACCGTACTCGGTCTTGACGCTGTCCCAGATCTTCGTGCTCCAGATCGACACGGTGATCGAGCTCGACGTGTACGAGGTGTCGATCAGGACGCCGTGCTCGGTGTTGTTGCGGAACTTGAAGTCCAGGTCCGGCCAGAAGATGGTCGACTCGATGACCGCCGGGTACCGGCTGAACCAGTACGAGTGCGGCTTGTGCTCGACGTCCTGCAGTCCCGCGTAGTAGGTGGCGTTGAACAGCGTGGTGGTGAACTGCGAGGTGCCGCCGCCCACGCCGGGCACCAGCTTGCCGTCGAGGATGACCGGGGCGTCGCGGTAGCCCTGGGCGTAGCCGCGCTCGCCGGTGTGACCGTTGAGCGAGAACGTCTCGCCCGGCAGCACCAGCGTGCCGTCGACGTCCTTGGCGATGGTGACGATGTTCTGGCTGCGCGGCGAGGAGAGCCCGCCGGTGAACCGGGTGGTGAAGGTGGAGACCTGCTCCTTGATGCCCAGCCCGGCCAGCTTCTCGGCGGTCAGTTCCGGCTGGGCCGGCTTCAGCTCGCCGGCGACCTCCCGGCCGTCCGCCTTCGGCAGGACGGCGAGCAGGTCCCGGCCCAGCGCGGCGCTGTCCAGCTGCTGACCCGGACTGCCGTCGACGACCTTCGGCTTGCCGGCGACGATGCTCACCTGGGCGTCCTTCGGCGGCGCCTCCACCTTCGCCAGGTCGTCGCCGAGCGCGGCCCGCAGGCGCTTCACGTCGACCTGCGGGGTCAGCTTGCCGGCCTCGTCGGCGGTGAACCGCAGACTCTTCGCGATCGCCGCCGGCGGGATGTCGACCGAGCCCTTGCCGGTGGTCAGCCGGACCGGCGCGGCGACCGCCGGCTTCGCCAGCTCGGCCACCAGCCGGTCCACCTCCTCGGCGGTGGTCGCCGGATGCGACTCCACCAGCGGGACGGTCACCGGCTGCCCGGCCAGCCAGCCCTCCCGCACCACCTGGGCGGAGCGCTCCGGGTCGAGCGCCAGGCTCGGCTTCGGGTGCACAGCCTTCGGTGTGGTGCCCTTCCAGCTGATCGCCGGCATGGTCATCTTCCGACCCTGGTCGCCGACCACCTTCTTCAGCGCGGCGTCGAGCCGGGCCACGTCCACGGTCACCACCGGCTGCACCGAGCGGGACCCGACGAGCCGGTCCACCGCGTGCGCCTCGGCCTCGGCAGCCGCGGCCACCGTGGCGTCCACGTCGATCGCCAGGCCCACGTCCGCCGGATTGATCTCGGCGGTCCGCTCGCCGACGCGTACCGGCAGGGGGGCGGCGAGGGTGGCGGCGCGGCGGTCCAGCTCCGCCCGCAGCTCGCGGGCGGCCTCCGTCCGGCTCCGGCCGCCGAGCTCGGCGCCGAGCACCGTCGTCCCGCGCGGCACGTCACCGGCGTACGCGTAGGCGCCGACGCCCGCCACGGAGCCGAGCACCGCCGTGGCGACCCCGGCGGCGAACAGCAGCCGGAACCGGCGGGACCGGGAGCCGCCGGGCCGAACCGCGGGCTCCGGCTCGTCACCCGGCCAGCTCACCGCGGTGACCTGCACAGTGGGCCGGTCATCGGCGGGTGGAGTCTTCTCGCCGTACAGCGTCACAGTCACCTCGATCGGGACATACCACTGGGGGGAACTTCGTTCACCCGGAAGACAACTACGGTAACCAACGTGCCGTCGTTGCGGCAGTCTGCGCCCCACCCGTCGTGGTACCGCGTGTCGCGGGTGCCGCCCGGCCGCCGGACGGGGGTGCCGACATGGCACGGTAGGGGACATGCGAGCGGACGAGGCGGTCCTGGCGTACGGGGGCGGATGGCTGGACCGGGCGGGGGCGCTGCGCGGCGACCCGGAGCGGATCTCCAAGCTGCTGGCCGAACCGGACACCGTGGTCCTGCCGCTCTGGCGGGACCGCTGCCTGGTCGCGGCGGACGTACCGGTCCGGCTGACCGGTGACCGGGCGGCCGGGGTGCTCGCCGCCGCCGACGAGACCGTCTTCCTGGGCGTGGACGGCACGGCCGTGTTCGCCGTCGACCTCTCCGGCCTGTCGGAGGACGCCGCCGTCGAGCTGGCCGGGGCGACCGTGGCCGTGGACGTCCGGGCGCTGGTCGGCCGGCTCGGCCCGGCCGAGGCGGCCGTGCAGGCGTACGCGCGGGGGGTGCTGCACTGGCACCGGCAGCAGCGCTTCTGCGGCACCTGCGGCGCGTCGACCGTCACCGGGGGCGGCGGGTACGTCCGCTCGTGCACCGGGCCGGACTGCGGCCGGCTCCTCTTCCCCCGGATCGAGCCGGCGATCATCGTGCTGGTCGAGGCGCCCGGCGCGCCGGACCGCTGCCTGCTGGCCCGGCACGCCGGCGCGCCGGAGGGGGCGTACTCGACGCTCGCCGGTTTCGTGGAGGTGGGCGAGAGCCTGGAGGACGCGGTCCGGCGGGAGATGGCCGAGGAGGCCGGGGTGACGGTGGTCGACCTGGCGTACCAGGGGTCGCAGGCGTGGCCGTTCCCGGCCGGGCTGATGGTCGGCTTCCGGGCCACGGCCGCGTCCGAGGAGGTCCGGGTGGACGGCGTGGAGCTGCTGGAGGCGCGCTGGTTCACCCGGGACGAGCTGCGCGAGCGGGCAGCCGCCGGGCGACCGCTCGGCCGGGTCGACTCGATCGACCATCATCTGCTGCACCGCTGGCTGGCCGAGGGCTGACCGGTCATTCCGGCCCGGCGGAGGCCGCCGGGCGCTGCCGGAGGGCGACCGCCGCCATGGCGACCGCCGCCACCACGGCGGTCCCCAGCGCGCTCCACAGCAGGCCGGTGACGGTGCGCGGCGCGACGGCCACCGCGACGACGACCAGCCCCACGGTGGCCGCCCACAGCGGTGCGGCCGGCCACCGGGCACCGGCCGCTACCTGGGCGTTGAGCAGGACGAACACCACCGCGTAGAGGGCGCCGACCGCGGCGAAGAGCGGGGCGTGGGCGCCGAGGTGCGCGTAGTCGGGCCCACCGGCGAGTCGGAAGGCCAGCCCGCCGGCGAGCGCCGAGGCGAGCACCAGCAGCAGCCCGGAACCCCCGGTCACGGCCAGCGCGACCGTCCGGCTGCGCCGGTCACCCCGCGCCAGCCGGGGCAGGGCGAGCACGGTCACCACCTGCGGTGCCCAGAGCGCGCCCTTGGTGAGCACGGTGCCGACCGCGTACGCCCCGGACTCCGCCGGTGGCAGCAGCTGCCGGGCCAGCAGCAGGTCGGCGTACGAGACGACCAGCATCGCCAGGGTCGCGCCGCAGCCGACGACCACCTGGCCGGCGCTCAGGGGCGGCGCGGTCGACGGGGTCGGAGCCGACGGCCCGGCCAGGCGGGCCAGCACCAGCGGGACGAGGGCGGCGGTCAGCGCGCCGAGCAGCAGCGAGCCGGTCAGCCCCGCACCGAGCAGGAGCCCCGCGACCACGCCGCCATAGCGGCCGGCGGCCAGCAGGGCCATGCCGACGGCCAGCCGCAGGAAACGCTGGCCGCCCTGCAACTCGCCGAGCCGGCGCGAGGAGAGCACGACGGCCGCTGTGGTGACCGCCAGCAGGGCCGGTGTCTCCACCGGGAGGTGCAGGCTCGCGGTGAGCAGCGGGGTGGCCGCCACCAGCGCCCCGCCGGAGATCGCGGCGGTCACCAGCGTCGCCCGGCCGGTGGCGGTACGCCCGTGCCGGGCGTGGTGCACCGCCACCGCCAGTTGCAGGCCGAGACCGGGCACGCTGGCGATGGCGACCAGCCCGAGGGCTGTGGCGAGCGCGCTCAGCTCGGCCGCGTCGAGCTGGCGGGCGGCGAGCACCGGCACCAGGTAGGCCAGACCGTTGGTCAGGGTCGCGGCGATCGTGACGGCGACGCCCGCCGTCCCCAGTCGCTCCGTGCCGGGCCGCTGCGCTCTGGTCTGTGTCATCCTGCCCCCGTTTCCGTTCAGGTGATCGAGGACAGCTCGGTGTCGCGCCACGGGGGCGTCTTCGGCGGCCCCGGTGAGGCCTGTGACGCCGTCGGCTCGCGCGGGGGCGGGGTGACCCGTCGTACGGGTCTGCGTCGGGTGGCCGTGGAGAGCCAGAGGCAACCGAGGGCGAGGACCACCGCCAGCTGCGGCCCGGCGTCCACATGACGCTGTTCCGCGCCGAGATAAAGCCACCCGGCCAGCAGCATCAGCGCCCCGGGCAGCCACGTCTCGGACGCGCGGCCGAGCATCCGGGCGCGGCGCGGGTCGGCCGGCCAGGGGACGCGGAGCGGGCCCAGGACGGCCAGCACGAGGCCGGCGACGACCAGCAGGACGCCGACGACACCGCCGAGCATGACCAGCGCGGCGGCTCCCGCCACGAGCAGCGGCACGGACCGGGCGGCCCGACGGCGGGCCGGAAGGTTCGTCGCCGACGGCTGCGGACGGTCGCGGCGGCGGTCGGGGAGCACCGCGAGGGCGACCACCCCCAGCAGCAGGACCCCACCGAGGAACAGTGCCGCCCGGTACGTCGTGTCGGGGACGAAGCGCAGCACCACCTCGCCGGAGGTGCCCGCCGGCAGCAGCCACCCCTGCTGCCAGCCGTCGAGGACGATCGGCTTCAGCACGACCCCGGAGACGGTGGCCTGCCAGCCGGTGTTGGTGTTCTCCCGGACCGCGAGGACACGGTCGACCGGGCGCTCGGCCACCCGTACCCGTCGCTCGGTGGCCGCCCAGGACCCGATCTCCACCGTGCCGGGGGTGGCGGCGGGGACGGGCTGCGCCACCCGGGGCACCAGGGCGAGCCTCGTCGGGGTGGCCAGCGCGCTGCCGGACGCGACCAGGCGTTGCTCACCCGGCGCCAGCCGCAGCTGCCCGGGGGTGCCCCTGCCGCACGGCTCCGCCGGGGCCTCCCGCAACTCCAGCAGGTCCCGGACGGTGGCGCGGAGCGTGGTCCGCACCTGGACGCCGCCCACGACCAGCGACGGCCCGGACCCGCAGGCGAGCTTCACGGGCGCGTCGAGGCGCTGCTGCGCCGTGGGTGCGCCCGGCAGCACGGTCACCTCCCCGACCGCGACCGGCAGCGGCTCCGGCGCCCGAACGCCGTACGGGTCCCGGCTGTAGGCGGAGGGCTTGTCGAGGAACTGGATGGTGATCTCGTCGGTCCGCATCGGCGGACTCATCGTCAGCTGCCCGTTCTTGCCGAGCAGGCCGCCGCGGACGCCGTCGTCACCCACCACCCGGACGCTGCCGAGCTTCGTGGCGGCGGCCGTCGGGTCCACGGAAAACCGCAGCCCCGTGATGACCTGGGGACGGAGCCACTTCAGCCGCAGGATCGGGGCCTCGTCGCTCAGGGCGGGTGACCAGGCGGTCGAGAGGTCCCCGTCGAGCACGGCGCCCGGGCGGGCGGCCGGGTCGGGCACCGCCGTCGACGAGGCGCTCACCTCCGGGGGGACGCGCAGCGACTGACCGGCGGCGATCTCCGCGTCCAGGGCGGCGTCGAGGGCGCTGCCGGGCTCAGGACGCGCCCAGATCCGGGTGGTGTACTCCCCGGCCGCCGGCAGCGCCACCGTCCGGTCGATCGCCCGGCCGTCCTCCGAGCCCCGCGCGGCGTCGGCGGAGCACCGGGATTGGCCGTCGACGAAGAAGCAGGCCGGTGTGGTGGGGGCGGCGGAGACGACGATGGCCGCGGGCCGGCCGGTGGCCGGCGCGGCCGGGGTGACGAGGGTACGCGCCGTGCGGATGCCGGGGATCTCGATCTCGGAGATGCCCACCGTGCCGTCGCCGGGTCGGGACCCGATGGTCCCGTCGATGGCGATCCGGATGTCCCGGGTGGCGTGCACACCCGGCAGGGTGAAGGTCATGCTGTCGCCGAACGACTCGACGGCCAGGCTCTCGTATCCCGCGTTGACGGTCACCTTCGTCGGCACGGTGCCGGCCTTCAGGTCGAACCGGACGCGCACCTCGTTGACCCTCGTCGGGTTGGCGAGGGTGACCTCCAGCCACTGGCCCGCGCCGGGCTCCTCCGGCGTGGACTGCCAGGAGGTGGCGGTGTCGCCGTCCATCGCGGCGAAGGGCTGGTGTTCCGGGCGGGCGCCGCCCTGGGCGCCGACCTGCGAGCGGGAGCTGGACGCCCGGATGGAGCTGATCCCGTCGTAGCGGGCGACGGTGGTGAGATCCCCGCCCCAGTCGGGCAGGTAGTCGTGTGCGGGCGCCGGCACGTTGAAGGTGTCGTCGGCGGTGAGGGTCGCCGAGGTGTTGTCCCGCAGCCGGCCGAACGACACGTCCCGCCTGCGCAGGCCGTCAGTGATCGTCACCGGTCCCGAGGTGCCGCCGTCGGGCAGGTCACCGGCGAGGACGGTGGGGGCCGTCGGCAGCTGGCCGGCCGCGGCGAGGTCGAGGAGCGACTCGGGCCCGCCGACGACGGTGGTCACGTCGCTCAGGTCGTGGGCGACGACCGGCTCGACGGTGCGGTCGACCCGGAACACCTCCAGGGCCCGTACGGGCACGTCGAGACCGTGGTCCTGGAACACCCCGGGCGTCTGCGGGCCGCCGCGTACCGGCCCGAACCGGGCGACCGGCGTCAGCCCCGGTGACCGTTGCAGCGCCTGGCGGACCACCGCCGGTCGGGCGGTGTCGGAGCGGCCGTGGTCCAGGTCGGCGCGGAAGAGCACGTGGCTGATCCCGGAGCGGGCCAGGAGGTCGGCGAGACCGGCCGAGCCGGCACCGGTGACGAGCGCCGCGTCGATCGCGTCGAGCAGCCGGATGGTGGTGGGCGGGGTAAAGGGGATGGCGTTGCGTACCGCGAAGCGGCTCTCCAGCAGTGCCTGGGTGATCTCGTCGGTGGTGTTGCCCCAGTCGTAGGA
Source organism: Micromonospora phytophila (assembly GCF_023656545.1). GTDB lineage: Bacteria > Actinomycetota > Actinomycetes > Mycobacteriales > Micromonosporaceae > Micromonospora > Micromonospora phytophila. The sequence goes on along the minus strand of NZ_JAMOKF010000048.1, from coordinate 17,376 downwards.
GGGGAAGCGGGCACCGGGGACGACCAGCACCCGCCCCCGCCCGGTGTTCGCGTCCAGCCAGTCGGCGGCCTCGTGCCAGTAGCCGGGGACCTTCTTGACACTGCCGGGCGTGGCCAGCCCGCCGGCGAGCGCCGGGCTGGCCACCCCGGCGATCGCGACCATGGCCACCCCGGCGGTCAGCCAGGCCCGGGCGGCGGTGCGCCGGCGGCGGCGTACGGGCGCCGTCCGTGCCGCCCGGATGACGACGCCGACCAGGTGCGCCACGCCGAGCGCGAGCGGCAGGCGCAGCAGTACGTCGAACTTGTGCACGTTGCGCAGCGGGGCGCCGACGCCGTCGAGGAACTGCTGTTGCGGGCCGGCGAACGTGTTGGGCAGGTCGCCGACGTGTCCCAGGCCGACGAGCGCGGCACCGAGGACGAGGCCGGTGACGAGGAACCGGCGGTGCGGCATCCCGCGCCGGGACAGCCCGAGGACGCCGAGGCCGGCGACCGTCAGGGTGGCGACGACGAGCATCGTCCCGGTGGCGAGCCGCGCGCCGGCGGGCAGCGTCGGGCCGAAGGCGCCGCCGAGGTACGCCACCCAGTAGGAGGCCCCCCGCAGGACCGTCACGCCGTCGGTGACGCTCGTGGTGAACCGGGCGCTCTCGATGTAGTCGAGGAACGGCGGGCTGTACCGGCCGAGGACCAGCAGGGGCACCAGCCACCACGCGGTGGCGAGGGCGACCGCCGCGCACCAGGCGGCGAGGGCGGTGAGTCGACGGCGTAGCGGCCGCAGGGCGGCGAGCCAGAGCAGCGCCAGCGGGACGACCGCGAAGACCGCGGTCGCGTTGACCCCACCGGCGCAGGCGACGGCGACGGCCGAGCCGGCGACGGCACGCCGGAGCGGGGCGCCCCGGGCGAGACCGATCAGGGGAATCAGCACCCAGGGCGCGACGGCGCTCGGCCAGGCCTCCACCGACGACCAGCCGAGCTGGGTCAGGATCCGCGGCGACAGCGCGAAGGCCACCGCGGCGATCATCCGGCCCGCCGGCGTGCCGATGCGCAGCCGACCGGCCAGCCGGACGGCCCCCAGGTACGCGACGCAGAAGAGCAGTGTCCACCAGAGTCGCTGGACGACCCACGGCGCCAGGCCGAGTTCTGATCCGACCAGAAAGAACGGGCCCATCGGCCAGAGGTATCCGTACGCCTGGTTCTGCAGCTGGCCGAAGGTGCCGGCGGGATCCCACAGGTGCAGCGAGCGGAGCAGCCATCCGGCGGGGTTGACGTTCAGGTCGACTTTGGTGTCGGGGACCGTCAGCCCGGGTTCCTGCTGGAAGGCGAGCGCGGAGAGCGCGATGCAGATGACCAGGTGCCGAAACCGCCGTGCCGTGCGTCGCGTGCGACGGCCCGTCGATTCGGTGCCAGTTGTCACCTCTGCACGCATTTCGGCTCCTGTCTCCGCCGTCCCGACGCGCCGCCGGCATCCGGCGCAGTTGCGAGAGGTTAGCCGGGCCCCGTCCGGGCGGACGACCTGGGGCGCTGCGTCGGCGTTATCGGGAGAACGGCGGTCCCCACGGCGTGTAAGCGTGTGGCAGGCTGCCGACCATGTCAATGCCAGAAGCTGAGGCGGTGACCCGCCCCGACCCCGGCGCCGCCGGTGGGGACGGGCCCGGGCCGGTCGTGCGGTGGATCCAGGCCGACCGCGTACGCGCCGTCGCAGTCGCCCTGATCGTGGTCGCGGTGGCCTGGCGCGCGGGTATCGCCACGCGTGGCTGGTTCTCGCAGGACGAGTTCGTCATCGCCGCCCAGGCGCTCGACACGCGCCTCACCCCGGACTTCCTCCTCCGGACCTTCAACAACCACCTGATGCCGGGTGGTCTGCTGGCCGCCTGGCTGATGGTCCGCGCCGCCGGCTTCGCCGCCTGGCCGTGGGTGCTGCTGCTGACGGTCGGCCAGGCGGCGGTCAGCATCGCCTTCTACCGGCTGCTGCGCGACCTGCTGCGGCCCGGGTGGGGGTTGCTCATCCCGCTGTGCATGTTCCTGTTCAGCCCGCTGACCCTGGAGGCGAGCTCGCTGTGGCTTGTCGGGCTGCTGATGCTCCCCGTGCAGCTGGCCATGGTGCTCGCCATCGCCGCGCAGGTGCGGTACGTGCGCACGGGGCGGTGGCGGCACCTGGTCGCGGTCGCCGTGTGGGTCGTGTTCGGCCTGCTCTTCGACTCCAAGGCCCTGCTGATCGTGCCGCTGCTGTTCCTGCTGACCGTCTGCCTCTTCACCACCGGCGGTGCGGTGCGCAGCCTGGTGGAGGCGACCCGTCGGCACTGGCCGGTGTGGCTGCTGCTCAGCGGCGTGTCGGTGGGCTACCTCGCGGTCTACCTGACCCGACCGGCCGGCGAGCTGATGGTTCCGAGGTCGGTCGGCGAGGTGCTCACCTTCGTCGGTGACCTGATCGGCGACACCCTGGTCCCGGGCCTGCTGGGCGGGCCCTGGCGGTGGTCGTACGCCGGTGACGGTCCGCCGCTGGCGGACCCGCACGACGTCGCCAAGTGGCTCTCCTGGGCCGTGCTGCTGACGCTGGTCGTGGTCACCGTCCGGCGGCGCCCGTCGGCCGGGCGGGCCTGGCTGCTGCTGCTGTCCTACGTCGCCCTGGTCGCCACGCTCTTCGCCGCGACCCGGCTCGGCAACGTGCTCAGCCCGCTGGCCGGCCTGGTGCCCCGCTACGTCGCCGACGTGGTGGTGGTCGCGGCGATCTGCGTCGGGGCCGCCCTGCTCGGGCGCGCCGACGCCGAGGAGGACGACGTGACCGCGTGGCCGGTGCCGACGGTGCTGCGGGAGCCGGGCGCCTTCGCGGTCGGCCTGGTCGCCATGGTCGCCGTGCTCGCCACGATGGCGGTCGGCACGCTCTGGAGCATCGCCCGGTTCGGCGACAACTGGAGCACCAAACACGGACGGGAGTACCTGGCGACGGCGCAGGCGGAACTGGCCTCCGCCCCGCCGGACACCGTCTTCCTGGACGGCATCGTCCCGGACCGGGTGGTCGCCCGGTACTTCTGGCCGGACAACCTCCAGTCGCACTTCTTCCGCCCGGCGGACCGCAGGCCGGTCTTCGTGACGCAGGCCGAGCGGCCGTCGATGTTCGACGACGCCGGCCGGATCCGCCCGGCGACCGTCGAGGGCCGGAAGATCGCTCTGAGCGGGGTGGGGGACTGCGGACACCTGGTCCAGGGGGCGCGGACGACCCGGATCCCACTGGAGGGGCCGGTCGAGGAGTGGCCGTACGTCGTCTACTTCGGCTACCTGAGCTCCGGTGACTCCACCGCGATCTTCCGGCTCGGCAGGGCCAGCCGGGAGATCACCCTGCGCCGCGGGCTCAACGAGGTCTACTTCCCGCTGGAGGGAGGGGGCGGCGCGGTCCAGGTCACCGTGCTCGAACCGACGGTGGCGGTCTGCACGAAGGCGATCACCGTGGGCAGGTTGGTACCGGCGTCCTGACCGACCGGACCCGCCTGTCAGCATGCAGGGCGTGAGGAACCTGTCGGTGCGGGAACGGTGGCCGCTGCACGTCGTCGCGGCCGCCGTCACCGTGCTGGTGCTCGCGCCCCTCGCGGCACCCGGCTACGCGCTGCTGTACGACATGGTGTTCGTGCCCCGGCAGCCGCTGAGCTGGGAGCTGGTGGCGCCGGCGCAGAGCCTGCCCCGGGCGGTGCCGATGGACGCGGTCGTCTCCCTCGTCACCCAGTTGGTTCCGGGCTGGCTCGTGCAGCGGCTGGTGCTGGCCGCGGCGATCTTCCTGGCGGCGGTCGGGGCCGGCCGGCTGGTGCCGACGGAACGGCGGGGGGTCCGGCTGCTCGCCGCGGTCGGCTACGCGTGGACGCCGTACCTCGCGGAACGGCTGCTCATCGGCCAGTGGGGGCTGCTCGTCGCGTACGCCGCGCTGCCCTGGATCGTCCGTGCGGCGCTGCACGTGCGGGCGGGCCGGCCCGGCGCGGTGCCGCGGCTGGTGCTCGTCGCCGCGCCCGCCGCCATCACCCCCACCGGCGGTCTCCTCGCGTTCGCCGTGGTGGCCGTGCTGGCGTGGACCCGGCAGCACCCGCGGTCGTCGGCGCTCGCGGCCGGGGGAGTGGTGCTGCTCAACGCGCCGTGGGTGGTGGCGGCCTGGGTCACCGGGGCGGGCGGCTCCTCTGATCCGGCGGGCGTGGAGGCGTTCGCCGCCCGGGGCGAGAACTGGGCGGGCCCGCTGGTCGCGCTCGCCGGGACGGGCGGGATCTGGAGCGCGCAGGCGACGCCCGGCAGCCGCTCCGCCCCGCTGGTTCCGCTGGCGACCCTGGCCCTACTGGTACTGGCCGGCATCGGCGCCGGCCCGCTCCGGCGGAGACTGCCGGCGGGGGTGGCGGCGCGGCTGGCGGGGCTCGGCGGGGGCGGTCTGCTCCTCGCCGCGCTCGGCGTGCTGCCGGGGGTGGACGCCGCGCTGCGTTGGGCGGTGGTGCACGTGCCGGGGGCGGGACTGCTGCGCGACGGCCAGAAGTTCCTCGCGCCGTACGCCCTGGTGCTGGTGCTCTGCGCGGCACTGGGCGCCGAGCGGCTGGTGGCGCGGATGGACCCGGAACTGGCGGGCGTCGTGCTGGCCGGTCTGCTGCTCCTGCCGGTGGCCGTCATGCCGGACCTCGCCCTCGGTGGCGCCGGGCGGCTGCGGCCGGTGAGCTACCCGGCGGACTGGCGGCTGGTCGCGGGGCGGGTCGCCGGCGAAGAGGGCGAGGTCCTGGCGTTGCCGCTGAGCGCCTACCGGGCGTACCCGTGGAATCCCGGCCGGGTGGTCCTGGACCCGCTGCCCCGGTACCTGGACGCCGACGTGCTGACCGACGACACGCTCCGGGTCGGCGACGTCGCGGTGGCCGGGGAGAATCCCCGCGTCCGGGAGGTACGCCGGCTGCTCCGGCAGGGGCGGCCGGTGGCCGGGACGGGGGTGCGCTGGGTGGTGGTGCAGCACGGTACCGCCGCCGAGGTGGACCCGGCCGTGCTCGCCGGTCTCGATGTCGTCCACCACGGGCCGTTCCTGACCCTCTACCGCAACCCGACGGTGGCGCCGGCGCGAACGGCGTCGGCGGGGGCCGCGCAGTGGGCGGTGGCGGGCGCGTCGGGAACTGCCCTTCTGGTGGTCGCAGCTGCCGCCTTTTCGGCACTACGCCGCCGGCCTACCGCGTGGTAACGTCCGCTCGCACGTCTCGCCCTAGGAGGAATGGCATGCGCAAAACCGTCACGCTGCTCGTGTCGGGCCTGGTTGCAGCGGTGCTCGGGGTCCTGGCGCTGGGAGGTGTCGCGGCAGCCGCCACCACCACGGACGTCGAGGCGGCCCAGGAGGCCAAGAGCGCCCGTGAGGCGGCCCAGAAGGCGGGCAAGCCGGACCCGTTCGCGCCGGAGGTCTACGGCACCAGGTAGGACGGTTCGCCCCGCCGCTGTACCGGGCGGGGCGCACCGTGACCGGCCACCAGGGCCGCGAAGCGTCCGCCCGCGGCCTGCCAGGTGAAGCTCGCGGCGTGCTGCCGGGCCTCCACGCCCATCCCCTGCCGGATCTCGTGCTCCCAGAGCAGCGTCCGCACCTTCGCCACGTAGTCGTCAATGTCGTCGGCGAGCAGCCCGGTGCGCCCGTCGACGACCGCCTCGGCGACGCCGCCCGCGTCCCGGAACGCGACCGTCGGCGTACCGGCCGACCCCGCCTCCACGATGGTCAGGCCCCACCCCTCCTTCAGCGACGGGGTCAGGGCCACCCAGGCCGAGGCGAGCAGGGCCGCCTTCTCCTCCTCCGTCACGAAGCCCCGGAACTCGACCCGCTCGGCGATCTCCAGCTCGGCGGCGAGTTCGCGCAGGTGCGACTCCCACCAGCCCTGACCGGCGACGACCAGGCGCAGCTGCGGCAGCTCCTCGCCGAGGGCCGCGACGGCCCGCAGCGCCACCTCCACCCGCTTGTGCGGGACCAGCCGGTTCAGCGTCACGAGCAGCGGGAACGGCGCCCGCTGCGCGTCGGTGCGGGGCAGTTCCGGGGTGCCGTTGTGCACCACGGAGACCTGCTCCGGGGGCACCCCGAGCGTGGCCAGCTCCCGGCGGGTGGCCTCGGAGACGGTGACGTAGCGGCACCGCCGGTAGATCCGCACGGCGAACGACGACTCGACCCACCAGCCGAAGCGGGCGGCCCACGGGGGAAGCACGACGGGCCACTGTTCGCGGTGCACGTGGTGGATCAGCTTGACCACCGGCCGCCGTGCCCACAGCGGCGCCAGGAACGGCAGGCCGTTGCAGACGTCGACCAGGACCTCCGGTCGGCCGCCCCGCCGCCCGGAGAGGGGACCGAAGCCCAGGGCCCCGGCGACGTAGCAGAGCGCCGCCCACAGGTAGACCGTGTGCCGTCCGCCACGCCGCACCAGCCGTACGCCGCCGTCGTTGACCTCCTCGGCGGGGGCCTGGCTGTGCGCGGCGCAGAAAATGGTGGCGCGGAAACCGCGGGCCACGAGTTCGGCGGCGATCCGCTCCACGTAGACCTCCGAGCCGCCGCCCTCGGGGTTACGGGTGTCCCGCCAGTTGAGGAACAGCACGTGTCCCGACGTGCCGGCGCAACGTTCCACGCGATTCCTACTCTCAAGTAATTTAGCGACGCGCGTCACACTAGGCGTTGAGAGTCAGGGCCGGCAATGGCCAGTGGGGTGCCCGTGCTCAGCGTGACGTGCCGACCACGGGCACGGAGGGGCCGGGCACCGGGGTCCCGGGCCGCCGCCTCCGCCGTTGGGTGCCGAGCAGTTGGATCGGTTGCTCGATGCCGTAGTAGCTGACCGCCGCGTAGGCCAGCCCACCGGCCATGGTGAGGGCGAACGTGCTGAGCAGTCCGCCGGTGAAGAGCGGGCGGTCGTCCACGAGGTAGATGAGTTCCAGGACCAGCGGGTGCCAGAGGAACAGCCCGTAGGAGACCGCGCCGAGCCAGCGGGCGGGGGCGGTGCCCAGGGCGACGCGGATCCGGGTCGGGGGACCGAACGCCACCGGCACCAGGATCAGCACCCCGATCGCGAGGTAGAGGGTGAGTTTGACGGCCAACTCCGCGACGGTCGGCTCGGCGAGGTCGCGCGGCCCGGCCACCGGCGTCGTCGCGATCGCCAGCAGGCCGACCGCCGCGACCCAGCAGGCGATCGGCGCCGCCGCCAGGTCGTCGAGGACCCGGAAGACGGTCGGGGCGGTGCCCGTCCGGAGGGCCACGTGCGCCGCGGCGAGGGCCATGCCCGCGCCGAACCACCCGCCGTACGCGGGGAGCCAGGTGGTGTGCAGCCCGGTGTCGAGCCAGCCGGCCGCCATCGCCGCGAGCCACCCTGCGGTGAGCAGGACCCCACCGGCCGCGACGAGGGTGGTGCGGACCGGTCGCCACGTCCGGCCGACGGCCAGCGCGGCGACCAGCGGCAGCAGGAGGTAGAACGCGACCTCGGTGGCGAGGCTCCAGGTCTGGCTGAGCCCGTGCCGCAGCTGGCCCCGCTCGTAGATCTGGGTGAAGGTGAGGTGGCGCAGCCAGTCTCCGGCGGACGCGGGCTGGTTCTGCGGCAGGACGATCAGGCAGACCGCGACGGTCAGCCAGTAGGCGGGCAGGATCCGCAGCGCCCGGCGCCAGAGGTAGCGCCCGGTGCCCGGCCGGGGCCGGTCGGTCGCGGCGCTGAGCGCCCAGGGCCGGAAGAGCAGGAATCCGGAGAGCACGAAGAAGATGGCGACGCCGACGTCCAGCCGCGCCAACCAGCCGCCCCACTGCTCGTTCGCGGTGGCGCCGGTATGGAATCCGACATGGTGGCCGACGACCGCTGCGGCGCCGACCGCGCGGAGCGCGTCGAGGGCGGGGAGGCGGCCGCTGGCCAAAGGCTCTGACGCCGATGACGCGGCGGCTGGGGACATCTGGACATCCAGGGGGTCGCTTTGGAGGTGACCGGAGAGTAACCTCCCGCCATGTTAAGGATCGGATGCCCCTGACGACAGTCGTAGGGCGGCAGGTTGCAGGAGGATGAGTGAAGCTTCGTGTGGGTGCCGCGCTCTTTGGGCTGGGCGTCTTGTTGCTGGTTTTCGCGGCCGGGTTGCCGCTGTACGTGGCTCCCGCGGTCACCAAGCTCCCCTATGATCTGCAGCCGACGACCTCAGCCGCCGAGGCGCAGAACGCGCGGTTCTTGAAGATCACCAAGATCGGCGACACGGTCACCATCGATGTTCCGGAGGCCACGCTGGTCTCCAACGTTGAGGTCATCCCTCAGCCGGAGGACACCAAGGATCGCCTGCCCAAGGACCTCAAGGGCAAGACGGTGATCTGGGACGTCTACCAGACGGTGAAGCGCACCGACACCAAGGAAGTGGTCAGCCAGTACAGCACCGAGCTCGCTCTCGACCGGGTCTCCGGCGCCGCTGCCCGGTGGAAGGACCAGTGGCTCAACGAGACCGGCGCCCAGGAGACTCCGGTCGGCAACGTGACCTACTCCGGCCAGGTCTACAAGTTCCCCTTCGGCACGAAGAAGAGGGACTATCCGGTCTTCGACCGGGACCTCAAGCGGGCCGTTCCGGCGAAGTTCATGGGCACCGAGACCATCAAGGGCCTGGAGGCCTACCGCTTCGAGCAGCGGATCGAGAACGAGCCGCTGACGACGCCGGAGAGCAGCATCAAGACCCTGCTCGGCAAGTTCTCGCCCGGTGCCACCACCGGTCAGATCGTCTACAGCAACACCCGTACGCTCTGGGTCGACCCGGTGACGGGTTCCTACGTGAAGGTGCGTGAGCAGCAGCACAAGGAGCTCCGCCCCGACACGGGAGCGCCCACCGTGCTGCTCGACGCCGACTTCAACTACACCGAGGCCACGATCACCAAGAGCGTGAAGACGGCCAAGGAGAACCGGTCGAAGATCGGCCTGATCAGCCTCTGGCTGCCGATCGCCGCCGGCGTTCTCGGCCTGATCGCGCTCGTCGCCGGCGTGCTGCTGGTGCTGCGGTCGAACGGCACGGGCGCCGCGCGTCACCGGGCGGACACGGTGCCCGACGCCGACCCGACGCCGACCGTGGTGGACCAGCCGGCGGTGGCCGACGACGCGCGGGACACCGCGGAGCAGCCGACGGTGGCCGAACGGGAGGGCGGGCCGTTGAGCGACGAGATCCCGCCGGCGTCGACCAACTGGAAGGCTGACGACCCGACCGTGCCGGGCCAGCGCCCGGCGCCGGACGAGGTGGAGAAGCACTGATCGCGCACTGACCGCGCGCGTGAACTGAGGGGTGGACCGGACCAGTCCGGTCCACCCCTCGGTATTTCGGCACCACCCACCGCGTTCGTTACGGGATCGTTATCCATCGATGGCGCTGACCGCCCGGCCGGCGCTGAAGCTGACCCTGAGCTGACCTCGCTCCACCACCACCGGGTGCGGGGCCGGCGTCCCACCGGCCCGCACCGCGCCTCAGAGTCGGCCGAGCGCCTTGCGGAGCGGGTCGAGCCCCAGCGAGCCGAGATCGAGCGCCTGCCGGTGGAACTCCTTGAGGTCGAAGTCGGCGCCCTTGCGGGCCTTCGCCTCGTCGCGCGCCTGGAGCCAGATCCGCTCGCCCACCTTGTACGACGGCGCCTGCCCCGGCCAGCCCAGGTAGCGGTTCAGCTCGAAGCGCAGGTTCTCGTCCGGCACCCGGCAGTGCGCCCGCATGAACTCCCAGCCCAGCTCCGGCGTCCAGCGCTCCCCGGGGTGGAAGCCGAACGGGTTGTCGCGCGGGATCTCCAGCTCCAGGTGCATGCCGATGTCGACGATCACCCGGGCGGCCCGCATCGCCTGCCCGTCCAGCATGCCGAGCTTGTCGCCCGGGTCTTCCAGGTAGCCCAGGTCGTCCATCAGCCGCTCGGAGTAGAGCGCCCAGCCCTCGCCGTGGCCGGAGACCCAGCAAAGCAGCCGCTGCCAGCGGTTGAGCAGTTCGGCGCGGACCGCGGTCTGCCCGACCTGGAGGTGGTGACCCGGTACGCCCTCGTGGTAGACGGTGGTCACCTCCCGCCAGGTGGAGAAGTCGGTGACACCCTGCGGCACCGCCCACCACATCCGCCCCGGGCGGGAGAAGTCCTCGCTCGGGCCGGTGTAGTAGATGGCGCCGTCGCTGGTCGGGGCCAGGCAGCACTCGATCCGGCGGACCTGCTCCGGGATGTCGAAGTGGGTGCCGTGCAGCTCGCTGATCGCCTTGTCGGCCAGCGCCTGCATCCAGTCCCGGAACGCCTCCTTGCCCTGGATGGTCCGGGCCGGGTCGGCGTCCAGCGCGGCGACCGCCTCGTCGACGGTGGCGCCGGGGCCGGCGATCCGGCCGGCCACCGTCCGCATCTCCGCCTCCAGCCGCGCCAGCTCCGCGAACCCCCAGGCGTACGTCTCGTCGAGGTCGACCCTGGCGCCGAGGAAGTACTGCGAGGCCAGCTCGTAGCGCTCGCGGCCGGCGGCCTGCTTCTCCCTGCCGAGCGGGGCCAGCTCGGTGCGGAGGAACTGCCCGAACTCGGCGGTCGCCGCGGTGGCCGCCGCCGCGCCCCGGCGCAGCTCCGCGCCGAGGGTGCCGTCGGCGCCCAGCCGCTCGACCAGCCCGTGGAAGAAGTGGTCGCCGTCCGGGTCGACCCAGATGTCGCACTGCTTGGCGACCTCGACCAGCTGCACCCGGGAGCTGACGTGGCCGGCGGCGGCCGCCTCGCGCAGGGTGGCCTTGTAGCCCTCCAGCGTGCCGGCGAACCGGTTGAGCCGGGCGGCGACGTTGGCCTTGGCCTCGTCGCTGTCGGTCGGCATCAGGTCGAAGACCATGCGGATCTCGTGCAGCCCGCTGGCGATCACGTTGACCTCGCTGGTCACCTCGCCGGCCTCGTAGCGGGCCAGGTCGAGGCCGAGCCGCTCCTGCATGGCCTCCTTGGCGGTCCGCTCCGTCTCCGATTCCGGCTCGGTCACGTCCAGGTCGGTCAGCGTCCGGCGGGTCAGCTTGGCCCGGGCCGCGTACCCGTCCGGCGAAAGGTCGTCGAGCTGGTCGTCGTAGCCGGCGATGCCGACGTAGGTGGCGCCGGTCGGGCTGAGCGGCGCCCACTCGGCCACGTACCGGTTGGCGAGGTCATCGATTCGTCCCACGCTGCGACCCTACGTGACCACACCGCCCGCTTGTCGAGCGTGTTACGCGTGTTCAAGGCAGCAGTTCGGCCGGATCGAAGTCGATCGGGAACGGGGCCTCGGCCCGCAGCCGCCGCCCGCTGGCCGCCTGCGCCACGGTGTCGTAGCCACCCAGCCTCCCGAGGGTGAACAGCTCCATCGCCGCGTGCCGCAGGCGGCGGGAGATCTCGACCCTGTGGTGGTGGACACGGTGGCCGAAAGTCGCGGGACATTGTCGTACGGCTGCGGCAGAGTGTCAGGGGTGACAGCGGATTTCACCCCTGACAAGGCGGCACTGCGCAGCTGGTTGCCCGGCTTCCTCGCGCTGGCCGCGATCTGGGGTTCCAGCTTCCTGTTCATCAAGGTCGGCGTCGAAGAGCTGCACCCGCTGCACCTCACGCTCTACCGGGTCGGCGCCGGGGCGGTGACCCTGCTGGTGGTGCTCGCCGTGCTGCGCGACCGACTGCCCCGGGAGCCCCGTGTCTGGGCGCACCTGACGGTCGTCGGCGCGTTCGGGGTGGCCCTGCCGTTCACCCTCTTCGGCTACGGCGAGCAACGGGTCGAGTCGATGCTGGCGGGCATCTGGAACGCCACCACCCCGCTGATCGTGCTGCCGCTGGCGGTGCTGGTGTTCCGCACCGAGCGGCTGACCGTCCGCCGGGCGGTCGGGCTCGGGCTGGGCTTCGTCGGCGTGCTGGTGGTGCTCGGCGTCTGGGAGGGCGTGGGCGGGGCGCACTTCACCGGGCAGCTCATGTGCTTCGGCGCGGCCGCCTGCTACGGCATCGCCATCCCGTACCAGAAGAAGTTCATCGCCGGCAGCTCGCACTCCGGCCTATCGCTCTCCGCGGCGCAGCTGCTGATGGCGACGGCCCAGCTCGCGGTCGTCGCGCCCCTCGCGGTGGGGGCGCCGCCGGTGCCGACGACGCTCTCGGGTGAGGTGGTGGCCAGCGTGCTGGCGCTCGGTGCGCTCGGCACCGGCCTCGCCTTCGTTATCCACATGCGCAACATCCGGGTCGCCGGGGCGAGCACCGCCTCGACCGTGACCTACCTGATCCCCGTCTTCGCGGTGGCGATCGGCGCGCTGGCCCTCGACGAGCGGCTCACCTGGCACCAGCCGGTCGGTGCGCTGATCGTTCTGCTCGGCGTGGCCGTCTCGCAGGGGCTGGTCGGTCGCCGGCGGCCCGCGCCGGCCACCGTCGGCACGCCCGCCGTGCCTGCCGCCGAGCCGGCCGCCCGCGCCTGACCCCACCCGTCCGGCCGCGCGCCGCTGGCGGTCCATCCCTCGCCGAGGTGGCGGTGCGTGGGCCGGGGGTCGTCGGTCGCGGCGGGTCGTCGGGCGGCGGCCCGCCGGTCAGCCGCGCCCCCGCGCCCACTTGACGAGCCGGTCCGCCGGCCAGGTGTTGACCACCCGGTCGGCGGGCACCCCGCACAGGGCCGCCCGCTCACAGCCGAAGCGCTGCCAGTCGAGCTGGCCCGGGGCGTGCGCGTCGGTGTTGATCGCGAACTGGCAGCCCGCCTCCAGGGCCCGGCGGATCAGCCGCTTCGGGGGGTCCTGCCGCTCCGGACGCGAGTTGATCTCGACCGCGACCCCGCGCTCGGCGCAGGCCCCGAAGACCGCCTCGGCGTCGAAGTCGCTCTCGGCCCGGGTCCGCGGCCGGTGCGCCCGGTCGCCCGGCCCCTTCACCCCGGCCGGCCGGGACGACACCATCCGCCCGGTGCAGTGGCCGAGGATGTCCAGGTGCGGGTTGGCGATCGCGGCCAGCATCCGTCGGGTCATCTTCGCCCGCTCGTCGTTCAGCCCGCTGTGCACCGAGCCGACCACCACGTCGAGGCGGGCCAGCAGCTTCTCGTCCTGGTCCAGCGAGCCGTCGGCGAGGATGTCCACCTCGATGCCGGTCAGGATCCGGAAGCCCTCCGGCAGCGCCTCGTTGACCTGCGCCACATGGTCGAGCTGGCGGCGCAACCGGTCGGCGGTCAGCCCCCGGGCCACCTTCAGCCGGGGTGAGTGGTCGGTCAGCACCACGTACTCGTGGCCCAGCTCGACCGCGGCGAGGGCCATCTCCTCGATCGGCGAGCCCCCGTCGGACCAGTCGGAGTGGGTGTGGCAGTCGCCGCGCAGGGCGGTGCGCAGCGCGGTGGCCTCCGCGTCCAGGTCGCTGCCCTCGGTGGCGACCAGCCGGCGCAGGTAGACCGGTTCCTCGCCGGTGAGCGACTCGGTCACGCAGCGGGCGGTCACGTCGCCCACCCCGGACAGTTCGGTGAGCTTTCCGGTGCGGGCCCGCTCGGCCACCTCGGCGGTGGGCAGCCCGGCCAGCGCCTTCGCCGCGGACCGGAAGGCCCGGACCCGGTAGGTGGCCTCGTTCGCCCGTTCCAGCAGGAAGGCGATCCGGCGCAGGTCGGCGATGGGGTCCCGGGCGCTCATTCCATGCAAAATACGCTTCCGCGCCGCCGGTCGCGGAACGACCGGCGGCGCGGAATCCGGCGGGATCAGGTGTACGGCAGCCGCACGACGGACCTGTCGCCGATGCCGAGGGTCGTCGGGTTGGCCCCGATCGCCGACCAGACCTCCACCCGCACCGTGCCGTTCGCCAGGGCGCCGAGCGCGCCGGTGGCGGAGAGCAGGCCCGAGTTCTGCGTGTAGTGCTCGTAGCCGGGGACCGGGTCGGTGGCGAAGTACCGGTACGTCTCGACCCGCTCCCACCCGCCGTTGCCGGTCAGGTCGTACGAGACGCGCACCTGCACCCCGTTGCCGACGGCCTGGCCGGCGTCGAGGAACAGGTCGAAGGTGGTCTGCCCGCCGGCGTACGCCAGGTCGAGGCCGGTCGCGGTGAAGACCTGCGGGTTGGTCGGCGTGCCGTCGTGGTTTCCGTTGGCGGCGGCCACCGTGGTCGTCGTGGTGCCACCGGCCGCCCCCAGGCCGCCGCCCGGCAGCAGGTACCGCGTCGGCGAGTCCGGCGTCGGCGGTGGAGTCGTCGGCGGTGGCGTGGTGGGCGGGGTGGTGGTCGGTGGGGTGGTGGTCGGCGGCACGCCGCCGGTGGCGCTGCCACCGCTCCAGGTCTGCGCCCCACCGGTCGCCGTCTTCCCGGCCGGCACGGCGAGCGTCCTGCCGTCGGAGAACGTCACCGTCAGCGGCGCGGCGGTGATGTTGCTCGCCACGTAGGTGCGGGCGCCGTTGCGGGTGAAAACGGCGGCCAGCGGATGGTTGGCGGTGACGCCGGTGTCCACCTGGCCCAGCGCGGCGAGGTTGCGGATCCAATGGAACGTGTGGGCGCGACTCTCCCCCTCCTCCGGCGTGTAGCCGGGGTTGGCGCGCAGCTTCGCCAGCGCCGCGTCCGGGTCGCCGAGGGCCAGGAACTGCCAGAGGATGTCCTGCCAGACCGTGGGTTCGCCGCCGTTGTTGCGGACGAGTTCGGCGTAGTTGGTCCGGTTGTAGGCGGGCTTGTGGCCCAGGTACAGGTGCCCGCCGGTCACCGGGAGCATGTTGATGCCCTGGATCATTTCCGGGTCGGCGGTGAACCAGGTGGCGTAGGCGCCGCCGTCACCCCAGACCATGCCGACCGTCGAGTGCCCGAACCCGGCCGGGAAGTTCTCGTCGGCGACGTCGAACCAGTACTCCTGGATCGCCGCCGCCTGGGTGGTGTGGATGAAGATGCCGGCGTCGCGCACGGCGGTGTTGCCGGTGGCCTGTCCCCACTGGATGAGCGCGTTGGCGAAGTTCATCCCCTCGGACGAGGACTCCTGGTTGTTGCCGGCGTTGAACGAGCCGTGCCCGGCGGCCCAGTCGTGCCCGGCGTAGATGTCGAAGTCCCGCAGGTACGGAAAGCGGGTGTCGGAGCGGCTGTAGTTGTTCGCGTCCCGGATCAGCAGGTCGACCATCCCGCCGTACTGGTCCTGGCGGGCCCAGGCCGGGTCGAACTTCGCCAGCGTCGCGGCGGCGGCCACGAAGTAGCCGTAGTGGAAGTGGTGGTCGTTGAGCTCCTGGTCGGAGCCGTACGAGGCGGGGTAGCCGATCAGGGTGCCCCAGTTGCGGTCGTAGTAGAAGAGCCGGGCGGCCTCGCCGGACGACGCGGTGAACCAGTCGTTGAGCGTGGTCCGGATGGCGTTGAGCGCGGCGGTGCGGGTCTCCGTGTCGCCGACCTGGTCGGCGATCTCGGCGATCCGGGCGGCGCGCCCCAGGCCCTTGCCGGTCCAGTAGGTGTCACCGCCGCGCTGGTCCATCGGGTTGCTCCGGGTCGCCGCCAGGTGGTTGCGCAGCGTGGTGAGGTCCGTTCCGCTGCCGGTGGCGACGGCCGGCACCTCCGGCAGCACCCCGTGGAACTTCATCGAGGTGCGGAACTCCACGACGCCGGTGAGCACCTTCATCCGGCCCCGGGCCGACGGGTACGTCGACGTGAGCGGGGTGGACCCGGTCAGCGACTTCCACTGGTGCGGGTAGAGGCTGACCACCGTCCGGGTGGCCGTGCCCTCCCGTGCTGTGGTGGTGAAGGCGTACGTGGTGTTCACGGTGCTGGTCGCCGGGTCGTACGCGTACGAGACCCGGGTGCCGGTGACGTGGGCGTGGGCGTACTGGCCGAAGGTGGCGGCCAGTTGGGCGCGGGTCGCGGCGTCGGTCGCCGGCGAGGTGGGCAGCAGGGCGAGGGAGAAGTAGCCCTTGCCGGCCAGGCCGGAGGTGATCCGCCCGCCGCTGACGGTCCAGCCGGCGCCGGCGGGGGCGTACGCGACGTAGTCGTGGCCCTTGACGGTGAAGCCGATGGTGGCGCCGTTGTGGGACCAGATGGTGGGGCTGCCGCCGGTGGGGTTGATGACGGCGTCCCCACCGCTGGTCCGGAAGTACGTGAATGGCAGGCCGTGGCCGATGGTGGCCCGCATGGTCCGGGCCCCGTCGCTCCAGTACGGGGTGACCGTCCAGTCGGTCCAGTCGTCGACCTTGACGACCGGGGCGCCGAGCGCGGCCACGCCGACGCGGATGTCCTCGGAGTAGGGGTACTTGAACTCGCCGACGCCGGTGGACGTGCCGGAAATCGTCGGGGTGGAGGTGGCCGAGAAGCCGAGGCCGTCACCGAAGGTCTGGTAGGAGACCGGGTGGGCGTGCAGCGGCTCGCTGTACGTGCAGTTGGTCTTCTTCCACAGCAGCGACGACCACCAGTCGTTGGTGGGGACCGGGCCGGCCGGCGCGTTGGCGGTGGCGAACTGCCGGGGGTTGGTGGAGAGGTCTCCGCAGCCGGTGGGCAGGGGGCCGACCGGGTCGGTGGTGTAGCTGCCGGCGCCGACGGTGGCGGCCTGCGCGGCGGTGGTGGTGACGACGGCGAGGCCGCCGAGGACGAGGGCGAGGGCGGTGGTGGCCGCCAGGGCCCAGGCGCGGTGTGACGCAGGAGGTTTCACGGTGCCTCCCATCGCGCGGGGCCGGTGGGCCGGCCCGGCGCATGAGTCGAATTGTGAGGAAAGGTGACCGAGAGAGCGCTCTCTCCGTGGCGGCGACGCTAGCCGAGCAACAAGACTCCCGTCAATGTTTCCGACCGATGAACCACAGATGTCGGGATTAGAGCGTCGTCGATCTCGCTCCCCGTCGAACCCGCCTTCACGGCGGGCGACGTGGCCATCGTCAAACGCGCGCGGAACCCGGGGTCTCCCCGGCGTGCGGTCAGGCGGCGGGGGGCGCCTTCGGGCAGCCGTGCCGGCGGTGCCAGGCGGCCACCTCGGCGGCGGGCTCCCGGTTGCCGTTGCGCCGCCAGGAGTCGAGGTAGGGCGCCGGCCAGACCACCCCCCGCCGGATCCACCAGCCGTCCCGGCCCGTGCACGGTGGGGAGATGCCGAAGTGCAGGTGGCAGACGTTGTTCGCGTTGCCGGTGCGGCCGACCGTGCCGAGCTGCTGCCCGGCAACCACCCGCACCCCGGCGTCGATTCCGTCGGCCACCTCGGTCAGGTGCGAACCGTAGTAGCGCACCCCGTCGTCACCGAGCAGCGACACCGACAGCCCCCCGTTGTACGGCCCCCGTGGCCCCCGCTTGTCGAACCGGTCCACCCGGCTGACCTCGAGGATCGTGCCCTCGGTGACCGCGACGACCGGCTCGCCGCAGTCGGCGAAGATGTCGGTCCCCGGATATGTGGAGTGGGTCGGGTGGTAGTCGACCTTCCGGGCACGTACCGGAAAGACGTGCGGCAGCCCGACGCGGGCCGGCAGCGCGGACGGGCCGGTGGGGGCCACGGCGTCGCGGGTCGGTGCCGGGGCCGACGGCGCCGGCTGGTCGGCGGTGGCCGGCGCG
>NZ_JAMOKF010000457.1 GCF_023656545.1 Micromonospora phytophila | reverse complement strand
GGGGTCAGGTCCGGCGGCGCCGCGGCGGCCGGCACCGGGGCGTCGGCCGCCGCCAGCCGGCGCGCGGTGAGCAGCGGGTCGGGCCGCAGCAGCGCCAGGAGTACGACGGCGGCGACCACGAACGCGGCGGCGCTGAACGCGAACGGGCCGGCCAGCGATGGCAGCCCCCACCCGCTGGTGAGGCGGTCGGCGAGCGTGGCGAAGTTCGGCGCCGCCACCGCCCCGATCGTCGTGGCCCAGACGATCAGGGAGAGCTGGCGGCCCCGGCGAGCCGGCTCGGCGAGGTCCACGGCGGTGTAGCGGGCCTGCAGGTTCGCCGCGGTACCCCCGCCGAAGAGCAGCATGCCGAGGAAGAGCAGCGGCACCGAGCGGGTGACCGTGGCGAGCACCACCAGCACGGCGCCGGCCGCGCCGGCCAGGTACGCGACGGCCAGTCCGGGCCGGCGGCCGTGCCCGTTCATGATCCGGGTGACCGGGACGGCGAGCAGCGCCCCGCCGACCACGGCGGCGCTCTGTGCCAGGCCGGCGACCGCGGTGCCGGCGACCCGGGCGGCGAGCAGCGCCCCGACCGAGATGCCGATGGTGACGCCGATCCCCCCGATGATCTGGGTGGTGAAGAGCAGGCGCAGGGTCCGCCGCTGGATCGGCGCGACGTCGGGCCGGGTGGGGACCGGTGCGGTCAGGTCGGTGGCCATCCACGGCTCCTCGGTAAGGGGTCAGGCGCTGCCCCATCCTTGCGCACCCGCCCCGGCCCGCGGCAGCCGGTTTCGCTACAGGCCGAGCCCCCGCCCGATGATCTCCTTCATGATCTCGGTGGTGCCGCCGTAGATGGTCTGCACCCGCCCGTCCAGCCAGGCCTTCGCCACCGGGTACTCCAGCATGAAGCCGTAGCCGCCGTGCAACTGCACGCAGCGGTCGGCGACCTTGTTCTGCAGCTCGGTGGTCCACCACTTGGCCTTGGCGGCGTCGGTGACCGACAGCCGGCCGGCGTTGAACTCGGCGACGCAGTGGTTGACGAAGGTCCGCGCGATGGTGACCTCGGTGTCCAGCTCGGCCAGGAGGAAGCGGTTGTGCTGGAATTTCCCAATGGGCCGGCCGAACGCCTCGCGGGAGCGGGCGTAGTCGAGGGTCACCGCCAGCAGCTTCTCCGCCGCCGCCACCGCGGCCACGGCGATGCTCAGCCGCTCCCGGGGCAGGTTGGCCATCAGGTGGTAGAAGCCGTGGTTCTCGGTGCCGATCAGGTTCTCCGCCGGCACCCGGCAGTCGTCGAAGAAGAGTTCGGCGGTGTCGTTGGCCTTCAGCCCCACCTTCGCCAGCCGCCGGCCGCGGGAGAAGCCGGGGGTGCCGGTCTCCACCGCGATCAGGCTCACCCCGTGCGCGCCCTGGTCCGGCGCGGTCCGGGCGACGATCAGCACCAGGTCGGCCATCTCCCCGTTGGTGATGAAGGTCTTCTGGCCGTTGAGCACCCAGCCGTCACCGTCGCGTACCGCGCTGGTGCGGATCCCGGCCAGGTCGGAGCCGGCGCCCGGCTCGCTCATCGCGATCGCGGTCACCAGGTCACCCGAGCAGAAGGCCGGCAGCCAGCGCTTGCGCTGGTCGTCGGTGGTCAGCTCGGTGAGGTACGGCGCGACCACGTCGTTGTGCAGGCCGAAGCCGAGCCCGGAGCAGCCGGCCGCGACGATCTCCTCGACCAGCACCGCGTTGAACCGGAAGTCCCGCTGCCCACCGCCGCCGTACTCGGTGTCGACGTCCATGCCGAGCAGCCCGGCCGACCCGGCCTTGCGCCACACCTCGCGGTCGACGATCCCGTCGGCCTCCCAGCGCTCGTGGTGTGGCACCGCCTCCCGGGCCAGGAACTCGCGGCACAGGTCGCGGAACTCGTCGTGGTCGCGCTCGTAGAGATGCTGCTCCATGGCGGCAAGTGTGGCACTGCTCATCCGCCCTGCCCAGAGCCGGCCAGCCGGCGGTCCAGGCGGCGCAGCCGGGACAGGGTCAGCGCGGCGACGGCGGCGCTCACCACGCCGGCCGCCCCGTAGATCACCGCCCAGCCCTCGTTGCCCACCACCAGCCACCCGAGCAGGACCAGCCCCAGGCAGCCGGCCAGGACGACCGCCAGCGCCGCCACGGTGCCCCGCCGCTGGGCGGCCAGGTACGCCGGGAGCTCGGCCCGCACCGCGTCGTCGGCCGGCACCACGCCGGTTCGCACCGCCTGCCGCAGGCCGTACGCCTCGGGATCGCGCCCGGCCGCCCGCGTCTGTTCGACGCGCCGGCCCAGATACAGCGCCGGACCGACCCACAGGACGTTCTGCGCCCCGCCCAGCACCAGCTCCGCCAGCGGTTCCCCCCGTTCCAACAGCCACCGCACCGGCACCCCGACCAGCAGCGTGAGCGGCGCCCAGAACAGCGCCAGAACCTGAAGTGCGGTCATCCGTTCGAAGGCGCGGCGACGGTGCTCCCTGGTCATGTCGGGACTCCCCGTGGTGTCGGCCGGCGTGCGGCACGTGGCGTTCCACCCGGCGGGCCCGACCGGACAGGGAGGAGCCGACGGCGGGAACGGTCGTCGGCCCTGCGTACCCATCCATCAGGATCGGTCAAACGGTCCCGGGTGGACGGCCGTTCCTCACCCGGTGAGGGCGCGGGCGGCGACGGTGAGGTCGGCGACCAGCCCCTCGTACGCCTTGTCCTGGTCGTCGGCGCGCAGCACCGCGGACGGGTGGATGGTGGCCAGCAGCCGGGCCGACGGCGCGTCCGCGACCGTGCCCTTCGCGTCCACCGGCACCCGCTGGAAGTCCTCCGGACGCTGGGCGGACGCCGGCCAGGGCAGCAGCTCACCCCGCTGCCGGGTGACCCGGAACGTCGGGCCGAGCAGCGCCTTGGCCGCGGTGGCGCCGAGCACCACCACGATCTCCGGGTCCAGCTGGGCGAACTCGGCGACCAGCCAGGGCCGGCAGGCGGTGATGTGCACGCGGTCCGGCGTCTGGTGGATGCGCCGCTTTCCGCGCAGCTCGAAACGGAAGTGCTTCACGGCGTTGGTCAGGTAGGTCTGCCCGGCGTCGAGCCCGGCGTCGTCGACTGCCTTGCGCAGCAGCCGGCCGGCGGGGCCGACGAAGGGCAGCCCCTTCTGGTCCTCCATGTCGCCGGGCTGCTCGCCGACGAGGACCACCCGGGCGCCGGCGTCGCCGCGGCCGAAGACGGTCTGCGAGGCGTCCCGGTAGAGCTCGCAGCCCCGGCATCCGGTGGCGGCGTCGCGCAGCTCGTCGAGGGTGTCGGCCTGCGGCGGGATGAAGTGCTGCGCGCCCGGCGCGGTCTCGGTCTGCTCGGCCATGGGGAGAGTTCTACCCCGCCGGCTGCCTCTCACGCGCGGAACCCGCCGAGCCCGTCACCGTGCCGTCGGATCCGACGGCGGAAAGGCCGGGAGCGGACACCGGGCCACGCCGGGCGGACGCCGCACCACGCGGGCGGACGCCGGGCCAGGCGGGCGGACGCCGG
>NZ_JAMOKF010000456.1 GCF_023656545.1 Micromonospora phytophila | reverse complement strand
AGCAGCGCCATCCGGGCCCGGGTGGCGCCGGAGCCGCCCGCGGCGGCGACCACGCGGTGGCCGGCGGCAGCGAGGGCCGCACCCAGCACGGCACCGACCCGGCCGGCGCCGATCACGCCGACGGTGAGGGTGCGGGGGAAGACAACCGGGGCGCCGGAAGAGGCGCCGCCCGACGGTGCGGCGGCCCCGCGGGGGGCGGCCGAACGCGGGCGCAGCGGTGCGCTCATGGCAACGATCCAGTCCTCGAGAAGGGGTACCGGTCGACCGCAAGTATGCGCCGGGCTGACGGAGCCGAAACAAGGGTCTGTGAAAACCTTCACCGGCCGTGCGGGGGGCCGTTCCCGGCGGCGCGGGCGGTCGGTCACGGCTACAGTGCCGCCTGTGACGCAGCGGGTCGTGGTGGACGATGTCGGGATCCGGACGGAGGACGACAGGCACGCCTTCGGCTGGCCCTGGTCGGAGATCCAACACGTCTCCGTCGCCGTGCTGCCCCTGACGGAGCACAGGCACCTGTACTTCGAGGTCACCCACGTGTCGGGCGAGTTCATGGAGCTCGGCGAGAGCGTCGACGGCTTCCGGGAGGCGGTGCGGGACATCTCCGCCCGCGCCGGGCGGCCGGCCCCCGACCTCGACGCGCTCCGGCCGGCCGACCCGGTGCGGCAGATCTGGCCCTCCCCCGAGGTCGGCGGGTGACCCGGCCGGGGGACCTGCTGCCCTGGCGGGTCGCCATGGACCGGGCGCTCTACGGGCCGGGCGGATTCTTCGTCTCCGGCCCCGGCCCGGCCGACCACTTCCGCACCAGCGTGCACGCGTCACCGGCCTTCGCCGCCGCGCTGCTGCGACTCGTCGAGCAGGTCGACGCCGCCCTCGGCCACCCGGCCCGGCTGGACGTGGTGGACGTGGGAGCGGGTCGGGGTGAACTGCTGCGCGCACTCTCCGCCGCCCTGGGGGTTGCCGGGGTGCCCGCCCGCTCCGGCCGGTCAGGCTTGATCCCTCCGCAGGCGGGCTCCCCGGCAACCCCGACTCCCCCGGCCGCCGCCCGGCCCCCGCTCTCGTCCGGCCCGTCGTCCGCCGGTCCCGCGCCCTCCGCGCCGGTTCCGCTCGCCTCCCGGGTACGCCTCACCGCCGTCGAGAAGGCGGCCCGGCCCGGCGGCCTCCCCGAGCGGATCAGGTGGGTGGACGAGATCCCCTCCGGGATCACCGGGCTGCTGGTGGCCACCGAGTGGCTGGACAACGTGCCGCTCGACGTGGCCGTACCCACCACCGCCGACGGCTGGCGCCACCTGCTGGTCGACCCGGCCACCGGTGCGGAGACCGTGGGTGAACCGGTCGACCCCGCCGACGCGGACTGGCTGGCCCGGTGGTGGCCGGTGTCGGCGGCCGGAACTGACGGGACCGGCTCGACCGGGCCGGGGTTCCGGGCAGACCGATCGGCGGAGGGATCAAGCCTGACCGCCCGGAGCCGGTCGGGCCGCCCGGAACCCCCTACGGCGGTGAGAGCGGAGATCGGCCGGACCCGCGACGACGCCTGGGCCGAGGCGGTGCGAAAACTCGACCGGGGGCTGGCGTTGGCCGTGGACTACGGGCACCTGCGCGACGAGCGGCCGATCGACGGGACGTTGACCGGGTACCGGGGCGGGCGGCAGGTGCCGCCGGTGCCGGACGGGAGCTGCGACGTCACCGCACACGTCGCCGTCGACTCGGTCGCCTCCGCCGGCGCGGCGGTCGCCCGGTGTGCGTACTCCCTGGTGTCGCAGCGGGAGGCGCTGCGGGCGCTCGGGGCCGACGGCGGGCGCCCGCCGCTGAGCCTGGCCGCCACCGACCCGGCCGGGTACGTCCGCGCGCTCGCCGCCGCGTCGGCGGTGGGCGAGCTGACCGACCCGGCCGGGCTGGGCGGCCACTGGTGGCTGCGGCAACCGGTCGGCGTCGACCCCGCGGTGTTCATGGCACGATGACGGGCATGACCACCGACGCCGGCGACCTCCGCGAACTGACCGTCGGCACCGGCGCCGGGCTGGTGGCGGGCACCGGCGGGGAGCAACTCGGCACCGACATGGTGCTCAACATCGGGCCGCAGCACCCCTCCACGCACGGCGTGCTCCGGCTCCGGCTGGTGCTCGACGGCGAACGGGTGGTGGCCTGCGAGCCGATCGTCGGCTACATGCACCGGGGCGCGGAGAAGCTCTTCGAGGTCCGCGACTACCGGCAGATCATCGTGCTGGCCAACCGGCACGACTGGCTCTCGGCGTTCTCCAACGAGCTGGGCGTGGTGCTCGCGGTGGAGCGGCTGATGGGCATGGAGGTGCCGGAGCGGGCCACCTGGCTGCGGATGGCCCTCGCGGAGCTGAACCGGGTGCTCAACCACCTGATGTTCCTCGGCTCGTACCCGCTGGAGATCGGCGCCATCACCCCGGTCTTCTACGCCTTCCGGGAACGGGAGACCATCCAGGCGGTGATGGAGGAGGTCTCCGGCGGCCGGATCCACTACATGTTCAACCGGGTGGGCGGGCTCAAGGAGGAGGTGCCGTCCGGCTGGACCGGTCGGGCCCGGGCCGCGATCGGCGAGGTCCGCCGCCGCCTGCCGGACCTGGACCACCTGATCCGGCGCAACGAGATCTTCCTGGCCCGCACCGTCGGCGTCGGGGTGCTGTCGGCGGCGGACGCCGCCGCGTTCGGCGCGTCCGGGCCCGTCGCCCGCGCCTCCGGGCTCGACCTGGACCTGCGCCGCGACGAGCCCTACCTGGCCTACGACCAGCTGGACGTGCCGGTGGTGACCCGCACCGCCGGGGACTGCCACGCCCGCTTCGAGGTGCTGCTCGACCAGGTGTACGCCTCGCTCGACCTCGCCGAGCAGTGCCTGGACCGGGTGGACCGGCTGACCGGACCGGTGAACACCCGACTGCCGAAGGTGGTCAAGGCGCCCGAGGGGCACACCTACGCCTGGACCGAGAACCCGCTCGGCATCAACGGCTACTACCTGGTCTCGCGCGGCGAGAAGACCCCGTGGCGGCTCAAGCTGCGCACCGCCTCGTACGCGAACGTGCAGGCCCTGGCCACCCTGCTCCCCGGCTGCCTGGTGCCGGACCTGATCGCGATCCTCGGCTCGATGTTCTTCGTCGTCGGCGACATCGACAAGTGACCCGGCACGGGTGATCCCGCCCGCCGCGTCCCGGCGTGCGGGTGTCGACCGGCCCGCCGACCGTCAGCGCCAGTCGTCGGCCGGGCGGGCACCACCCGCGCGGGGCACGTCGTCCTGCGGGGGATAGCCGTACCGCTCCTCCTGCCGGCGACCGTGCCGTGCGGGCTCGGGTTCCGCCCGGTGCACGCGCTGCGGCTCGGGCTGGCGCTGACGGGGCGGACGCCACTCGTCGGGCACCGGCACCCCGCCCACGGGCAGGGCGGGAGCGCCCTCCGGCTCGACCCAACCGCCCCGCCAGCCGTCGTCGCCGTCCCGGTCCCGGTCGCGGCGCGGCTCCTCCCGGCGGGCCGACGCCCAGCGG
>NZ_JAMOKF010000455.1 GCF_023656545.1 Micromonospora phytophila | reverse complement strand
ACTCACCGCCTCCGCCCTGGCCGCCCCGGCGCAGGCCGCCCCGCCGGCCACCGCGCCGCTCGCCGCCGGCTCGGCCGCGCCACGCCGTGGCCCGGTCAGCTTCCGCTGGTGGGGTACGTCGGCGTGGCGCATCGACATCGGCGACCGGACCGTCCTGGTCGACCCGTTCCTCAGCCGGATCGACACGGGGCTGTTCAGGGGCGCCTTCCAGCCGGCCACCCCGCTGGAGGTCCAAACCGACGTCGTCGACTCGTACGCGGACCGGGCCGAGACGGTGCTCGTCACCCACACCCACTGGGATCACTGGATGGACGTGCCGCACATCGCCGGCCGCACCGGCGCGAGGGTGGTCGGCACGTTGACCGCGTACCACCTGGGGCTGGCGTACGGGGTGCCGGCGGGGCAGCTCAGCCCGGTCAAGGGCGGTGAGGTGCTCGACTTCGGCGCGTACACCGTGGAGGTGGTGGGCTCGCTGCACAGCCGCAACGCGTCGTACTCGATGGCCTTTCCGGGGGTCCGGGTCAGCCCGCCGCCCCGGCCGGCCACCGTCGCCGACCTGCCGGAGGGGGACACCCTGGCGTACCAGCTGCGGGTCAAGGACGGTCCGGCGGTGTTCTTCATGGGGGCGAGCGACTTCGCCGAGCGGAACCTGACCGGCCTCGCCCCGGACGTGGCGATGGTGGCGCTGCCGAGCAGCACCGCCACCGCCGACTACGCCGAGCGGCTGCTCGACGCGCTGGACCGGCCGAGGGTCGTGGTGCCGGTGCATTTCGACAACTTCGAGACCGCGCTGCGCAACCCGGTGCCGGTGGCGACGAAGGACCGCGAGCGGTTGGACCGGCTGGTCGCGGCGGTGCGGCGGGTCTCTCCGCGCAGCCGGGTGGTCGTGCCGGAGTACCACACCGCGTACCACTTCTGAGCGGGCCCGGGCGGCCGCGGCCCGGCGCCGCGGTCGTCCCGACTCGGCCGGTGGGTCGTCGGTGCGGTGCGGTGCGGGGGCGGGTCGCGGTGCTCAGCCGGCGGCCAGCTCCGCCAGGGCGCGCACGGAGCGCCAGTTGCGGGTGGTCGCCACCACGCCGAGCTTCTTCTCCAGGTAGGCGTTGGTGAACTTCGACCGGCCGTAGCCGCCGTCGGGGTAGTGCAGGTAGACCTCCCGCCCGGTGACGGTGAACGCGACGTTCTCTCCGCCCGGCACCATCAGGGCGTCCACCGTGGACTTGGCCGGTGCGGTGGCGAGGAAGGCCACCAGCAGTCGGGTCGGGTCGTCCTCCCGGTCTGCGTACGGGTTGCCGTCGGCCACCGCCGCCATCTCCCGGCCGCTGCGCACCAGCACGGGCACCCTCAGCCCCAGCTCGTCGGTGATCGCCCGTTCGATGCCCCGGGCCAGTTCCTCGGCGTCGCGTACCGTGCTGCCGAAGACGACGTTGCCGCTCTGCAGGTACGTCTTCACGTCGTCGTGACCGAGGTCGGTGACCAGCCGGCGCAGGTCCGCCATGCCGACCTTCGCCGCGCCCACGTTGACCCCGCGCAGAAGGGCGACGTATCTGCTCATGGCGACCTCCTCGACGTCCCGGTGCCGTCAGCCTAGGGGGCCGGGCCCACCGCCTGCCGGCCCGCGCCGCGGCGGAGGGCGCCCCGCTCGACCGACCCGGGCCGGGGGCGCGGCCGGATCAGAGCCGGCGGATGGCGGTGGAGTTGAGGCGGTAGCCGATGGTGCGGTCGACGATCCGCTCGACCAGCTCCGCCTTGCGCAGCCCGGC
The DNA here is from genome assembly GCF_023656545.1 of Micromonospora phytophila. Lineage (GTDB taxonomy): Bacteria > Actinomycetota > Actinomycetes > Mycobacteriales > Micromonosporaceae > Micromonospora > Micromonospora phytophila. The sequence goes on along the minus strand of NZ_JAMOKF010000455.1, from coordinate 1,750 downwards.
GACGCCGCGCAGCTCCAGGCTCGCGGCCAGCGCCCGCAGGTCACGGGTCAACCAGCCCGAGAGGTACGCCGTACCGTCGTCGCGGGTCGACATGGCAGCGAGCGCCGCCCGGGCCCGGTCCGGGGGCTCGGCCGCCGTGGTCCGCCGGCCCGGTGCCCTCGCCGACGCCACCGGGGCGGACGTCGCCGGTGGTGGCGCGGTGGACGGCAGTCCGCGCGACGGCGTGTCGACCGGCACCACCGCGAGCCGGGCCCGCCCCTCGAGCAGGGCGGCGACGTCCTCGGCGGACAGTTCGCGCAGCAGGGCCGCCACCAGCCCGGTGAGCGGGTCGGTCATGCCGTCGCCCGCTCGGGCTGAAGGTGTTCGAGGAACTCGGTGGCGAGTTGGCGCAGCTCGTCGCGGACGACCGGGGTGGTGAGCCGGTCGCGGAGGACCACCGGCACGCCGCGCGGGGTGTTCGTGGCGAAGAGCGTGACGTTCTCCCGCACCACGGTCGGGAAGACCGGCAGGCCGAGCGCGCGGACCTGGTCCATGTAGCCCTGGTGCGCGGCGATCGGCCGCTGGGCCATCAGTTGGATCATCGTGAAGACCACACCGGCGACGCCAGGGGCGACCTTGTGATGCCGGCGGGTGGTGGCGAACCGGCGGGCGTCGGCGTTGTACTGCTCCACCAGCTCCTGCACGTTGCCGTGCAGGTAGTCGATGCCCAGCGTGGACAGGTAGTCGGCCTTCGCCGGGATGACCAGGTGGTCGCTGGCGATGATGGCCGACTGGGTGACCACGTTGAAGTTCGGCGGGCAGTCGATCAGCACCATGTCGTAGCTGTCCAGCGCGTCGTCGTGCAGCCCCTCGGCCAGCGAGCCGCGCACCCGGAACAGCTCGGCGTCGTACTCGTCGCCGTTGGCCACGCCCCGGGCCAGGGCCAGGTCGATGTCGACCAGCTGGAGGTGTGACGCGATCAGGTCGAGCCGCCCGGCGCCCTTGAGGTGGGCGTTCGCCGGGCCGGGGGAGACCACCAGCTCGCCGAGGGTGACCGGCGGGGTGTCCCCGCGCAGCCCGTCGTACCAGCGCTTGACGGTGCGGTCGTCGCGCAGCCGGTCCCGCCAGTCGTCCGGGTCGTAGAAGCCGAAGGTCAGGCTGGCCTGCGGGTCCAGGTCGATGAGCAGCACCTTCATCCCCCGGTTCGCCAGCTCGGCGCCGAGGTTGGCGGTGACGGTCGTCTTGCCGACCCCACCCTTGTAGTTGATCACGGACACCACGTACACGGCGGTACCTCCCCAGACCGGGGAACGGTAACGGGCGGCCGCGTCCCGCGGCAGCGGCGACCCCCCGGGCCGTTCGCCCGGCGGGCGACGGCCACCGGCCCCGGCCGTTACCGTCTCGGCATGCGCACCGCACGCCCCGCCGGCCTGACGCTCGCCGCCCTCGCCGCGATTCTCTGGGCGGTCGGCGTGACCGTCCTGCAACCGCTGACCGATCCGATCGGGCCGTGGCCGGAGAACCTACCCGGAAACAACGCCTACTGGGTGCGGGACCTGCGCTTCAGCATGATCGTCGCGGCGGTGCTGGGGCTCGTGCTGGCCGGCGGCGGTGACCGGCGATGGAGCGGCCCCGCCGTGCTGCTCGGCGGGCTCTGGATCGCCGCCGACGTCGCCGTCGACCGTCTCGACCCGACCGGGGCCGGCCCGACCGTGCTGCTCGCCGTGGCCGGCTGGGCGGCCGTCGCCGGCGCCGCCGCGATCGGCGTACG
>NZ_JAMOKF010000454.1 GCF_023656545.1 Micromonospora phytophila | reverse complement strand
TACGCGGGCAGCGGCGCGACGGTCCCGGCGGACCGGCCTCCGGGACCCCGGCGGACGCTCACCTGCCGCCCCGACGGGCACTGGCCACGGCGGCCTCCGTCGCCGGCGTGCTCGTGCTGGTCGCGGCCGGCATCCAGTCCCCGAGCGACCGGGAGCCGGAACTCGACCTGGCCGCCGTCGCCACCGGCCTGCTGCTGGCCGTCCTGGCCATCGGCTGCGCCCTGGCGGCGGCACCGGCCCGGACGGTTGCCCGCTGGCGGCTCGCGGCCGGGCTGGGCGCGACGGTCACCGTTGCCGTCGGGCTGGTTCGGGCCGTCCCGCCCGTCGACCGGGTCCCGCCGCAGCTGGCGCTCGGCGCGGTGCTGCTCACCGGGGTCACCCTGCTGGCGTGGGACTGGCCGGGCGGTCGCCCAGTATGGCGCTGGCACGCCGTGGCCGCCCTCGCGGCCTTCATCGCCCCGTACGCGATGCTGCTGGTCACCGTGCTCTTCACGCTGCCGCTCAAGGTGGGCGCGTCGTTCACCGCGCTGGCCGGCAACAGCGCCATCAACGCCGCCGACTCCGACGTGCTGCTCTCCCTCTGCGGGGTGCTCGCCGGTCTCGGGATGGCGCTGCTGCTGGCCTGGCCGCCGGCGCTGGGTCAGCGCCCCACGCCCGGCGACCCGCCCCGACCGGAGGCGCCACCCGGGCCGCGGGAGGCGAGCGCCGAGCGGCGGTAGCCGTAGAAGGCGTAGATCAGCGCGCCGACCACGAACCACACCGCGAAGCGCAGCCAGGTCTCCGGCGCCAGGAACGTGATCAGCCAGACGGAGAAGACCGCGCCGAGCGCCGGCACCACCGGCATGCCCGGCAGCCGGAACGTGCGCGGCGCCTCGGGGCGGCGGTAGCGCAGCACGATCACCGCGATGCAGACCACCACGAAGGCGAGCAGGATGCCGATGTTGGTCAGCTCCGCCGCCTCCCGGATCGGCAGGAACCCGGCGATCAGCGCCGAGCCCACCCCGACGATCCAGGTGACCCGGCTCGGCACCCGGCGCACCGGGTGCAGCTTGGCGAACCAGCCCGGCAGCAGGCCGTCGCGGCTCATCGAGTACCACACCCGGGTGACGCCGAGCATGAAGGTGAACATCACCGTCAGGATGCCGATGATCGCGCCGACGGCGATCACGCTGGCCAGGCCGGAGAGGCCGACCGAGGCGAAGGCGGAGGAGAAGCCGCTCTCCGGATCGATGTCCCGGTAGTTCTGCATGCCGGTCAGCACCAGGGTGGCCAGCACGTACAGCACCATCGAGAAGAGCAGCGACCAGATGATCGCCTTGGGCATGTGCCGGCGGGCGTCCCTGGACTCCTCGGCGGCCGTGCTCATCGCGTCGTAGCCGAACACCGCGAAGAAGACCGTCGCCGCGCCGGTGAACGCCCCGCTCAACCCGAACGGAAAGAACGGCGAGTAGTTCTCCGCCCGGACGTAGAAGAAGCCGACCACGATGACCAGCAGCACCACGGCGACCTTCAGCCCGACGACCGCGGTCTCGAAGCGGGCGGCGGCCTTGATGCCCCTGTTGAGCAGGAACGCGATCAGCAGGCACAGGATCACCGCGAAGAGGTCGACCACCCGCCCCTCACCGGTGCCGGGGGCACCGAGCATCCACGCCGGCACCTCCACCCCCACCTCACCGACCAGAAAGGCGAAGTAGCCGGAGATGCCGATCGCCACCACCGCCACGATCGCGGTGTACTCCAGCAGCAGGTCCCAGCCGATGAACCAGCCCACCGCCTCGCCGAGCACCGCGTACCCGTAGGTGTACGCCGAACCGGCCTTGGGAATCATGCCGGCGAACTCGGCGTACGACAGCGCGGCCGCCGCGCTGGCCAGGCCGGCGATCAGGAACGAGATCAGCACGGCCGGCCCGGCGGTCTCGCTGGCCACCGCGCCGGCGAGGGCGAAGATGCCGGCGCCGATGATGCCGCCCACCCCGATGGCGGTGAGCTGCCAGAGCCCGAGGGACCGGGCGAGTCCCTCCCCGGTCTCGTCGGCGATCTCCTCGACCGGCTTGCGGCGGAAGATCCCGTTGCCGCCGCCCGCCGTGCTTCCCGCGGAGGTCATCATCGTCCCCGTCCCTCGCCGCGCCCGGCGCGTGAAACCCGTGCGCGGTGCGGTACCCGACGCCCGACGCCCATCAATCTCCAACGAGGACACCGGCACCGGGGTGCGGCACCGGGTCACTCGACGACCGGCAGCACCACCTCGTTGCGGCGCAAAAACCACGGCTTCCACGGCGGGTCGAAGCGGGCGTACCGGATGGCGCCGCACGGCTGCAGCCCGGCGGCGGTGACCGCCCGGCCCAGCGCCCTCGCCTGCCGGTCGAACGCCCGGGCCGTCCACCGGCCGGAGAAGCGGACCGCCGCCGCGAGCTGCTCGGGGATCTCCCGGGTGTGGATCCGGGGGTCCGCCGGCTCGGGCAGCGTCTCCGGGGTGAAACTCGCCGGCATCACGAACCGCACCACCCAGCAGCCCGGCCGTTCCCCCTCCTCCTGCAGCACCGGGGCGGTCATCGCGATGGTCTCCGGCTCCGGCTCCGCCTCCTGCACCACCGGCGCGGTCGTCCCGACCGCCCGCCGGGACCGGTTGGCGCCCCCGATGTACGCGGCCAGCGGCCGGAAGGCGTCGTTGGCGACCTGGTCGAACGGCCCCTCGACCCGCACCTCGGCGACCAGGTGCGCCGGGTAGCGGCGCAGCTCGAAACCGGGTTGCCGGCTCACCACCCGGTACGGCTGCTGCTCGGTCATCGCGCGCTCCCCGTGCCCAGGGCCCCGTCGAGAGCAACGCTACCGTCCGTCAACGTCCGGCTCAGCCGAAGTCGTTTCCTCCGGCCGGGGACGCGGCGCCGACCGGGTCAGCCGCCAGTACTGCCGCCGGCCGTCGTCGCGTACCACCACCCCGGTGCGGGCCAGTTCGCCGCGCAGCTCGCGGGCCTCGCCGCCCCGCGCGAACGTGGTCAGCGCGGGTCTGACGGTGGCACCCCGGGGGGCCGTCGGGGTGTCCGGGGCGACGGGGCAAGTCCCACACCCCCGGTGGAGCAGGTCGGGCGGATTGAACTGTTCCGCCCTGTGGGCCGTACCACTGCCCGAGGATGCGGTGCGGCGCGTCAGCCACACCGCTACCGGAGCTGCGGGAGGCCTACCGTGCGAGTTGGTGAGCAGTCGACGGATCCCATCGATCAGGTGTTGGGCGAGGTGCCGGTGCCGGCGCCGCTGACCCCCGAGGACGTTCGGCTCGCGGTCCGGGCGGTGGTCGTGCACACCGCCGAGGAGTGGCCGACCGGGCCGCTGTGCCGCAACGACGGTGCGACGTACCCGTGCCGGCTGCACCGCTGGGGCCGGCGGGTGCTGGAGTCGCACGGGCTCAACGAGCGGCAGATCGACGCTCTGGTGCGGCACGGCAACCCCTTCGTGCACGTGCCCTTCCCGTTCACCGCGACCGGTCCCGCCCCGTCCCGTACGCCGGCCGGCTACCCGG
>NZ_JAMOKF010000453.1 GCF_023656545.1 Micromonospora phytophila | reverse complement strand
CTCGGCCTGGACACGATGTACGCCACCGTCGCCGAGGCCAACCACGCCTCCCTGGCCCTGCTGGCGAAGCTCGGCTTCACCCACGAACGCGACATCACCGAGGACGACGGCACCCTCACCCGCGTCCTCGCCGCCACCCGCACCCCCGTCTGACCCGCCCGCGCCGCCGCTCAGAGGGTGCGGACCACCTCCTCCGTCGCCAGCCGGGGCAGGCGGTCCTGCCCGGCATCCGGGGCGGGGCGGCCGATGTTCATCAGCAGCAGCACCTCGTGCCGGCCGTCCGGGAAGAAGTCCCGCCGCACCCCCTCGGCGTCGAACCCGGCCATCGGGCCGGCGGCCAGCCCCGCCGCCCGTACGCCGATCAGCAGGTAGCCGATCTGGAGGGTGGCGTTGAACCGGGCCTGCGCGGCACGCTCGGGCCGGTCACCGAGCCACTCCCGGGCCCGCGGGCGGTGCGGGAACAGCTCGGGCAGCCGCTCGTGGAAGTCGACGTCGGCGGCGAGCACCGCCACCAGCGGCGCACCGGCCGTCTTCGCCCGGTTGCCGCTCGGCACGTGCGGCAGCAGCCGGGCCCGGGCCGCCGCCGAGCGCAGCAGCAGCACCCGCAGGGGCTGGCCGTTGAGCGCGGTCGGCCCGTACCGGACCAGGTCGTGGATCGCGGCGACCTGGGCGTCGGTGACCGGCTCCCCGGTGAAGCTGTTGGCCGTGCGGGCTGCCCGGAAGAGCAGGTCCTGGCCGGCCCGGTCCAACGCGAGCAGGTCGGGCGGCGCGAGGGTCGGGGGCGCGCTCACGCCGGCACCGCCGCCCCGGCGGTGGTGTAGCCGCCCCGGTGGTGGACCAGCGGGTCCCCGTCCTCGCCGGCGCCGAGCACCAGCGGCTCGGCGATGACCAGGGTGTGGTCGCCGGCCGGCACCCGGTGCACCACCCGGCAGAGCAGCCGGGCCAGCACCCCGGTCAGCAGCGGCACCCCGAACGGGCCGGGCGCCCAGTGCGGGTACGCGGCGAACCGGTCGATGCCGCTGGTGGCGAAGACGCGGGCGGCATCCCGCTGGCCGGCGCCGAGCAGGTGCACGGCGACGTGTTCGGCCCGGGCCAGCACCGGCCAACTGGACGATGCCACGCCGAGGCAGAACGACACCAGGGGCGGGTCGAGCGACACGGAGGTGAACGAGGTGGCGGTGAAGCCGGCCCGCAGCGGCGCGCCGATCCCGCCCAGGCAGGCCGGGTCGGTGTCACGGGCCACGGCGGTGACCACGGTGACCGTGGCGGCCTGCCGGCGGAGCAGGGCGCGGAACAGGTCCCGGTCCACCGGCAGCAGGTCGGCGGGAGGCGCGTCCGTCCGGGGACGCTCCACGGTGGTCACGCCGGCACCAGCGCCGCGGCGGCGTACGCGCTGGCGGGGCGGGGCAGGCCGTAGTGCTCGCGCAGGGTGCGGCCGGTGTACTCGTGCCGGAACAGGCCCCGGGCCCGCAGCAGCGGCACCACGTGGTCGACGAAGTCCGCCAGCCCGCTGGGCAGCAGCGGTGGCATCACGTTGAAGCCGTCGGCTGCGCCCTGGGTGAACCAGAGTTCGATCTGGTCGGCGATCTGGTCCGGGGTGCCGGCGACCACCCGGTGGCCCCGGCCGCCGCCGAGCCGGCCGATCAGCTGCCGGAGGGTGAGGTTCTCCCGCCGGGCCAGGTCGACGACGAGCTGGTAGCGGCTCTGGTGCGCCTGGACGCTGGTCGCGTCGGGCAGCTCCGGCAGGTGGCCGTCGAGCGGCAGGCCGGTGAGGTCGACGCCGGTCATGCCGGAGAGCTGGGCGAGGGCGTGCTCGGGGACGATCAGCGCCTCCAGCTCGGCGGCGAGGGCCTGCGCCTCGGCCTCCGTACCGCCGATCACGGGGGCGATGCCGGGCAGCACCTTGACCAGGTCGGGGTCGCGGCCGGCGGCGGCGGTGGCCCGTTTGAGCGCGGCGTGGAAGGCCTGCCCGTCGGCGAGGGTCTGCTGGGCGGTGAAGACGGCCTCGGCGTACCGGGCGGCGAAGGCGATGCCGTCCGGGGACGATCCGGCCTGCACCAGCAGCGGCCGGCCCTGCGGCGGGCGGGGCGTGTTCAGCGGCCCCCGGACCTGGAACTCCGCCCCCGCGTGGCTGATCTCGTGCACCCGGTCGGTGTCGGCGAAGACCCCGGCGCCGGCGTCGAGGACGAGGGCGTCGTCCTCCCAGCTGTCCCAGAGCTTGATCGCCACGTCGACGAACTCGGCGGCCCGGCGGTAGCGGTCGGCGTGCGCGGGGTGGCTGGCCCGGTTGAAGTTCCACGCCTCCCGTTCCTGGGCGGAGGTGACGATGTTCCAGCCGGCCCGGCCGCCGCTGAGGTGGTCCAGCGAGGCGAACGTGCGCGCGGTGGTGAACGGCTCGGTGTAGGTGGTGGAGACCGTGGCGATCAGGCCGATGTGCTCGGTGACCGCCGCCAGCGAGGTGAGCAGGGTGAGCGGTTCGAAGACGGCCTGGATGTTGTGCCGGACGGCCGGCCCGACGGCGAGGGAGTCGGCGAGGAAGACCGAGTCGAGGGTGCCGCGTTCGGCGATCCGGGCCAGCTCCTGGAAGTGCCGGACGTCGGCGACCCGGTGCGGGTCGGTGCGCGGGTGCCGCCAGGCCGCCTCGTGGTGGCCGACGCCCATCAGGAACGCGTTGAGGTGCAGGGTGCGGGACATGGGGCTTCCTTTCAGGCGGAGACGTCGACGCGCCAGGTGGAGAAGCGGCGTTCGAGGGCGACGAGTAGCTGGTTGACGACCAGGCCGATGGCGGAGATCGTGATGATCCCGGAGTACATGTCGGGGATCGCGAAGTTGTACTGCGCGTAGTTGATGAGGTAGCCGAGGCCGGCCTTCGCGCCGACCATCTCGGCGGCGACCAGCACGAGGATCGAGTAGGCCCCGGCCAGTCGGACGCCGGTGAAGATGGTCGGCACCGCGGCCGGCAGGATCACCTTCTGGAACAGGCGCAGGTGGTTGAGCCCCATCGACCGGGCCGAGCGGATCAGCAGCGGGTCGACGCCCTTCACCCCGGCGATGGTGTTCAGCAGGATCGGCCAGGAGCAGGCGTAGAGCACCAGGGCGATCTTCGAGGTCTCCCCCAGCCCGAGGATCAGCACGAAGACCGGCAGCAGGGCCAGCGCCGCGGTGTTGCGGAACACCTCCAGCAGCGGGCTGAGCAGGTCCGCCAGGGGCCGGTACCAGCCGATCAGCAGCCCCAGCGGGATGGCGGTGAGCACCGCCAGGCCCAGCCCGGTCAGCGACCGGGTGAGGCTGGCGCCCACGTGGTCGGCGAGCTGCCCGCTGCGCAGCAGCTCCGTCCAGCCCACCAGCACCTCGCTCAGCGGTGGCAGGAAGACCCGGTCGACCAGGCCGGCGCGGGGGGCGATCTCCCAGACCGCGGCGAGGGCGAGCAGGGCCGCGCTGCGGTGCAGCACCCGCCCGCCGAGGTGGAGCAGCCGGCCGGGCAGCGGGCCGGCGGGGTTGGCGGGCGCCACCGGGGGCGCGACGGCCGG
>NZ_JAMOKF010000452.1 GCF_023656545.1 Micromonospora phytophila | reverse complement strand
CGACCCGGCCGACTCCGCGGCGTACCGGCAGTGGGTGCAGTCGGTCGCGGCCCGGGTCTGCCGGGCGGCGACCACCGAGGCGCAGCCGGTGGCGCGGGTCGAGGGGGTGTCGCCGGCCCCCGCCGACCGTCGTTTCCTGGAGCGGCTCGGCGACGCGTTGGGGCTGCGCTGAGCCCCCCGCCCGGTGCCCGCCGCCCGCGACCCGGGACGTAACCTGCGTGACCGTGACCGGTGAGCAGCTCGACGTCGGCGTGGGACCGTGGCCCGGCGATCCGCCGGACGACCCGCGGTACGACCCGGAGCTGCTCGCCGAGGGTGACCGGCGCAACGTGGTCGACCGCTACCGCTACTGGCGCCGCGAGGCCGTGGTGGCCGACCTGGACCGGCGTCGGCACGGCTTCCACGTGGCGATCGAGAACTGGCAGCACGACTTCAACATCGGCACCGTGGTCCGCAACGCCAACGCCTTCCTCGCCGCCGAGGTGCACATCGTCGGCCGTCGCCGGTGGAACCGCCGGGGTGCGATGGTGACCGATCGCTACCAGCACGTCCGGCACCACGAGACGATCGAGGAGTTCGTCTCGTGGGCGGCACGGGAACGGCTCCCCGTCGTCGGCATCGACAACCTGCCCGGGTCGCGGCCGTTGGAGACCACCACCCTGCCGTCGCGCTGCGTGCTGCTCTTCGGACAGGAGGGCCCCGGTCTCTCCGACCCGGCCCGCGCGGCCTGTGACCAGCTCTTCTCCATCGCCCAGTACGGCTCCACCAGGTCGATCAACGCCGGCGTGGCCAGCGGCATCGCGATGCACGCCTGGATCCGCGCGCACGCCGGGCCGCCGCCGGACTGACCTCGTCCAGGTGCGACGAACCCCGGGGCCGAAACCGCCGCTCCGCTTGACGGGGCGGCGGCACGGGGCGACGGTGGGGTGGTGAGTGTCGCGGTGAGTTGTCCGAGATGTGGGGGGCAGGTCCGTGCGCCGGACCTGATGCACACCGAGTCGCGCTGCGTCGACTGCGGACCGGTTCCCCCGCTGCACGTGCCGGAGCACATCGGCGCGGAGATCGTCGCCAGCGTGGTCGAACGGATCGTCGCCGCCGCCGATCCACCCCACCGGCCGGTGGTGCCGCTCTGGTGCCCCTGGCCGCTGCCGCCCGGTTGGACCATGACCGGCGTGGCGTACGCGGGGGACGACCGCACCGGCGTGCGGGCCACCGCGGTGGCCTGCGCGGGGCCGGCGCCGCTCGGCGGTGGCCCGGCCGACCTGGTCTTCGTGGCCGAGGAGCCGGGCGTCGGTCTGGGCACCCGGTTCGCCGGTCTGGCCGGCCCGGATCCCGGCCCGGAACTGGCCGAGGCGCTTACCGATCCGGGCTACGGTCACCCGGAGCACGTCGGGCAGGCCAGGATCAGGGTGGCCGGTCATCCGACTCCACTGTGGCTCGTGAATTCGCCGACCGATCGAAGCGCGTACGCCGGCGAAGCTCGGGGAATGTGGCTCCATGCGATAGCCTGGCCGGCGAGTGCGGGTCACCTGCTCGCGGAAGATGTCGTGCTGCACGACCTGACCGAGTGGACTCCCCCCGAACTCGTGTACGGCGCACCGTCTCCGTATCTGCACGGGAAGGCTTGACAGGTCTCCAGGGCTTGCCAGGTCTCCCGGAATGTCGGAGAACGGACGCAGATATTCACTGTACGACACCACACTGATACTCTGGGTGCCGCTGCGGTAATGGGACCCGGCGCCGCGCGAGAGGATGGCCCGCCATGGTCAAGAAGGTCCTCACCTGGGCCGGAATCGCATTCTTGATCTTCTTTGTCGCCTACCGGCCAAATTCCGCCGCGGACGTGTTCAAGTCGCTGGGCGGCGGCATCATGGACATCGCACAGGGGTTCGGCGACTTCTTCACCAGTCTCGTCGCCTAGCCGCCGATGGGAAGCCCCTCCGGTCCACCCTTCGACCCCGACGACCCCGACCGGGAGCGCCGGGAACGCGACACGGAGCCGATCCCCCGGCTCGGCCCCGACGACGGGCCGGGTTACGGCTCCGGTCCGGGCCTCTCCGACGGTCCCTCCCTTTCGGACAGCGCCAGCCTGGGCGACGGTCCGGGCTACGCCGGCGAGGGCCGGTCGGGGCGGGCCTGGATCCGTGACCCCGAGGCGGGCTACCAGCCGCCGCAGATCTCCGAGGACGAGCTGGCCGGCCTCCGGGCCGACGCCGCCGGCATGGCACCGCGCCGGGTGCTGCCGCTGGAGGACGAGCCCAGCTCGCTGGTCGCGCGCTATCTCTTCCCCACCGAGCGCTACCGGGGCGAGTGGAAGCGGCACTGGATCCACCTCGCCACCCCGCTGCTGATCGGCGTCGCCGCGACCTTCGTGCTCGGCTACCTCTCCGGCTTCCTCGCCGGGCAGGACGTCGGCGCGCTCACCACGATCGCCGTGCTGCTCTGGTTCGCGGTGATGGGCTGGGTGGCCTGGAAGGTCGCCGACTGGTGGTACGACCGCTTCATCCTGACCAACAAGCGGGTGATGGTCGTCAACGGCATCATCACCCGGCGGGTCGCGATGATGCCGCTGGTCCGGGTCACCGACATGAAGTACGAGCAGACGCCGACCGGCCGAGCGCTCAACTACGGCACCTTCGTGCTGGAGTCCGCCGGCCAGGAGCAGGCGCTCCGCGAAATCAAGAACCTGCCCAACCCGAACGAGCTCTACCTGCGCGTCGTCGAGGAGATGTACGAGCCGCAGGCGGTCGAGGCGCGGCTGGGCAAGGAGGCGGACGAGGCCAAGGCCGACGACGGGGCGTGAAGGTTTTCGTCCGAACATCGGATGAGTCGCACACCTTTTGCCGTCGACCCGACGTGCCCGGCCATGGCAGCCTGCTCTGCAAGGACGGGGTGCGGAGGTGAGCGGTGGCGAGCAGGGACCCGCTGGAGGAGGAGTTCCGCGACTTCGTCGCGGCCCGCTCCGGCGCCCTGCTGCGCACCGCGTACCTGCTCAGCGGGGACTGGGCCACCGCCGAGGACCTGCTCCAGACCGCGTTGACCAAGACCTACCTGGCCTGGAAGCGCCTCGGCGGGATCGAGGCGATCGAGCCGTACGCCCGCCGGGTCATGGTCAACACCTCGACCAGTTGGTGGCGCCGCCGCTGGCACGGTGAGCGCCCCACCGAGGTGCTGCCGGAGCGGGCGGCCGCCGACGAGATCGACCAGCAGCTCGACCGGGATCTGCTCTGGCGGCACCTCAGCGCGCTGCCCACCCGGCAGCGGGCGGTGCTCGTGCTGCGCTTCTACGAGGACATGTCGGAGGCGCAGACGGCGGCCCTGCTCGAGATCTCCCCGGGCACGGTCAAGAGCCAGACGTCGCGCGCCCTGGCCACCCTGCGCCGACGGATGGGGGCCGAGGTCGCCCTCGACCTGCCGAAGGAGCAGGCGCCGGCACGGCCGGCCGGGGTCAGCCGCGGCCGGCCCACCCCCGTCCGCACCGGCCCGGCGGGTGCCCCGCCACGGCCGCGACCACAGCCCTCGCCAGCGGCACCGTCCGGCGACGCG
>NZ_JAMOKF010000451.1 GCF_023656545.1 Micromonospora phytophila | reverse complement strand
CTACGCCGTCACCGCCCTCGCCGGCTACTTCGCCGCCCGCGGCCCCTTGTCCTTCGAGCGGTTCCTGTCCGGCTACTACGCCGAATCGATCCGCCTCATCCAGGAAGCCCACCTGACCGATTGCACCCGCGCCGTCGACTGCGCCCGCTCCGCCACCAGCCGCTCGGTGGCGTCGTACCGGCGGACCAGCGCCGGAGCGAGGGCGAGCAGGCCGGCGGCGGCGAGGACGGCGAGGAGCACCGAGGTCGGCACCCTCACCCCTCCCGTCACCGAATTCGGAGCAACCGCCGGCCGACCGCAGGATCTTCCACCGATCATGGCCGGGTGCGTGGATCGTACGGACGGGCAGCGCTTGCCACAGCTTGCAGTTACTTGAGGTTACGGGCCGCCGACCCGGAAGCTGACACGCCGCGCCGATCCCGTCCGTGGGACGGCTCACCCGGCGGCGGCGCGGATCCGGTGCCAGCGGGCCAGCAGTCCGCCCTCGGCGGCGATCTCCTCGCTGGTCATCGCGTATCCGATGTGGTCGCGCCACGCGCCGTCGATGTGCATGTAGCGCACGTGGTACGCCTCCTCGCGGAAGCCCAGTTTCTCCACCACCCGCCGGGACGGCCGGTTCTCCGGGCGGACGTTCACCTCGACCCGGTGCAGCCCGCCCGGGCCGAAGGCGTGGTCCACGGCGAGCGCCATCGCCGTCGGGATGATGCCTCGACCGGCCACGCTGGAGTCCACCCAGTAGCCGACGTACCCGGAGCAGAACGCCCGCCGCACGATGCTGCCGACGTTGAGGTGGCCGACCAGCCGCTCCCGCCCCTCCTCACGCAGGCAGACGGCGAACGGCATGCCCTCGCCGGTACGCGCGGAGCGGCGCTGGTCACGCTGCACCCAGCGGAACGCGGCCGGCGAGTTCACCTCGTCCCAGTCGCCCGGCATGGACGACTCCCAGGGGGCCAGCCAGGCCCGGTTGGCGCGGCGCACCTCCGACCAGGCCGCCGCGTCGGAGCGCCGGTAGGGCCGCAGCACCACGGGACCGTCCACCAGCACCGCCGGCCAGCCGGGCGCACGCCGCAGTCCGAACAGGCTCACCGGGCCGATCTTCCGCCCGCGACCGCGCGACCCGCAAGCTCACCCGCGCCCACCGGGGTCGGCCCGGCGCCCGCCGCCGTCCGTCCGACGCCCCGGGTGAGCCTCACCGGCGCCGGTCCAGCAGCAGCACGTCCACCGTGGACCCGGCGGCGGCGGTGGTGACCCGCTCGCCGAGCACCAGCAGCCCGTTCGCCTCGGCCAGCCCGGAGAGGGTGAACGGCCCCCCGCTGAGCGGCTGCACGGTGTAGCCGCCGCCGCGCCGCTCGGCGACGTGCGCGGGGCGGAACTCGCGCAGCCCGCCCGGGGACGAGACCGTCTCCAGCAGGTGGGCGCGGACGCTGGGCCGGAACACGGGTTCGGCCCCGGCCAGCAGGTTGATCGCCGGGCGGGCCAGCACCTCGAAGCCGATCAGCGCCGCACCGGGGTCACCGGGGAGGCAGACCACCGGCACCTCCTCGGCGCCGACGGTGCCGAACCCGAGCGCGGTGCCGGGATAGAGCGCCACCTCGGTGAAGGTGACCGGGCCGGCCCGGCCGCCCTCCCGGCGGGACAGGATCCGGCGCACCATGTCCCCCGGCCCGGTGCCGGTGCCGCCGGTGGTGATGATCAGGTCGGCGCGCAGCGTCTGGTCCTCCAGCAGCCCGCGCAACCCCTCCGGGTCGTCGTCGCAGATGCCCACCCGGTACGCCAGCGCGCCCACCTCGGCCGCCGCGGCGGTCAGGGCGTGCGAGTTGGCGTCCACCACCTGGCCGGGCTGGCTGCCCCGGCCCACGTCGACCAGCTCGTCGCCGGTGGCCACGATGACCACCCGCGGGCTGGGCCGCACCACCACGTGGCCGATGCCGGTGGCGGCGAAGACCGCGACCAGCGCCGGGGAGACGTACGTGCCGGCGCGGGCGAGCAGGGTGCCGGCCGGTAACTCCTCGCCGGCCTTGCGCAACCCGTACCCCCGTTTGGGAACGCGGAAGATCTCCACGGCGGCCATGCCCTGGTCGGTCCACTCCACCGGGACCACCACGTCCGCGGCGACCGGCAGCGGCGCCCCGGCGGCGACGGAGAAGCACGCGCCGGGGGTGAGCCGGACCGGGCGCCAGCTCGCCGCGCCGAGGTCACCGACCACGTTGAGCCGCACGGTGCGCCCGCCCGGCCCGCCGGACTGGGACGGGACGTACCCCACGCCGCGCCCGCCGCCGGAGATGTCCTCCCAGCGCGCCGCGTACCCGTCCACGGCCGCCTGGTCGAAGGCCGGGAAGGAGTGCGGCGCGACGACGTCCTCGGCGAGGACGTTGCCGTACGCCTGGGTCAGGTCGAGGTCGAGCGGCGGCAGCGCGCGTAACCTGCGCAGCACACTGCCCAGGTAGTCGGCGAGCGGCGTCAACTCGTTCGCGGCCGCCTCGGCGTCGGCCGTCGCTGTCATGTACCAGATCCGCCCGCCGCGTCGGAGTTGACGAACTCGGCCAGCCACTTGCGGAACTCGCTGCCGAGGTCCTCGCGCTCGGCGGCGATCTGGACCACCGTCTGGAGGTAGCCCAGCGGCATGCCCGTGTCGTAGCGGGTGCCTCGGTAGACGATCGCGTGCACCGGCACGCCCTCTTTGCGCAGCAGCTCCATGGCGTCGGTCAGCTGGATCTCCCCGCCGCTGCCCGGCTCCGTCCGCCGGATGGCGTCGAAGATCCGGCTCGGCAGCACGTAGCGGCCCAGCACGGCGAGGTTGCTCGGCGCGTCCTCCGGCTTCGGCTTCTCCACCATGCCGGTGACCTTGACGATCTCGCCGATGTCGGTCAGCTCCGCCTCGGCCGGCTCCACCGAGGCGATGCCGTAGCGCTTGGTCTCGGCCGGGTCGACCTCGAAGAAGGCCAGCACCACCCCGCCGGTGCGGGCCTGCAGCTCCAGCATGGCCGGCAGCAGCGGCTCGGACTGCTTGACGAACTCGTCACCGAGGAGCACCGCGAAGGGCGCGTCGCCGACATGCGACTCGGCGTACCCGACGGCGTGGCCGAGACCGAGTTGCTCGGGCTGCCGGACGGTGTAGATCGCGGCCAGTTCCTCCGAGCGGCGCACCGCGGCCAGCAGCTCGGGCTTCTTCTCCAGCCGCTCCTCCAGATCGGGGCGGCGGTCGAAGTGGTCCACCATCGACGTCTTGCCACGACCGGTGATCAGCAGGACGTCGTCGATGCCGGCCTGGGCTGCCTCCTCGACGATGTACTGCAGCACCGGCCGGTCGACCACCGGGAGCAGCTCCTTGGGCACCGCCTTGGTGGCCGGCAGGAACCGGGTGGCCAGTCCGGCGGCCGGGATGACGGCCTTGACCGCACGGGGACGACCGGATGCGGCGGTCGCCGTTGAAGGGTTCGCTGAGTGCTCCGACATGTCGCGAGACTATCGGCCACGGCTCTGCCGTGGCGGGTGAGGACCGGAAGACGCGCCGCCGCCGGGACCCGTTCGGCCGGGGCCGGGGCCGGCCGG
>NZ_JAMOKF010000450.1 GCF_023656545.1 Micromonospora phytophila | reverse complement strand
CGCGGGCGGCGCCCAGGGAGTCCGCGAGCCACTTCAGCTCGCCGCGCAACGGGCGGGACCATCCGGACCGGACCAGGGGCGCGAACGTCTTCAGGTCGCTGCGCAGTCGCCGGCAGGCCACCCGCAGCTGGTGCACCGGGCTGCCGCCGTCGTCCGCCGGGGCGCGCATGCGGGCCAGCGGATCGTGTGTCAGCAACCGCCGTACCTCGCGCCGCAGCGCCTCGGTGACCACCTCGCCGGCGGTGGGGTGGGCGCCCAGCCCGGCCGGGGCGACCAGGTCCGGCTCGGCCTCGGCGGCAGGGCCCAGCGCCCGGACGTGCTTCGGCGTGAAGGAGCCGCCCCGCGCGCCCGCCTCGCGCAGCAGCGACCCGACCCGGTCCAGCAGCGCCCGGTCGCCGGCCTTGCGCTCCACCTCCAGCTCACGGAAGGCGGCGGTGGTGGCGCCGTCGGCGTCGAGCACGGTGACCCGGTCGTCGACCACCGCGGCGAGGAGCGTGCCGTCGCGGTCGCGCACCTCCTGCCCGTGCCGGACGGTGCGCACCACCGCCGCCGGGGCCAGCGGCGCCCCCCGGTGGAACACGGTGACCAGCTCGGCCAGCTCCGGCGGGACGGCGCCGGCCGGGCCGGGGCGGGAGATCTCGTGCCGCACGCCGGGGGTGCCCGTCGGCAGCTTCACCGTCCAGGGCAGCTCGTCCCCCTCCCGGTGGCGCAGCGAGACCCCCGCCCGGGCCAGCCGCAGGTCCGCGGTGTCGAAGTACGTGGCGACCAGCGTCACCGCTGGCGCCGCCCGCACCGCCCCGCCCTCGGGGACGGCCGGGGACAGGTCCGGCAGGGCGTGGTCGTCGTCGACCTCGTACTTCTGCTCCTCCTCGACCATCTCGTCAGCCTATGCCGGCGGGCCTCAGCCGGCCGTGCCACCGACGCGGCGCAGCAGCAGTTCCTGGAGGTCGACCAGGGGCGCGTCGTCCGTGCCGGCACGCCGTCGCCAGCTGCCGTCGGCCGCCAGCTCGAACGCGTCCACGTCGGGGCTCATCGCGGCGGCCATGACGTGGTCCAGCTCGGCCCGGGCCACCGGGTCGCTGACCTGCACCAGCGCCTCGACCCGACGGTCCAGGTTCCGGTGCATCAGGTCGGCCGACCCCATCCAGAACTCGGCGTCGCCGTTGTTGCCGAACCGGAAGATCCGGGAGTGTTCCAGGAACCGGCCGAGGATGGAGCGGACCCGGATGTTCTCCGACAGGCCTGGCACGCCTGGCCGCAGCGTGCACATGCCCCGGATGAGCAGGTCGACGTGCACGCCGGCCCGGGAGGCCCGGTAGAGGGCATCGGTGAGCTCCTCGTCGACCAGCGAGTTCACCTTGAACTGCACCAGCCCGGGCATGCCGAGCCGGACGTGCGCGATCTCCCGTTCGATCCGCTCGACCAGCCCGCTGCGGATGCCCTGCGGCGCCACCAGCAGCCGCCGGAACGCGGTCTGCCGGCTGTAGCCGGTGAGGACGTTGAACAGGTCGGTCAGGTCGGCGCCGATCTCCGGGTCGGCGGTGAGCATGCCGAAGTCCTCGTAGAGCCGGGCCGTCTTCGGGTGGTAGTTGCCGGTGCCGATGTGGCAGTAGCGGCGGATCTGGTTGCCCTCCTGGCGTACCACCAGGGCGGTCTTGCAGTGCGTCTTCAAACCCACCAGGCCGTAGACCACGTGGCAGCCGGCGCGTTCCAGGGTGCGGGCCCAGCCGATGTTCGCGATCTCGTCGAAGCGGGCCTTCAGCTCCACCAGCACCACCACCTGCTTGCCCGCGGCCGCCGCGTCGACCAGCGCGTCGACGATGGGGGAGTCGCCGCTGGTGCGGTAGAGCGTCTGCTTGATGGCCAGCACGTCCGGGTCGGCCGCAGCCTGCTCGATGAAGCGCTGCACGCTGGTGGCGAACGAGTGGTACGGGTGGTGCACCAGCACGTCCCCGTCCCGCAGGGTGCTGAAGACGCTCCGCGGCACCTCGCCCTCGGCGAGCCGGGGGTGGGTGGCCGGCACGAACGGCGGGTCCTTCAGGTCGGGGCGGTCGGCCTCGCCGTAGAGCTGCCAGAGCGCCGACAGGTCGAGCAGGCCGCGCACCCGCAGCACGTCCTGCGCGTCCATGTCCAGCTCACGCACGAGCAGTTCCAGCATGTGGTCGGAGATCGAGGCGGCGACCTCCAGGCGTACCGGCGGGCCGAAGCGGCGGCGGGCCAGCTCCCGTTCGAGCGCCTGGAGCAGGTCCTCGTCGCGGTCCTCGTCGACCTCCACCTCGGCGTTGCGGGTCACCCGGAACAGGTGGCACTCGACCACCTGCATGCCGGAGAAGAGCTGGCCCAGGTGCACCGAGATGAGATCCTCGACCGGCAGCACCCGCACCCCCGGCCGGTCCCGGTCGACCCGGACGAACCGGGGCACGTTGTTGGGGACCTTGACCCGGGCGAAGAGCTCCGAGCCGCCGTCCGGGTCGCGGACCGCCACCGCCAGGTTCAGCGACCGCCCCGAGATGTACGGGAAGGGGTGCGCCGGGTCGACCGCGAGCGGGGTCAGTACGGGGAAGATGTGTTCCCGGAAGTAGGTGCGCAGCCGCTCCCGCTCGGCGTCGCCCAGCTCGCTCCAGCGCAGGACGCGGATGTCCTCGGCGGCGAGCTTCGGCAGCACGTCGTCGACGAAGCAGGCGGCGTGACGGGCGGTCAGCGCCGCGGTCCGCTCCGCGATCAGCTCCAGCTGGGTACGCAGCGGCAGCCGGTCGCCGCCGCGGACCGGCAGGCCGGCGGAGAGCCGCCGCTTCAGCCCGGCGATGCGCACCATGAAGAACTCGTCGAGGTTGCTGGCGAAGATGGCCAGGAACTTGGCCCGTTCCAGCAGTGGGGTGCGCTGGTCCTCGGCGAGCGTCAGCACCCGGGCGTTGAAGTCGAGCCAGGAGAGCTCCCGGTTGAGGAACCGGTCCTCGGGCAGCCGCGCGGCGGCCGGCGCGTCGTCGTCGACGATGACCGGGGTGGCCGGTGCGGTGTCCGGGTCCAGCACCTCCTCCAGCCCGGCGGAGTCGGCCCCCGCGTCGGGGCCGGCGGCGTCGGCGTGGGCCGTCTCGACAGTGCGGGCGGTGCGGAAGCGGCCGTCGGTGCCACGGGGTCGGGCGCCGTTGCGGGATTCGGCCGGGTCGGTGTCGGGCGGCTGGCTTGCGGGGTGCTCGCGAGGGGTGCTCACCCGCTCATAATCACCCGATCCGGGTTAACGCAAAATGAATTGCGGCCAGTCGTTCAGGCCATCGTCGGCAACGTCACCCGGACGACCTCGCCGGTGGCGTCGGTGTCGATGCGCACCCGCTGGCCGAGGCGGAGCAGCCGCAGCCCGGAGGCGTCGAAGGCCCGGGCCGGGAAGGCCAGTTCGGTGCCGTCGTCGAGGAGCAGCATCCCGCTGCGGGTCGCCGCGTCGTAGGTGGCCACCGTGCCCTGCATGCCCCGCACGCTACACCCGCAGGCGGTCAGGCCGGGCAGCCGGCGACGGTGAGCGCGGCGGTGCGCGGCCCGAGCCCGAGCCGGGCCGCCGCGGCC
>NZ_JAMOKF010000047.1 GCF_023656545.1 Micromonospora phytophila | reverse complement strand
CCGACCCACCGAGAGCCGGGGCTACGGCGACCGGCCCCAGGGCGAGCGGCGCTACGCCGACCGACCCACCGAGAGCCGCAGCTACGGCGACCGGCCCACCGAGGGGCGCAGCTACGGCGACCGGGGCGGCTTCCGCTCCGAGGGCCGCGGGCGGGACGACCGGCCGCGCGACGAGCAGCGGGGCTTCGGCGGCGGGCGACCGCCGGCGCGTACCCACTGACCCGAGCCAGACGGTGACGCCGTCGCGGAGCCCACGCTCCGCGGCGGCGTTTTCGCATCCGCTGCCGGTGTCGGCCGGGTCGCGTAACGTCCGGCTCATGCCGACCATGCCGAAGTCGCTCTTCTGGGCCCGGACGGACACCGCCGGCGCGGAGCACGCGCTGCTCGACGACGGCCGCGGGCTGACGGCGCGGGGCACCCAGACGGCCGTCGACCCGATCCCCTACACCTGCCGCTACCAGGTGACCACCGACCCCGGCTGGGCCACGACCCGGGTCGAGGTCGAGGCGGAGGGCGCCGGCTGGCTGCGCAGCGTACGCCTGGAACGGTCCGCCGACCGGTGGCGGGTGACCACCGCCGAGCAGGGTGACCTGGACGCGGCGTTGCGGGCGGCCGGCCATCCGGCCGCCGGGCTGCCCGGCACCGACGACCCCGACCGGCTCGCCGACGCGCTCGACGTCGACCTCGGCGGAGCGGCGCTCTTCAACGCCCTGCCGGTACGCCGGCTCGGGCTGGCCCGCGGGCCCGCCGACATCCCGCACCGGATCGCGGTCGCCTGGGTGCTGGTGCCGGGCCTGCTGGTGGTGCCCGCCGAGCAGGTCTACACCTCGCTCGGTCCCGGCCGGGTCCGCTTCACCAGCGACACCTTCACCGCCGACATCGACCTGGACGCCGACGGCTACGTGGTGCGCTACCCCGGGCTGACCGAACGGATCTACCCGCGCTGACGCCGTCGGAAGGGCCTCAGGCCGGCCAGGCGCCGTCGGTCAGGAAGCGCTCGACGGTGGCCAGGTGCGGGGCCAGGTCCAGGCCCTGGGCGGCCACCCAGTCGTCGGCGTAGTACGTGTCGGCGTAACGGTCGCCGGCGTCGCAGATCAGGGTGACCACCGAACCGGTGCGGCCCTCGGCCAGCATCTCGGCGATCAGCCCGAACGCGCCCCACAGGTTGGTGCCGGTCGAGCCGCCCACCCGGCGGCCGAGCACGGCCGATCCGGCCCGCATGGCGGCCAGCGAGGCGGCGTCGGGCACCTGGACCATCCGGTCCACCACCGACGGCAGGAACGACGCCTCCACGGTGGGCCGGCCGATCCCCTCGATCCGGGAGCCACGCCCGGTCCGCACCGACCAGTCGGCCGCCTGCCAGGCGGGGTAGAACGCGGAGTTCTCCGGGTCGACCACGCAGAGCTTGGTGGGCAGCCGGCGGTAGCGGGCGTACCGGCCGATGGTGGCGCTGGTGCCGCCGGTGCCGGCGCCGACCACGACCCAGGCGGGGATCGGATGCCGCTCCAGGGCGAGCTGCGCCCAGATCGACTCGGCGATGTTGTTGTTGCCCCGCCAGTCGGTGGCCCGCTCCGCGTAGGTGAACTGGTCCATGTAGTGCCCGCCGGTGTCCTCGGCCAGCCAGCGGGCCTCGACGACCACCTTGGCCGGGTCGTCCACCAGGTGGCAGCGGCCGCCCTGGAACTCGATCTGGGCGATCTTCTCCGGCGAGGTGGAGGCCGGCATCACCGCGATGAACGGCAGCCCCAGCATCCGCGCGAAGTACGCCTCGGAGACGGCGGTCGACCCGGAGGAGGCCTCCACGATCGTGGTCTCCGGGCCGATCCAGCCGTTGCAGAGCCCGTAGAGGAAGAGCGAGCGGGCCAGCCGGTGCTTGAGCGAGCCGGTCGGGTGCACCGACTCGTCCTTGAGGTAGAGGTCGATCCCCCACGGCCGGGGCAGCGGGAAGGGCAGCAGGTGGGTGTCGGCGGACCGGTTGGCGTCCGCCTCGACGGCGCCGATCGCCTCGGTCACCCAACGCCGGCTGGCCTCGTCGCACCGGTCGAGATGAGTCACGCCGGAAACGTAGCAAGCCGGCCAGCGCGGGTCGGCCCCGGTCCGGCGGTGCTGGTCGGCCCGGTTCCGGCGCTGCTCATCGGGCCGGGTTCCGGCGGTGCTGATCGGCCCCGGTCCGGCGCAGCTGGCGGCGCTGGCCGGCCCGGCCGGCGGCGAGGATCAGCGGGGCGAGTCGCAGCGCCACGCCGGGCATGGCGTCGAAGAGCCGGACCTGCGCGCCGCGCCAGCGCGGCACGCTGACCACCGGGCGGGGCCGTCGGGCCAGCCGCGCGGCCCGCCGGGCCACCAGCTCCGGACTGAGCAGCGTCCCGGTGAAGGAGGCCGCGGCACCCGGGTCGTCCAGCCGGTCGTGCAGCATCGGCGTCCAGATCCCGTCGGGGCACAGACACGACACGTGTACGCGTCGGTGACCGGCCAGCCGCAGGTCGGCCAGGGTGCCGATGCTGAACGCGACCAGGGCGTGCTTGCTGGCCGCGTAGACGGTCTCGCCGGGGGCGGCCACCAGCCCGGCCAGCGAGACCACGTTGAGCACGTGCCCGTGCCCCTGAGCGCGCATGACGGCCAGCGCGGCGAGGGTGCCGTTCATCGCGCCGAGGGCGTTCACCTCCACCACCCGCCGCCGGGTCGCGGCGTCCTGCTCCCAGGAAGGACCGGTGACCAGGATGCCGGCGTTGTTCACCCAGAGGCCGAGCCCGCCCCGCGCGCCCCGCGCGGCAGCCTCGGCGGCTGCTTCATCGGCGACGGCGGCGCAGGCCGCCTCGTCGCGCACGTCCAGCGCGCGGGACCAGCCGCCCAGCGGAGCGGCGGCGACGGCGACCGCCTCGGCGTCGAGGTCGGTGAGGAGCACCGGCCAGCCGTCGGCGTGCAGCGCGGCGGCGATGGCGCGGCCCAGCCCGCCGGCGGCACCGGTCACCACGGCCGCTCCGGGCGGGGGGTTCGTCATCGGCGCACGCTATCGCCGGGGCACCGCAGCGCGCCAGGGCCGACCGGCCACCCGGCCCCAGTACGCCCGGCTGCCCATGAAGCGCGTGCAGCCCGTCGAAGGCGGGCCGGCGGGCCGGTCGGGGGCGGCAACTCAGGCGGAGGGGAGTTCCAGGGGCTGCGGACGGTTCTCCCACTTGGTGGAGAGGGCGATGCCGGTGCGGGTGGAGGCGACCCCGGGCGTCCGGTTCAACCGCATGATCAGCTCTTCGAGCTGGGCGATGGTGCCGACCCGGGCCTTGAGCAGGAACGACTCGACGCCGGCCATGAAGTAGCAGGACTCGATCTCCGGCATCCGCCGGAACGCCTCGAGCATGTCGTCGGTGTCGCCGCCGGAGTCCTCGACGATGCCGATCAGCGCGGTGACGCCGAGCCCGATCGCCTCGGGCTCCGCCTCCGCCCGGTACGCCCGGATCACCCCGCTGGACTCCAGCTTGCCGACCCGCTCGTGCACGGCCGGCGCGGAGAGGCCGACCTGCCTGGCGAGCTCGGCGTAGGACAGACGGGCGTTGCCTCTCAGCAGCTCCACGAGCCTCAGGTCGATGGCGTCCACGGACTGTAGACCCTAGTCGCAAAGGCGTAACGCCGGGCATTCGGCGTGCGTTGAACATGACAGCGGGTAACGACTCGCAGACGGACGGTCAAGGGAGAGTGGCACCGGTATCATTTACTAACTTCCCACTCAGTGCGTTTTTCGCGTTTGGCGGACAGGCCAGGTCGCTGGTGCTGTAATTGCCATACGTCCCTCATGACGGCTCTGGGCTCGCACCGGCCGGGGGCAGTGTGTTCAGCCGGGGGCTTCGTCGACGCGAGGAGGGGGCTGTGGACACTGGAGATCGCCTGCTGACACCGGGTGAAGTCGCCGCGCTGTTTCGGGTTGACCCGAAGACGGTGACGAGGTGGGCAGCGGCGGGCCGGATAGGCAGCATCCGGACTCCAGGCGGGCATCGCCGGTTTCGGGAATCCGAGGTGCGGGCCCTGCTTGAGGGGGAGGGCATGTTGGACGAGGCGGAGGACGTCGGCAAGGCGCGCAACGCCGGTCCGGCCGCCTCGACCGGGCCAGGCCCGGCCAACGCCGGCATGTACTGACAAGGTGCGGATCGGCGCGCGGACCGGACGTCAGGTCCGGTCCGCGTACCTGTGAGCCCGGCCCAATTCAGTTCCGCGCCGCACCCAGCTCACCCGACCACCGACGGAACAGCGTGTGCCGTACGCCGAGGGCGTCCAGCACCTTGCCGGCCACGAAGTCGACGAGCTGCGCGGCGGAGGCCGCCGCACCCGCGCCGTAGAAGCCGGGGCTGGCCGGCAGCACCACCGCACCGGCGTCGTGCAGCGCGATGAGATGCTCCAGGTGGCTGCGGGTCACCGGCGTCTCCCGGGGCACCACCACCACCGGCCGGCGCTCCTTGAGGTTGACCTCGGCCGCCCGCTGGAGCAGGTCCTTGGAGAGCCCGATCGCGATGCCGGCGCAGGCCGCCGTGCTCGCCGGCACGACCGCCATCCCCCGTACCCGGTAGGAGCCGCTGCTCGGACCGGCCGCCAGGTCACCGGCGGGCCAGTGCCGCACGTCGGCCCCGGCCAGGTCCCGGCCCAGCCACGCGGCGAGATCCTCGGCCCAGTGCCCGTCCCGGAACGGGCGACCGGTCTCGTCCAGGACGGTCAGCCGGGCGGCCCGGGAGACGATCAGGTCCACCGGCTCCCCGGCGTCGAGCAGCGCCCGGACGACGGCTGCCGCGTACGGGGTGCCGGACGCCCCGGAGACCCCGACCACCCATGGTTCCCGCATGCCTCCAGCCTGCCTGGTCGTCCTCTCCGGCCGCCGGGCACCCCTGCCGCGTCGGCCCACCGGTCCTGGCGGCCGGCGCGTCCACGATGTCCTCCGGAGGGCCGGTTGTCCGCGACGGGACGCGTTGTCCGGCCGGGGAAGCGGGTATCCCGTGGACCTGCCATGCTGCCGGGGGCGATTTGCACAGGAGCCGATCGCACGCGGGAGGAATCGGTGATGACCGACGAGGTCCTCTGGTCGCTACGGTCCGAATGCCCGATCCCGCCCCGGCTCTCGCCGTACGCCGACCGGGTGCAGGAGTGGCTGACCGACGACCTGCTTCCGGACCTCGGCCTGCCGTTGGACGAGGCCGCGCTGCGGCGGCTGGCCCGGGCCGGCTTCGCCCGGTACGCCGGCCGGCTCTACCCGGACGCCGACGAGGGCGACCTGCGCGTGCTGGCCGCCCTGTTCACCTGGTTCTTCCTCGTCGACGACGCCTGTGACGGGTCGGGTCGGCTGAGCACCGACGAGATCCGGGCGCTGCGCGCCGGGGCGGTGACCCTGCTGCACGACGGCCCGCGGCTGCGGCACACCGGCCTGACGGGGCCGCTGCGGCGGCTGCTGGTGCGGGCGTTCCGGGAACCCCGTCGCCGGATGCCGGCCCGCTGGCGGGTGCGCTTCGCCGACGCGGTCGCCCACCACCTCGACGGCACCTGGCGGGAGGCGGTCAACAAGGCCACCGGCCGCTCCCCCGGCGTCGCCGAGTACGTCGAGCTGCGGCGCGCCACCTCCGCCGCGTACGTGTCGTATCCGCTGGTGGAGTTCGTCACCGGGCGTCCGCTGCCCGACCCGGTCTACCACCACCCGCTGCTGCGGCGGATCGCCGACACCGGCAACGACCTGCTGTCCTGGTACAACGACCTGGCCTCGCTGGAGCGGGACAGGGCCACCTCGGGCGGGCACAACCTGGTGCTGGCGACGGCGGCCGAGCACGGCGTGCCGGTGGAGACGGCGGTCGCGCTGACGGTGGAGCGGTGGCGGAAGTCGATGCGGCACTTCGTCCGGCTCCGCGCGGCGGTGCCGTCGTTCGGCCCGGCGCTGGACAAGGCGGTCACCGACCACCTCGACGGGGTGGCGGCTGCCGTGCGGGGCACGGTGGAGTGGACGTTGGAGAGCGCCCGTTACCGGGTCGCCCGACCGGAGCCCGCCACCGCCCGACGGGGTTGACCCGCCTCAGGGGCGCAGGCCGAGGCGGATCACCAGGTCGAGCAGGGCGAAGACGAAGAGCGCGATGCCGACGAAGCCGTTCGCGGTGAAGAAGGCCCGGTTGACCTTGCTCAGGTCGCTGGGGCTGACCACCACGTGCTGGTAGCCGAACGCGACCGCGGTGAGCGCCAGCCCGACCCACCAGAGCCAGCCGAAGCCGACCAGCGCGCCGAACCAGACGAAGAGCGCGAAGGTCACCACGTGCGCGACGGTGGAGGCGTGCAGGGCGAAGCGCAGGCCGTAGCGGGCCGGCACGCTGTGCACGCCGATCTCCCGGTCCACCTCGGCGTCCTGGCAGGCGTAGATCAGGTCGAAGCCGCCGATCCAGAGGCCGACGGCCGCGCCGAGCAGCCAGGCCGGCCAGGAGCCATCCAGGGTGCCGGTGACCGCGAGCCAGGCGCCGACCGGGCCGACGGCCTGGGCGATCGCCAGGATGGCGTGCGGCCAGTTGGTGAACCGCTTGCCGTACGGGTAGACCACCAGCGGCACCACGGCGAGCGGGGCGAGCACCAGGCAGAGCGGGTTGAGCAGGGCGGCGGCGGCGAGGAAGACCACCAGGGCGACGGCCGCGCCGGTCCAGGCCGTCCGCACGCTCACCGCCCCGGTGACCAGTTCCCGGGCGGCGGTACGCGGGTTCCGCGCGTCGATCCGCCGGTCGAGGATCCGGTTGGCGGCCATCGCGAACGTCCGCGCCCCGACCATCGCCACGGTGATCAGCAGCAGATCGGCCCAGCGCACCCGCCCGCCGTCGACCTGCATGGCGGTCAGCGCCGACAGGTACGCGAACGGCAGCGCGAAGACCGAGTGCTCGATCGCCACGAGCCTGAGGAAGGCCCGGACCCTCCCCTGCGATCGTGCACCTGCCGCCCCGACAGCGGCGGATGAACCAGGCGAATCGGCGGCGGAAAGTGCAAGATCGCGCGGTTCGGAGGTCGCGGCCATCAGATCCCGTACTCCTTCCAGCGCTTGTCGACCAGGGAGGTGACCTCCGGCGACATGGTCATCTCCTCCGGCCAGCCCCGGGTGTAGCCCTCGGTGGGCAGCTTGCGGGTGGCGTCGACGCCGACCTTGCCGCCCCAGAACTGCTGGTACGACGCGTGGTCGAGGTGGTCCACCGGGCCCTCGGTGAGCAGCAGGTCGCGGGCGTAGTCGACGTTGCCGAAGGCGCGGAAGGCGACCTCGTGGTAGTCGTGCACGTCGCAGTCCTCGTCCACGATCACGATCAGCTTGGTCAGCGACATCAGGTGGGCGCCCCAGATCGCGTTCATCACCTTCTGGGCGTGCTTCGGGTAGCGCTTGCGGATCGACACGATCGCGCAGTTGTGGAAGACGCCGGCGGCCGGCAGGTCGTAGTCGACGATGTCCGGGATCAGCAGCTTGAGCAGCGGCTGGAAGATCCGCTCGGTGGCCTTGCCGAGGCCGTGGTCCTCCTGCGGCGGCTTGGAGGTGACGATCGAGTGGTAGACCGGCTCGCGCTGCATGGTCATCGTCTCGACGTGCAGCACCGGGAAGGGCTCGACCGGGGTGTAGAAGCCGGTGTGGTCGCCGAACGGGCCTTCCGGCAGCCGCTCCCCGGGCTCCAGGTAGCCCTCCAGCACGATCTGGGCGTGCGCCGGCACCTGCAGGGGCACGCTCAGGCAGTCGACCATCTCCACCCGCTCGCCCCGCAGGAAGCCGGCGAACAGGTACTCGTCGATGTCGCCGGGAAGCGGGGCGCTGGCGGCGTACGACACGACCGGGTCGCAGCCGATCGCGACGGCGACGGGCAGTCGCTGGCCGAGCCGCTCGGCGACGGCGTGGTGGGCGGTGGAGTCCTTGTGGATCTGCCAGTGCATGCCGAGGGTGTTGCGCCCGTGCTGCTGGAGCCGGTAGAGGCCGAGGTTGCGCTTGCCCGTTTCTGGGTGCTTGGTGTGGGTCAGCCCGTAGTTGTGGAAGATCCCGCCGTCGCCGGGCCAGACCTGGAGGCCGGGCAGCTTGTTCAGGTCGACGTCGTCGCCGCGGTAGACGACCTGCTGGCATCCGGCGGTCTTCACCTTGCGCGGCGGCACCGACTTGAGCTGCATGACCTTGCCGAGCCCCTCGCGGATGCCGGACCAGCCGACCGGCAGCTCCGGCTTGACCAGCGCGCCGATCCGCTCGCCGATCTCGTCCAGCGACTCGACGCCGAGCGCCATCGCCATCCGCTTCTCGGTGCCGAAGAGGTTGATCGCCACGGGCATCTCGCCCCGGGTGGGCCGCTCGAAGAGCAGCGCCGGGCCGCCCGCGCGGACCGTCCGGGTGACGATCTCGCTGATCTCCAGGGTGGGGTCGACCGGGACGCTCACCCGCCGCAGCTCACCCGCGCGCTCCAGCGCCGCGAGGAAGTCCTTCAGATCGGTGTACGGGAAGCCACGAGCCGCCATGCCTGCCAGTCTCCCGCACGCCTCGGCGCCCTGCCCACGCCGGGTCGCCGTCGCCGCTGTGGGTCTTCCCACGCGTCCGGACCGGGGCCACGGACGTAGGGCGGCCCCGGGCACCGGTCAGGCGTCGGTCGCCGGCTGCCAGGCGTACGCCGCCAGCGGCGGGTCGAGCGGCGCGGCGGTGAGCCGGTTGGCGAAGGTGGAGATGGTGTACGTCCCGACGCCGAGCACCACGTCCAGGGCGTGCCGGGGTTGGTATCCGGCAGCCAGGAAGGCGCGCACCTCGTCGTCGGGCACCGCGCCCCGATGGTCGAGCACGGCGAGAGTGAACCGGCGCAGCGCCTCCAGCCGCGGGTCGGACAGCGGGGTGCCGGCCCGCAGGGTGTCGATCAGATCGGGGTCGGCACCGAGCCGGGTGAGCGTCGCGGTGTGCAGCGCGACGCAGACGTGGCACTCGTTGCGGCCGGCGACGGTCAGTACGACCACCTCGCGCTCCAGCGGGTCGAGGCCGCTGGACTCGAAGTGCCGGCTGGCGGTGAGGAAACCGGCGAGCAGCTCCGGTGATTCGGCCATCAGGCCCACCGGGGCGGGCAGCCAGCCGAGCTTCCGCCGTACCCCCTCGATGGTCGGCCGGGCGGCGGCGGGCGCGGTCTCCGGGGTGTGCGCGGTGAAGACGGAAGGGGGCACGGGGCCTGCTCTCGGGGTCGGTGCGGCGGCATGCGAGGGCGCGTCCGCCGTGACGTACGATCGTCAACGTGGTTGTCCAAACAGTAAACCAGGTTGTCGAACGTGGCAACGCCTGAGCCCGAGCGGCCCGGCTTCCTGCTGCCCCTGCTGCTGCTGGCCGGCTTCCGTACGCTCATCGACGACCTGCACGCGGAGCTGGCCCGGCAGGGGCACCCGGAGCTGCGGCCGCTGCACGGCTTCGTGCTCCAGGCCGTCGGCGCCGACGGCACCACCGCCACCGAGCTGGGCCAGCGGCTCGGCATCTCCAAGCAGGCCGCCGGCAAGACGGTGGACCGCCTGGTCGCGCTCGGCTACCTGGAACGCGGCGACGACCCGCGCGACGCCCGCCGCAAGCTGGTCCGGACGACCCCACGGGGCCTCGACGGTCTGCGCCGGTCGGCGGTCGTCTTCGACCGGCTGCGGCAGCGGTGGGCCGCCACCCTCGGCCCGGACCGGGTCACCGCGATGGAGGACGACCTGCGCGCGGTCGCCCCGGCGAACCTCTTCCGCCTCGACGTGCCCGGCTGGTTCGGCGGCTGACCCGACCGGGGGGCTCAGTCACCGGAGTAGAGCCGGACCGGGTCGACGAGGACCACGTCCGGCCTGCGGTCAGTGAGCTGCCGCAGCTCCTCGGTGAACCCCTCGGCGCTGGCGAGCAGCAACCGGGCGTCGCGCGCGTCCAGGCCGGGACGGGAGACGAGCAGGTCGCGGGCCCGGTCCATCCGGTCCAGGTCGGGACGGGCAAGCGTACGGCCCCACTTGACCTCGCCGACGGCGAGCAGCGGGCGTGGACCGTCGCCCAGTGGCGGCTCCCCCAGCGCGACGATGTCCAGTTCGTGGCTGGTTCGGCTGGACGGGTCGGTGAGGACGGCGGCACTCGCCTCAGCGACGATGCCACCGAACGTCTCCGGGGCGGCGAACCGCAACGCCCACTGCCGGACGGTCTCCTCGAAGCCCGGCCCGAGCACCGCACTGGTGTACCGGCGCTGGGAGCGGCGCCAGACGTCCATCCCACGGCGCTGCTCGAGCGCGGTCCAGGCCGGCCGCATGACGGCCTGATAGAAGGTGATCAACGGTTCGGCGATCCGGTAGCGGCTACGGCCACTGCGCAGCGGGTCAGGGTCCCGAACCAGCAGGCCGGCGTCCTCCAGCACCGTCAGGGGGTGCTGCAGATCGGTGGCCTTGCGACCGATGAAGCCGGCGATCCCACCCCTGGTGCCGTTGCCCTCGGCGACCGCGGCCAGCACCGAGTGGTAGAGCGCGGTGTCTCTCAGATCCGGGTCTTCGGCTAGCAGGTAGCGCGCCTCGCGAAAGAGCGGCCGGGCCGGGTTCAAGACGGCCCGCACCACCCAGTCGTCGAAGTCGTCCGGACCGGTCGGCGCGTCGTCCTGGACGTACTCCCGGCGATAGGCGGGCGTGCCCCCGACGATGGCGAACACCCGGGCGGCGAGCGACGGGTCGCCGAGCCCCCAGAACGCCGCTGCGGCCCGGTAGTCCAGCGGTGCGACCGGTAGCTCCAGTCCGGCTCGCCCGCGCAGCGGGGCGGAGCCGGCCAGCAGGCCGCCCATGAAGGAAAGGGCCGAACCGCAGAGCAGCAGGCGGGTACGGGACCCGGTGCGCTCGGTGCGCCCCGGGGTCAGCGCGTGCTGGATGATCGACGGCAGGTCCCGGCTGGCCCGGGCAAGGTAGGGGAACTCGTCGATCACCACCGTGACCGGGCCCTGCCGGCCCAGGGCCAGCAGGGCGTCGACTGCGCTGGGCCAGTCGGCCAGGTGCACCGGGCCAGGAGCGCCGGTGTGCCGGCCGAGTGCCTCGCCGAGCCGCCGCAGGGAATCCGCCTGGGTCGCCTCGGTCGCGCCAAAGTAGAAGCCGCCGGTGGCTCGAGCCAGTTCGTAGAGGAGCAGGGTCTTGCCCTGCCGACGACGTCCGCTGACCACACCGAGTGTCGCGCCCGCCCGGTCGTCGGTCGCGAACCGCACCAGCTCGGCCCACTCGATGTCGCGGTCGAAGATCCCTGCTGGCTTGGTCGGCCCCACGGTCACCCCGTTTTGTAGGACTACAGTTCTTGGAAGTGTAGTCCTACAAAATGCGGAATCAGTCGAGGCCGCCGTAGGAGTGCAGGCCCTCGAAGAAGATGTTCACCCCGAACAGGTTCATCAGCACGGTGAGGAAGCCCAGCACGGCGAGCCAGGTCGCCACGTTCCGCTTCACGCTCGGCGTGGCCCGTGCGTGCAGGTAGCCGGCGTAGACCACCCAGGAGATGAACGCCCAGGTCTCCTTCGGGTCCCAGCCCCACGGCCGGCCCCAGGCCGCCTCGGCCCAGATCGCCCCGGCGATCACCGCGAAGGTGAAGATCGGGAACGCGAAGGCGTGCAGCACGAAGGTCAGCCGTTCCAGGGCCGCCGCCGCCGGCATCCGCTTCGCCAGGGTATACGGGAAGCTCCGCTTGCCCTGCTCGTGGCCGGCCCGCATCAGGTACGCCACCGCCGGCACCACGCCGAGCAGCAGGATGCCGGAGGAGAAGACGATGGTCGAGACGTGGACGACGAACCAGTACGAGTTGAGCGCCGGCACCAGCGGCACGATCGGGGTGTAGAGCACCAGCTCGGCCGTCGCCACCAGCAGCACCATCACCAGGGTGAGGAACAGCCCGAGGCGGCGCAGCGACGGCCGCTTCCAGAGCACCACCAGCCAGGCGGTGACGCCGATCCAGGAGACCGTGAGCACGAACTCGTACATGTTGCCCCAGGGCATCCGGTCGGCGGCGAGGCCGCGGGTGACCAGGGCACCGAGGTGCAGCAGGGCGCCGATCGCGGTGGCGACGACGGCGGTCAGACCGGCCAGCCGGGCGCGCCGGGCGGTGCGTTCGGCCGCCGCCGCACCGGTCGCCGCGGGTGGCTGCGGGGTCAGGCCCCCGGACCCGCCGACCCCGGCGCCGACCAGCTCCCGGGCGGGGGCCGCCACGGTGCGGGCGCGGGCGTTGCCGAGCGCGTACTCGACGGCGTGGCTGATCATCGCGACCAGGTACACCAGGATCGCGAACGTCACCAGCTGGTCGGAGAGTGCGGACATCACTCGGCTCCTTCTCGCGCTCCGGCCGGGTCGCTTTCCGCGCGCTCCGCGTCGGCCCGCTCGTCACCGCTCACTGCGGCGACGAGCTGCGCGAACTCGTCGGCGAACCCTGGATGGTCGGTGCGCGGCAACCCACCGGCCTCAACCAAGCTACTACCGCTCGTCGGAGATCCACCCGCGGGGTCGGCGGCACCGGCCCCGGGCGCGTCGCCGGCGCCCGCCGGGAGCACCCGGAAGAAGACCCGACGGCGCCGGCCGAACAGCGAACCCATCAGCCCGACCAGCAGGAACCCGGAACTGACCAGCAACAGCGCCTGGCCGGGGTCGTACCGCACGGAGAGGGTGACGTACGGCTCGGTGCCGAGGAACTCGACCTTGGTGCCGTCGTCCAGCGTCCAGGTCTCGCCCTGCTTCAGCAGCTTGGCGCCGGCCTCCTTGACCCTGCCGGCGCGCACCTGCCGCTGGTCCAGCTCGTAGACCGAGCCGGGGATGCCGGCGTCCAGCCCCAGGTTGCCCCGGTAGGCCGTCAGGTTGAGCGCCGGGTTGCGCTCGGTCGGGTACTCGGAACGCACGAAGGGGGCCGCCTGCGGGGCGGTCGGCAGGTAGAGCCCGGTGAACGCCATCTGGAGGTCCGGGTCGCGCCGGCCGGTGGCCGGGTCGACGTTGGCGTCCGGGAAGGCCGCCAAGCCCTCGCTGGTCAGCCCGGGGTCCCCGGTGGTCAGGAACGGCACGGTGCTGGTCTGGCTGCGCCCGTACCGGTCGGTGTACCGGATCACCGGGGCGTAGCCGTGGCCGAGCAGGTAGACGCTGGCGCCGTCGAGCCGCAGCGGCGAGTTGACCGAGAAGTCGGCCTGCCGCCGTTCGCCGCCGGGCTCGTCCACGGTCACCGTGGCGTTGAAGAACTCCGGTTGCCCCGACTCCAGGAACCGGGCCTGGAACTCGTCGAGCCGGACGCAGAAGCCGGGCAGGTCCTCGCTGCCCACCCGCGGGCCGAGCTTGGCCTCGGCGTACTGCTGGCGGGTGTTGCAGAACGCGTTCTCCTCGCCGGCCACGAGCAGCCGGTTGCCGCTCCAGCCGTACCAGGACCCGAGCGCGACGCCGACCAGCACGACCAGCATCGAGCTGTGGAAGAGCAGGTTGCCGGTCTCCTTGAGGTAGCCCTTCTCGGCGGAGACCTCGTCGCCGCGGACCACCACCCGCCAGCGCCGCCGGCGCAGCGTCTCGGCGATCGCCGCCGCCCCGCCGGCCGGCGTGGGCAGCACCGCGTGCTGCGGCAGCCGGTCCAGCCGCTTCGGCGCGAGCGGCGGCTTCGTCCGCAGCGCCCGGAAGTGGTCGCGCAGCCGGGGGGTGATGCACCCGATCAGCGAGGTGAAGAGCAGCAGGTAGATCGCGGAGAACCAGACCGAGCCGAACGCCTCGAAGGCGCCGATCCGGTCGAGCACCGGGGCCAGGTCGGGGTGCGCGGTGAAGTAGTCCCGCACGTCCTCGGGGTTGACCCCGCGCTGCGGCAGCACCGAGCCGGGAATGGCGGCGACCGCGAGCAGGAAGAGCAGCACCAGCGCGGTACGCATGCTGGTGAGCTGCCGCCACGAGTTGCGCAGCAGGGCCAGCACCCGCCCGGGCCGGCGTCGGGGCACCTCGGCCGGGGGCGCCGGCCGCTCGTCCACGACGGTCATCAGATGCTCACCTCGCCCACCCCGACGGTGGTCTGCAACCAGATCACGACGTTCGTCCACCCGCCGGTGACCAGCGCGAGGCCGATCAGGATCAGCAGGGCGCCGCCGACCCGGGTGACCCATCGGCTGTTGCGCCGCACGGCGCGGAAGACCCCGAGCAGGCGCTGAAAGCCCAGCCCGAAGACGACGAACGGTACCCCCAGCCCGAGGCAGTACGCCACGGCGAGCACCACGGCCCGGTCGGTCTGCCCGCCGACGGCGGCCATCCCGATCACCGCGCCGAGCGTCGGGCCGACGCAGGGCACCCAGCTGAGCGCGAAGACCGCGCCGAAGACCGGGGCGCCGAGCAGCCCGGCGGCGGGCAGCCGGCTGATCCGGAACTCCCGTTGCATACCCGGCACCAGCCCGACGTAGCTCAGCCCGAGCACGACGATCAGCGCGCCGATGACGATCTCGAAGGTGCGCTCGTACTGGAAGAAGACCTTGCCGACGCTCGCGAAGAGGATCGCGGTGGCGGTGAAGACGACGGTGAAGCCGGCGATGAAGAGCAGCGTCCCGGCGAGCACCCGGCCCTTGACGGCGGCCGGCGCGGTCCGCTCCCGCACCGCCACCCCGCCGCCCCCGGCGGCGTCGTCGTCGGCCGGGGGCGCCGGGCGTCGGCCCTCCAGGTCGGTGCCGGCGAGCCCGGTGACGTACGACAGGTAGCCCGGCACCAGCGGCAGCACGCACGGGGAGAGGAAGCTGACCAGCCCGGCGAGCGCCGCCGCGCCGATGGCGAGCAGCAGCGGGCCGGACTGGGCGAGCTCCCGGAACGTCTCGCCCATCAGCGCTGGCCGGTCGGCGCGGGCGACTCCGCGGCGACCCGCTCGACGATGGGCTGCAGGCCCTCCTGCTTGACCGCCGCGCGGATCACCGCGGCGATCCGGCCCTGACGGTCCAGCACGACGGTGGCCGGGATGGTGTTCGGCGGGATGTCGAGGGCGAGCGCCAGCCGGCTCGGCGGGTCGAAGAGGCTCGGGTAGGTGACCCGGCCCTCCTCGAACGCCTTGGCCTTGTCCCGCTGGTCCTGGATGTTGATGCCCACGAAGGTCACCCCGGAGCCCCTGGTGGCCTGGTAGGTGTTCTCCAGGTCGTCCGCCTCGGCCCGGCACGGGTTGCACCAGGAACCCCAGAAGTTGAGCACGACGACCTGGCCGCGGTCCCTGGCCACGTCGTAGTTGCCGCCGGTGAGCAGCTCGCCGGCGATCTTCGGGGCCGCCGAACGCTGGTCGGGGGTGCACTCGATGACACCGTCGGAGTTGGTGCCGCAGGCCTCCTCCCGGCTCGACGACGAGCAGGCGGTCAGCGCCACTGCGGCGACGGTGGCGAGCAGACCGGCGGTCCACCTCCGGGCGTTCATCAGGCCCCCTTGGCCGTCCGGGCGGTCGGCGACAACGAGATCAGGTGCGCGGCGGGCTCGGAGTAGCCGATGCCGACCACCTTGGCGCCGTCGAAGTGGAACGAGGTGAGGCTGGCCAGCCCGCACTGGCGCTTGCGCGGGTCGTGCCAGAGCCGCTTGCGCTCGACGTAGCGGCGGAGCGTCCAGATCGGGAGCTGGTGCGAGACGAGCACCGCCTCGCGCCCCTCGGCGGCGACCCGGGCGGCGTGCAGCGCGGCGAACATCCGCTCGGCGATGACCCGGTACGCCTCGCCCCAGGACGGGGTGACCGGGTCGCGCAGCACCCACCAGTTGCGCGGGTCGCGGAACGACCCGTCACCCGGGGAGACCTTCTTGCCCTCGAACCAGTTGGCGCTCTCGATCAGCCGCTCGTCCACCCCCACCGGGAGGCCGAACTGGGCGGCGATCGGCTCGGCGGTCTGCTGGGCGCGTTCCAGCGGGCTGGCCACCACGTGCACGATCTCCCGCTCGGCCAGCCCCTGCGCCGCGGCCTTGGCCATCTGCACGCCCAGCTCGCTGAGGCGGAAGCCGGGCAGCCGGCCGTAGAGGATCTGGTCGGGGTTGTGCACCTCGCCGTGCCGCAGCACGTGGACCACCGTCTTGCTCACCGTCACAACCCCCCGTGACCCGCCGCCGCCGCTGCCCGCGCCGCAACCGGGAGCGCCGCGGCGATCTGCTCCAGAGCGGCGTCGTCGATCGCCGCCGACACGAACCACGACTCGAACGCGCTCGGCGGCAGGTAGACGCCGGCGGCGAGCATCGCGTGGAAGAACGCCTTGAACGCGGGCACCTGCTGGGTGCGGGCGCTGTCGTAGTCGACCACGTCGGCGTCGGTGAAGAAGATCGAGAACATGTTGCCCGCGTACGACAGGCGGTGCGGGACCCCGGCGGCGGCCAGCGCGTCGGCGGCGAGCTTGCCCACCGCGGCGGCCGTCTCGTCCAACCTGCGGTAGAGCGCGTCGTCGGCGAGCCGCAGCGTGGCCAGGCCGGCCGCGCAGGCCAGCGGGTTACCGGAGAGGGTGCCGGCCTGGTAGACCGGGCCGGCGGGGGCCAGTCGCGACATGATCTCCGTGCGCCCGCCGAACGCCGCGGCGGGCAGCCCACCCCCCATGACCTTGCCGTACGTCCACAGGTCGGCGTCGGAGGGGTCGAGGCCGTGCCAGCCGGCGCGGGAGACCCGGAACCCGGTCATCACCTCGTCGACGATGAGCAGCGCGCCGTGCGCGTGCGCGACCCGGGCGAGCTGGGAGTTGAAGCCGTCGCGGGGGGCGATCACGCCCATGTTGCCGGCGGCGGCCTCGGTGATCACGGCGGCGATGTGCTGCCCCTGGGCGGCGAAGGCCTCCTCCACCGCGGTGATGTCGTTGTACGGCAGCACGATGGTGTCGCCCGCCGCCGCGCCGGTCACCCCGGGCGAGTCGGGCAGGCCGAGGGTGGCGACGCCGGAGCCGGCCGCCGCGAGCAGCGCGTCGGAGTGCCCGTGGTAGCAGCCGGAGAACTTGACGATCTTGGAACGGCCAATGAAGCCGCGGGCCAGCCGGATCGCCGACATGGTGGCCTCGGTGCCCGAGTTGACCAGCCGGACCTGCTCGACCGGGGTGCGCGCGACGATCTCGGCGGCCAGCTCGACCTCGCCCGGGGTGGGCGTGCCGAAGCTGGTGCCCAGGGCGGCGGCGGCCTGCACGGCGGCGACCACCTCCGGGTGGGCGTGCCCGAGGATCAGCGGGCCCCAGGAGCAGACCAGGTCGACGTAGCGCCGGCCGTCGGCGTCGTGCAGCCAGGGCCCCTCCCCCCGGACCATGAAGCGCGGGGTGCCGCCGACGGCACGGAAGGCGCGCACGGGGGAGTTCACCCCGCCCGGCACGATGGCGCGGGCGCGGTCGAACAGGGCCTCGGAGGCCGGCGCGTCGGCCGGGTAACGGCCGGATCCGGCGGGAAACATATCGGTCACGATGCCGCCATTGTGTCAGCGCCGAACGGCGAATCGGCACCCACCCCGGGGCGGGGTTACCAGGCTCACGCGGGGCCGAGCCTCCGCGCCCGGGCGCTCCGCGCCCGGGCGCGAGGGACGGGCCGGCGCGGATCCGGCTCGGCGGGCCGGGTGGTCGAGATCGCGCTAGGCTGACCGGGTGGATCGTGCCGAACTGTCCATCACGCTACACCGGACGGGCGACGAAGCTGTGCTTCGCCTTGCCGGTGAGATCGACATGCTCACGGCCGCCCAGCTGTCGACCGTCGTCAACGAGGTCCTGGCCGAGCCGCCCCCGCGGATCGTCCTCGACCTCGGCGGGGTCACCTTCTGCGACTCGCAGGGCCTGGGCACCCTGGTCGTGCTCAGCCGCAAGGCCAGCCACGCGCAGAGCCTGCTCGTGCTGACCAACGTCGGCGACTTCCTGCTGCGCGTCCTCGACATCACCGGCCTGCGCTCAGCCCTGATGATCCGCAACGACCAGCCCACCGGCTGACCACCCCGGGCACCCAAGGTGCGCGGCGAGGCGGGGGTTGTCAGGGGGTGTTGCCCCAGCGGGCGTTCTCGAGGAGGTCGACGGCGCGGTCGCGGTCGTCCGGGTCGTCGGTGCGCAGCAGGGTGGTGGCCTCGTCGACCGCGTCGGTCAGCACCCGCCACTGCGCGTCCCGCTCCCGCACCAGGTCGGACTGCGCGGCCAACTGGCGGGTCTTCACCCACAGCTCCACGAAGACCGACACCTTGGCCCGCAGCACCCACGGGTCGAACGGCTTGGTCAGGTAGTCCACCGCACCCACGGCGTAGCCGCGCAGGGCGAGCTGGGCGTCCTTGTCCGCGGCGGTGAGGAAGATGATCGGCACGTGCCGGGTACGCTCGCGCCGCTTGATGTGACTGGCCGTCTCGAAGCCGTCCATGTCCGGCATCTGCGCGTCCAGCAGGATCACCGCGAAGTCGTCCACCAGCAGTTGCTTCAGCGCCGCCTCACCGCTCTCCACGGCCACCGACTGGACCGGCAGGCCCTGGAGGATCGCCTCCAGGGCCATGAGGTTCTCCCGGCGGTCATCCACCAGCAGCGCCTTCGCCATCTGGGTCACGAACTCTCCTCGGTCCGACTGCCGCTGATCCAGGACGACATGAGCTCGATCAGCTCGTCCAGGTCGACCGGCTTGGTGATGTAGTCACTACCCCCGGCGGCGAGCGCCGACTCGCGGTCGCCGGGCATGGCCTTCGCGGTCAGGAACACGATCGGCAGGTCCGCGAACCGGTGGTTGCGCCGGATCTGCCGGGTCGTCTCGTAACCGTCCTGGTCGGGCATCATCGCGTCCATCAGCACGATGTCCACCTCCGGATGCTCGGCCAGCAGGCGGACCCCGTCCGCCCCGTTGTCCGAGTACAACACGGTCAGCCCGTGCAGTTCCAATGCGCTGGTGAGGGCGAAGACGTTCCGGACGTCGTCGTCCACGATCAGCACGGTCGCGCCGTCCAACCGCCGGGTGGCCGGCGTGGACGCCGGCTGGGGCAGCTCCGGCGGCGGCATCAGCAGCGACGACGGCAGTCCGGCCCGCGACGGCGACGGTGGCAGCGGGGCGACCACCGCGTCCGGGGCGAGCACGTCCGGGACGAAGAGGGTGAACGTGGAGCCCTGCCCGGGCGCCGACGCCACGCTGATCGCGCCGCCCAGCAACCGGGCCAGGTCCCGGCTGATCGACAGACCCAGCCCGGTGCCCCCGTAGCGGCGGCTGGTGGTGCCGTCGGCCTGTTGGAACGCCTCGAAGATCAGCGACAGCTTGTCGTCGGAGACGCCGATACCGGTGTCGATCACCTGGAACGCGATCACCTGCCGGGCGTTGGTCAGCGCCGGCACGTCGAAGACCGCGGTCTCGGGCGCCGGGGCGATCCGCAGCGTGACGGCCCCGTTGTCGGTGAACTTGACCGCGTTGGAGAGCAGGTTGCGCAGGATCTGCTGCAACCGCTGGGCGTCGGTGACCAGAGCCGGCGGCAGGTCCTTGCTGACCCGCACCTGGAAGTCGAGACCCTTCTCCTCGGCCTGCGGCGCGAACGCCTGCTCCACGTAGCCGCGGATCTCGTCGAACCGGATCTCCGTCGGCTCGACGTCCATCCGGCCCGCCTCGATCTTGGACAGGTCCAGGATGTCGTCGATCAGCGAGAGCAGGTCCGAGCCGGCGCTGTGGATCGTCCGGGCGAACTCGATCTGCTTCGGGCTGAGGTTCTGCTCGGAGTTCTCGGCCAGCAGCCGGGCCAGCAGCAGCAGCGAGTTCAACGGCGTACGCAGCTCGTGGCTCATGTTGGCCAGGAACTCCGACTTGTACGCCGACGCCCGGGTGAGCTGCTGGGCCTTCTCCTCCAGGCCGAGCCGGGCCAGCTCGATCTCCCGGTTCTTGGTCTCGATGTTGCCCTTCTGCTCGGAGAGCAGCTGCGCCTTGTCCTCCAGCTCGGCGTTGGTGCGCTGGAGTTCCGCCGACTGCTCCTGCAACTCGAGGGCGAGGCGCTGGGACTGGGCCAGCAACTCCTCCGTACGCCGGTTGGCCTGGATGGTGTTGACCGCGAGGCCGATGGTGAGCACCAGCCGCTCCAGGAACGACAGGTGCAGCTCGGAGAAGGCCGCCACGCTGGCGAACTCGATCACCCCGAGCAGTTCGCCCTCGAAGAGCACCGGGAGCACGACCAGATCGGCCGGCGGCGTTTCGGCGAGGCCGGAGCGGAGCATCAGCTTGCCGTCCGGCGACGCGCTGACCCGGATCGTCCGGCGGGAGAGCGCGGTCTGGCCGACCAGCCCCTCGCCCGGCCCGAAGGTGACGTCGTGCCCCCGCGCCACGTAGCCGTACGAGGAGGTCAGCCGCAGCCGCATCACGCCCTCGGAGGTGTCCGCCAGGAAGAACGCGCCGAGCTGCGCGTCGACCAGCGGGGTCACCTCCATCATGATCATGCGGCAGACCTCGCCGAGGTCGCGCTGGCCCTGGAGCAGGCCGCCGATCCGGGCCAGGTTGGAGTCCAGCCAGCCCTGCTCGGCGTTCTTCTTGGTCGTCTCCCGGAGGGTGACGATCATCTGGTTGATGTTGTCCTTCAGCTCGGCGACCTCGCCCTGCGCCTTGACCGCGATCCGCTGGGTCAGGTCGCCCCGGGTCACCGAGGTGGAGACCTGGGCGATGGCGCGCAGCTGGGTGGTGAGGGTCGAGGCGAGCTGGTTGACGTTCTCGGTCAGGTCGCGCCAGGTGCCCGAGACGCCCTTGACCTGCGCCTGGCCGCCGAGCTTGCCCTCGGTGCCCACCTCGCGGGCCACCCGGGTCACCTCGTCGGCGAACGACGACAGCTGGTCGACCATGGTGTTGACGGTGTTCTTCAGCTCCAGGATCTCGCCCTGCGCGTCCACCGTGATCTTCTGACCGAGGTCACCCTTGGCCACCGCGGTGGTGACCGAGGCGATGTTGCGTACCTGCGACGTCAGGTTCGACGCCATCGAGTTCACGTTGTCGGTCAGGTCCCGCCACGTACCGCTGACGCCCTTGACCTGCGCCTGACCGCCCAGCTTGCCCTCCGTGCCCACCTCGCGGGCCACCCGGGTCACCTCGTCGGCGAACGACGACAGCTGGTCCACCATCGTGTTGACCGTCGACTTCAGCTCCAGGATCTCGCCCCGGGCGTCCACCGTGATCTTCTGGCTCAGGTCGCCCTTGGCGACCGCGGTGGAGACCTGGGCGATGTTGCGCACCTGGGCGGTCAGGTTCGACGCCATCGAGTTCACGTTGTCGGTCAGGTCCCGCCAGGTGCCGGCGACGCCGCGCACCTGGGCCTGGCCGCCGAGCTTGCCCTCCGTGCCCACCTCGCGGGCCACGCGGGTCACCTCGTCGGCGAACGACGACAACTGGTCCACCATCGTGTTGACCGTCGACTTCAGCTCCAGGATCTCGCCCCGGGCGTCCACCGTGATCTTCTGCGACAGGTCACCCTTCGCCACGGCGGTGGTGACCGAGGCGATGTTGCGCACCTGCGACGTCAGGTTCGACGCCATCGAGTTCACGTTGTCGGTCAGGTCCCGCCACGTGCCCGAGACGCCCTTGACCTGCGCCTGACCACCCAGCTTGCCCTCGGTGCCCACCTCGCGGGCCACCCGGGTCACCTCGTCGGCGAACGACGACAACTGGTCCACCATCGTGTTGACGGTGTTCTTCAGCTCCAGGATCTCGCCCTGCGCGTCCACGGTGATCTTCTGCGACAGGTCACCCTTCGCGACCGCGGTGGAGACCTGCGAGATGTTCCGCACCTGGCTGGTCAGGTTGCCGGCGAGCTGGTTGACGTTCTCGGTGAGGTCGCGCCAGGTGCCGGAGACGCCGCGCACCTGCGCCTGGCCGCCCAGCTTGCCCTCGATGCCCACCTCACGGGCCACCCGGGTCACCTCGTCGGCGAACGACGACAACTGGTCCACCATCGTGTTGACGGTGTCCTTCAGCTCCAGGATCTCGCCCTGCGCGGCGACCGTGATCTTCTGCGACAGGTCACCCCGGGCCACCGCCGTGGAGACCTGCGCGATGTTGCGCACCTGGGCGGTCAGGTTCGACGCCATCGAGTTGACGCTGTCGGTGAGGTCCTTCCAGGTGCCGGCGACGTTCGGCACCTCGGCCTGCCCACCGAGCTTGCCCTCGGTACCCACCTCGCGCGCCACCCGCGTCACCTGCTCGGCGAAGAGGCGCAGCGTGTCGGTGAGCGAGTTCATCGTGTCGGCCAGCTCGGCGACCTCGCCCCGGGCGCCCACCGTGATCTTCTGCGACAGGTCACCCTGCGCGACGGCCGTCGCCACCTGGGAGATCGACCGCACCTGGCCGGTCAGGTTCGACGCCATCGTGTTCACCGAGTCGGTGAGGTCCTTCCAGGTGCCAGCGACCCCGCGGACGTCGGCCTGGCCGCCCAGCTTGCCCTCGGTGCCCACCTCGCGCGCCACCCGGGTCACCTCGTTGGAGAACGAGGAGAGCTGGTCGACCATGGTGTTCACGGTCCGGCCGATGCGCAGGTACTCACCGCGCAGCGGCCGACCGTCGATCTCCAGCGCCATGTGCTGCGACAGGTCGCCGTCGGCGACCGCCACGATGACCCGGGCGATCTCCGTGGTGGGCCGGCCGAGGTCGTCGATCAGCGAGTTGACCGCCCGCTGCCCCTCCGCCCACGAGCCGTCGAGGCCCTCGTCGTCCAGGCGCTCGGTGAGCCGGCCGTCCCGGCCGACGATCCGGCTGATCCGGCGCAGGTCGAGGTACTGCCGCTCCTGGAGCGAGACCACCTCGTTGAAGGCGTCCGCCACCTCACCGGCCCGGCCGGCCCGCCGGGGCAGCCGCACCTTGAGGTCGCCGCGGCCGATCCGCCGCAGCGCCTCGGTCAACTCGACGAGAAGCGCCTCGTGGTCTGGCGCGGACGGGTCCGCGGCTACCGACTGTTTCGCCGTGGTCATCATTCCTCGCTCAGCTCGGGGCCACCGGCTCCTGCCGACGCCGGCCATCCCATCATTGTGCCCGCGACCTCCGCCACGCCACGACGGCGCGACCGTCGCCACGCCCGAAACGCACCGCCGCGCACCCGCTCGTCCCGCCACGACCCTGCTCGTGCGGCATCGGCTTGGCACCACGGCGGCCGGCGGTGGAGGATACGGGGGTGTCAGCGGAGACGGGGCCCGCGGCGATCGAGGGCCGAGACGAGCACGTGCGGCACGTCCGGCTCCCCGCCGACCGCCGTACGCCCGCCGCGGCCCGCGCCGTGGTGCGGTCGGTGCTCACCGAGGCGGACCTGGACGTACTGGCCAACGAGGCCCTGCTGCTGACCACCGAACTCACCACCAACGCGGTGGAGCACGCCGGCACCGACCTGGACATCGAGGTCGTCGCCGACCGGATCGGCCTCACCGTGACGGTCTCCGACTTCGCCGCCGGGCCGGTGGACGAGCTGACCGTCGGCGTCCGCAACGACTCCGCCGACATCTCCGAGGTCTCCGAACGCGGCCGGGGGCTGCTCCTGGTGGACCACTTCGCCAGCCGCTGGGGCACCACCTACCTGCCCACCGGCAAGGGCGTCTGGTTCCGGCTGGACCGCCCCCACCCGGTCACCGGGGACGCGGAGGCGCGCGCCGAGGAGTCGGTGGCCCCGGTCGCCGCGTCCGCGGGGGGCGGCGGCACGGCCCTGGAGAACTCCGCGCCGAGCGCCGGGGCGATGAGCGAACTGATGCAGACCACCCCGGATCCGTACGCCGAGGATCCGTTGCCGGACTTCGCGACCGGCCTGCTCACCCGGGTGGCCGAGATGGTCGGCGCGGCGGGTGGGACCGTCCGGCTGGACCGGGGCGACGGGCAGGGCATGCAGGTGCTGGCCCGGTACGGCCGCCAACCCCGGCCCGGCAACGAGCTGCTCCGGGTGCCGCTGGCCGTGCACCGCCCGTACGCCGGCGAGCTGGAGCTGGACGCGGCACCCTCGGCGTACGCGAAGCCGCTCGCGGTGCTGATGGCCGAACGGCTCTCGCTGCACCTGGAGAACGACCGGCTGCGCCGGGCGGACGTCCGCCGGCAGGCCTGGCTGACCTTCCTCGCCGAGGCCAGCGAGCTGCTCGCGCAGTCGTTGGACGTCGAGCTGACCATGGCGCTCATCCCCCAGCTGGTGGTCCCCCGGCTGGGGCAGTGGTGCGCGGTGCACACCACCGACGAGTGGGGCCGGCTGCGGCTCGCGGCCGCCAGCCACGCGGACGAGTCGATGCTGCCGCAGCTGCACAAGGTGCTCCAGGAGACCGGCCCCGACTCGGTCGAGGCCCGCCTGCGCGAGGCGTCCCGCAACGGCACGCAGATGCCGCTCGGCGCGCCGATGGAGGGCTTCGGCGTGCCGCTGATCGCCCGGGGGCAGCGGCTCGGCACCCTGGCCGTCGGCCGGCACCAGCGGCACCGGCACGACCCGGACGAGGTCGCCGTGCTTGAGGACGTGGCCCGGCGGGCGGCCCTGGCGATCGAGAACGCCCGGATCCACGCCGAACGGCGCCGGGTCGCGCAGACCCTCCAGCAGTCGCTGCTGCCGCCGGTGCTGCCGCTGGTCGACGGCATCGGCTTCGCCGCCGAGTACGTCCCGACCGGCGACGACGCCGACGTCGGCGGCGACTTCTACGACGTGGTTCCACTGCCCGACGGGCGTTGGCTGGTGGTGATCGGCGACGTCTCCGGCAAGGGCGTGCAGGCGGCGGCGGTCACCGGGCTGGTACGCGACGTCATCCGGGTGCTCGTCGGTGACGGCAAGCCGCTGCCCGAGGCGCTGGCCCGGCTCAACGAGACGCTGGTCGAGCGGGGCGGTGGCCGGTACTGCACGCTG
This sequence comes from Micromonospora phytophila, assembly GCF_023656545.1. Lineage (GTDB taxonomy): Bacteria > Actinomycetota > Actinomycetes > Mycobacteriales > Micromonosporaceae > Micromonospora > Micromonospora phytophila. The sequence goes on along the minus strand of NZ_JAMOKF010000047.1, from coordinate 908 downwards.
GCCCTCGCCGCCGTCGGGCCCGGCGACGGCGACCAGCTCGACGTCTCGCTGCACCTCGCCGGCCACGACCGGCCGGTGCTGCTGCGCTCCGGCGGCGGAGCGTCCTTCGTCGGCGCCGGCGGCACCGCCCTCGGCCTGCTCGACTCGATCACCTCGCCGACGGCGGAGATCCCGCTCGCCCCGGGCGACTCCCTGATCTTCTACACGGACGGCGTGACCGAACGGCGACGCGGCCGGGAGCTGTTCGGCACCGATCGGCTCCGCGACGCCGCCGCCCCGCTGGCCGGGTACTCGGCGGACGTGGTGGCGGCGCGGCTGCGTTCGACCGCGATCGGCTTCTCGGTGGAGGCGCCCCGCGACGACATCGCCATTCTGGTGCTCCGCAACGACGCCGGCTGACCGCCGCAGCGCCGGGCGTGCCGAGCCTGCCGGAGGTCTGGTCAGAGGCCGCCGGGGAGGCGGCCGGGGGCGAGGCGGTGGTGGGGGTCGAGGTGCTCCTTGGCCGCGCGCAGCCGGGCCAGCCCGGCCAGCTCGCCCCACAGGTCGACGGCCCGCCGCACGGGTGCCGGCGCGGAGACCACCACGCAGCGGCCCTGCCGGGCCAGGAGCACCCCGCGGACGGCGGCGAGGATCGAGGCGACCCGGTCGGGGGCCATGGCGCCGGGCAGGGCCGCGTGCACCACGCCGAGGCCGGCGGAGCCGCGTACCGGGACGGGGGTGCCGGCGGCGTCCCGCAGCGCGTAGACGGCCGCGTGCAGGTCGGTGATCGGCACCTCGATGCGCAGCGCGGTGTCGCCCGGACCGAACGGGTAGCACCGCCACCACTCGGGGGCCGTGTGGCTGGCCGTCGCGCCGCCGTCGAGGAGCGTGACCAGGCGGTCGGCGCGTTCGGCGACGTCGGCCGGGCC
>NZ_JAMOKF010000449.1 GCF_023656545.1 Micromonospora phytophila | reverse complement strand
CCGCCCGTGGCCGGGCGGATCGGTGAGCACCAGCGCCACCGTCGGCCCGACCGGGCTGGTCGCCAGGTGCCGCAGGACGGCGGTGTGCGCGACCAGGTCGGCGCCGGTGACGAGCACCGGGCCGGTGGCCGCGTCGACCAGGGCCGCCAGCTCGTCCAGGTCGGCGGCGAGGCGCACCTCGGCCGCCCCGGCCCGGCGCAGCTGGGCGGCCAGCCGGTCGGTGAGGGACTCACCCGTTGCCGTGGCCAGGTTCGCGGCCGGGGCGTCGGCGGCGAGCACGATCGCGAGCGTCACCGCGAGGCCGCACTGTGGTACGCGTCCAGCGCCTCGGCGATCGTGCCGTCGACGCTCAGCCGGCCCGCGTCGAGGTAGAGCCCCCGACGGCAGAACCGGGTCAGATCCTTTTCGTTGTGTGACACCAGCACCAAGGTGCGCCCCTCCCCGAGCAGACGGTCGATCGTCGCATAACACTTCTTGCGGAACTCCTCGTCCCCGACCGCGGTCACCTCGTCCATGAGCAGGATCGGGTGCGGCAGGTGCGAGATGATGGCGAAGCCGAGCCGGACCTTCATGCCGGACGAGTAGTGCCGCACCGACGTGTCGACGGCCCGCTCCACCTGCTCGCCGGCGAACGAAATGATCTCGTCGAAGTGCCGCTTCAGATAGCCCGACGACAGCCCGTGCAGGCCACCGACCAGGTAGAGGTTCTCCCGCCCGGTCAGGTCGTTGGAGAAGCCGGCAGAGAGCTCCAGCAGCGGCGCGACATCCCCGCGCACCCGGATCCGGCCCTCGTCGGGGATGAGCACGCCGGCGATCAGCCGCAGCAGGGTGCTCTTGCCGGTGCCGTTGCGGCCGATCACCCCGACGGTCTCCCCGGCGCCGACCGAGAACGAGACGTCGCGCAGCGGCCAGAACGAGCCGGCCGAGGCGCGCCGCGCGCCGCGGTGGATGAAGAGTTCGCGCAGCCGCAGCTGGCGGCGCCGGTTGCGGACGAACCGGATGCCCAGCCCTTCGGCCTCGATGATCGGGTCGGCCATCTCTACAGTTCCTTGAGCACGGCCGGTTCGAGCCGGCGGAACGACCACCAGCCGACGACAAGCACCAGCAGGCTGACGGCGATGGTGGTGGCGAGCAGCCGGGCGTCCGGGAACTCGTCCGGGTACCAGATCGCGTGGTGCAGCTGGAAGATGCCGACCAGCGGGTTCAGCTCGTAGCCGACCTTGAGCCAGCCCGGCAGGTCGGAGTCGCGCACCAGGCTCAGCGGATAGATGATCGGCGTGGCGTAGAAGAGCACCCGGATGACCAGGCGCATGAAGCGCTCGACGTCGCGCATCAGCACGTTGCCCGCCGAGAGCAGCAGCGCCAGGCCGATCAGCAGGACGGCCTGCACCGCCACCGCGAGCGGCAGGGCGAGCAGCGACCAGCCCAGCTCGATCCGGCCGTACGCGGCGTAGCCGACCGCGACGGCCACCAGGATCGGCAGCCCGGCCGCGTACTCGGCGAAGCGGCCGGTGACCCGGCCGATCGGGAAGACCTGGCGGGGCACGTTCATCGTGGTGATCAGCCGGTACTGACCGGTCAGCGCGCTGGTCGCCTCACTCAGCGCCGAACTGGCCCACATCCAGGCGAAGATCCCGGTGACCAGGAACAGCGGGTACGAGTCGGCCGCGTCGCCCAGGTGCCTGGTGGTGTCCCGGGAGTAGAGGACGCCGAAGACGAACCAGTAGATCGCCCCCATGCCGAGCGGCTCGATCAGCGACCAGAAGTACCCGAGCACCGACTGCTGGTACTTCACCGCCAGGTCGCGCTTGACGAGGATGCGCAGCGAGTTGCGGTGCGACCACAACGCAGCGACGCCAGAGGTCACCGTCGCCTCCCGCCTCACGGACGGACGAAGGTTAGCAGTCGGTGAACGAACGCCGACGAGTCGGAGGACTCAGCACTCGATCACGTTGACGGCCAGGCCGCCGCGCGCCGTCTCCTTGTACTTGACCTTCATGTCCGCGCCGGTCTCCCGCATGGTCTTGATGACCTTGTCGAGGGAGACGTGGTGCACCCCGTCGCCACGCAGCGCGAGCCGGGCGGCCGTGATCGCCTTGATGCTAGCCACCGCGTTCCGCTCGATGCAGGGAATCTGCACCAGGCCACCGACCGGGTCGCAGGTCAGCCCCAGGTTGTGCTCCATGCCGATCTCGGCGGCGTTCTCCACCTGCTCGGGAGTGCCGCCCAGCGCCTCGGCCAGCCCCGCCGCGGCCATCGAGCAGGCGGAACCGACCTCGCCCTGGCAGCCCACCTCGGCGCCGGAGATCGACGCGTTCTCCTTGAACAGCACGCCGATCGCGCCCGCCGCCAGCAGGAACCGCACCACCCCCTCCTCGGAGGCGCCCGGCACGAAGCGGACGTAGTAGTGCAGCACCGCCGGGATGATCCCGGCCGCCCCGTTGGTCGGCGCGGTGACCACCCGGCCGCCGGCCGCGTTCTCCTCGTTCACGGCGAGGGCGAACAGCGTCACCCAGTCCATCGCGCGCAGCGGGTCGGCCGTGCCGGTGTCCGCCGCCAGGCTGCGCCGCAGCTCCGCGGCGCGACGGCGGACCTTCAGCCCGCCGGGGAGCACCCCGTCCCGCTCGCAGCCCCGCTCAACGCACTCCCGCATCACCCGCCAGATCTCCAGCAGGCCGGCGCGCACCTCCGCCTCGCTGCGCCAGGAGAGCTCGTTGGCGAGCATCACCTGGCCGATCGACAGCCCAGTCTCCGCGGTCACCTCGAGCAGTTGCGCGCCCGTCAGGAACGGGTGGCGCACCCGGGTGGTGTCCGGCGTGATCCGGTCCGCCCCGGCGGCGGCCTCGTCGACCACGAACCCGCCACCGACCGAGTAGTACGTCCGCACCCGCAGCTCCGCGCCGGTCTCGTCGTACGCGCCGAAGGTCATCCCGTTCGGGTGGTACGGCAGCGACCGGCGGCGGTGCAGCACCAGGTCCCGGCCCGGGTCGAAGTCGATCTCGTGCGCGTCGAGCAGGCTCAGCCGGCGTTCGGCCCGGATCCGGGTGATCCGCGCGTCCACGGTGTCGGTGTCGACCGTCTCCGGCGCCTCCCCGGCCAGCCCGAGCAGCACGGCCCGGTCGCTGCCGTGGCCGTGCCCGGTGGCGCCCAGCGAGCCGAAGAGCTCCGCCTGCACGCGTGCCGTCCCGGCCAGCAACCCGTCGGCCTTCAGCCCGGTGACGAAGGTCCGCGCGGCGCGCATCGGTCCCACCGTGTGCGAGCTGGACGGCCCGATGCCGACGCTGAAGAGGTCGAAAACGCTGATCATGGCTGCACTTCCTCGCCGTGGTCCCCGTTGTGCGGTGGTCCGGCACGGTCGTGGCCGACCCTGGTCAGGTCGGCCGGTCCGGCGCCCGGGGGTGTGGGCGCCCGACCGGCGAGCCTACCCGCCCAGGTCAGCGCCCGCCCGGTGCGTCGCCGGCACCGGCATTCTCCGGCGCGTGCGCCCCCGGACCGCCATCCTGTGTGCGGGGCCGTCGGACGCCCCGCCCCCGCGGGCACGCGCGGCGCGGAGGCGGGCGTCGCCGGGCCGGCGTGC
>NZ_JAMOKF010000448.1 GCF_023656545.1 Micromonospora phytophila | reverse complement strand
CGCTCACCAGCCGGCGGCGGCCGCCACCAGGGCCCGACGTACCGCGTGCACCTCGCGACGGCCGCTCACCTGGGGGCGGGCGACGAGGAAGAGCGTGTTGAGCGGCGGCACCGGCGGTCGCAGCAACGGCACCAGCTCGCCGGAGGCCAGTTGCGCCCCGCAGAGGTACGTCGGCAGCACGCTCGCCCCGGCACCGGCCACCACGGCCGCGAGCACCGCACGCAGGTCGGCCACCACCAGGTTCGGGGTCCGGGTCAGCCGGGTGTCGAAGACCGTACGCCACCAGCGGCGCAGGATCGGGGCCTCCTCCGCGTACGCCACCAGGGGGACCCCGCGCAGCGCCTGCGGGGTGACCGGGTCCGGCAGCCGCCGGGCCCAGGACGGGGCGGCGACCAGCGCGAACTCCTCGTCGTAGAGCGGCTCGGCGGTCAGCCCCCGACGGCGCGGTCGCACGCTGGTCACCGCGAGGTCGAGCCGGCCGGCGACCAGGTCGTCGAGGAGCTGCTCGGGCAGGCCGGCGACGACCCGCAGCTCCAGGCCGTCGGCGACCAGACCGGCGACCGCCGGCAGGGCCCGCTCGGCGAGGAACTCGGCCGGCCCGCCCAGGAAGACCGTCCGGGGGTACGGCACCGCCGGGTCGTCAGCCAGCACGGCGTCCAGCCGGTCCAGCGGCTCGGCCACCCGCCGGGCCAGTTCGTCGCCGGCCGCCGTGGGCAGCACGCCCCGGGGCACCCGGTCGAACAGCGGCCGGCCGACCGCCTCCTCCAGCGCGCGCAGTTGCGCGGTGACCGTCGGCTGCGCCAGCCCGAGCAGCTCGGCGGCACCGGTGATGGAGCCGGCGCGATGCACGGCGAGGAAGCTGCGGAGCAGGTCGAGCGAGACCTTCACATCAGCAAACCTATCGCCGCTGTGTCATTCGCCTATTGGTCAGCTATGGATTCCCGAGCCAGCATGGTCGGCATGACACGTGCACTCATCGCCCTGACCAGTCACCGCCAACTCGGCACCACCGGCCGGGAGACCGGCTTCTACGTCGGGGAGGCCGCGGAGCCGTGGGAGGTGTTCCGCGCCGCCGGATGGGACGTCGACCTGGTTTCGGTGGCCGGCGGCCAGCCGCCGCTGGACGGTCGTGACGAGAACGACAGGACCCAGAACGACTTCCTCGCCACCGCCGACGTGGCGAACACCCCGAAGGCCGCCGAGGTCGACCCGGCCGGCTACGACGTGGTCGTGTTCGCCGGCGGCCACGGCACCATGTGGGACTTCCCGGACGACCCGGACCTGGCCCGGATCGCCGCCTCGATCTACGAGCGCGGCGGGGTCGTCGCCGCGGTCTGCCACGGCCCCTCCGCGCTGGTGAACCTGAAGCTCTCCGACGGCTCGCACCTGGTGGCGGGCAAGCGGGTGGCGGGCTTCACCAACGACGAGGAGGACGCGGTCGGGCTCAGCGACGAGGTGCCCTTCCTGCTCGCGGACAAGCTCACCGCGGCCGGCGCCACGCACGTCGCGGCCCCGAACTTCACCGAGCACGTCGTGGTCGACGGGCGCCTGGTCACCGGTCAGAACCCGCAGTCCGCCCGCGCCATGGCCGAGGCGATCGTCAAGGCCGTCACCACCGCCTGACCGGCACGCGGCAGCCATGCCGGCCCCGGCGGGCCGACCGACCGCTGCGGCACGGGATGACGGGCGCGCCGGGACAGAAGGCGCCGCTCCGGACGAGGGGCTACCCACCCACGTGCGGCCCCTTTGCTCTGCACCCCTCCACGCACCACCCGCCGTCCGACGCCCGGGCGTCGGGTGGTGCGTCCTTGGCGGCAGAGCAAAGGGCCCAAGCGGGCGCCCTGAAAGCGGCGCAAGACCGACATCCGGACCGAGCCGCGCGGCCACCGGCCTATCCCGCTTATCCCGGTCGGCGCTTGCGCCGCCCCACCGTCGTCCACACCTCTTTGCAACGCGACGTTGCGTTGCGGTAGCGTGGCGGGCATGAGCGCACCCGCCCTGACCCCGCACGCCGCCCCGGTCGACCCCGTCGGCAATCCGGTCGCCGAGGGGCAGCCGCCGGCGCTGCCCGCCGGAGCCGCCGGCCTCGTCGCGCAGGTGCGCGGCACCGGCCCGGCGTTCACGGCCACCTCGCCGCTGACCGGCACGCCGACGGTGGACGTGCCGTCGAGCACCCCGGCCGACGTCGACCGGACCTTCGCCGACGCGCGGGCCGCGCAGCGCCCCTGGGCCGGGCTGCCGGTCTCGCGCCGGGCCGCCGTCCTGCTCCGGCTGCACGACCTGGTCCTCGACCGTCAGGCCGAAGGGCTGGACCTGATCCAGTTGGAGGCCGGAAAGGCTCGCCGGCACGCGGTCGAGGAGGTCCTCGACGTCGCGATCAACGCCCGCTACTACGCCCGGACCGCCGCCCGGTTGCTGCGTCCGCGCCGCCGCGCCGGCGCCCTGCCGGTCCTCACCCGGGTGCACGAGCTGCGCTTCCCGGTGGGCGTGGTCGGCGTGGTCTCGCCCTGGAACTACCCGCTCTCGCTGGCCGCCGCCGAGGTGCTCCCCGCCCTGATGGCCGGCAACGCCGTCGTGCACCGACCGGACCCGGCGACCATGCTCAGCGCCCTCTGGGTCCGCGCCCTCGCCGTCGAGGCGGGGCTGCCGCCAGCGCTGTGGCAGGTCGTCGCCGGCGAGGGCGCCGACGTCGGACCGCTGGTCACCCAACGGGCCGACCTGGTCTGCTTCACCGGCTCCACCCGGGTCGGCCGGGAGGTCGCCGCCCAGGCGGCCCGCCGGCTGGTCCCGGCGTCGCTAGAGCTGGGCGGCAAGAACCCGTTGCTGGTGCTCGACGACGCCGACGTGGACCGGGCGGTCGAGGGCGCGATCCGTGCCTGCTTCGCCAGCGCCGGCCAGCTCTGCGTCTCGGTCGAACGCGTCTACGTCGCCGACCGGCTGCACGACGAGTTCCTGCGCCGGTTCGTCGCGCGTACCGCGACGCTGCGGTTGGGCGTCGGCGGCGACTTCGGGGCCGACCTCGGTTCGCTGGCCTCCGCACGGCAGCTCGACACGGTCACCGCCCACGTCGCCGACGCCGTCGGGCGGGGCGCCACCCTGCACACCGGTGGCCGGCACCGCCCCGACATCGGGCCGTACGTCGTCGAACCGGCCGTGCTCACCGGGGTCGTCCCCGGGATGAGGATGTACGCCGAGGAGACCTTCGGCCCGGTCGTCGCCGTGTATCGCTTCGGCACCGACAACGAGGCGGTCACCCTGGCCAACGACACGGCGTACGGACTGAACGCGAGCGTGTTCAGCGGCTCCGGGGCGCGCGGCGAGGCGGTGGCCGCCCGCATCGACGCGGGCGGCGTGAACGTCAACGACGGTTACGGCGCGGTGTGGGGCAGCATCGACGCCCCGATGGGCGGCTGGAAGGACTCCGGGCTGGGCGGCCGGCACGGCGCGGACGGGCTGCTCCGGTTCACCCGGGTCAAGACCGTCGCCCGGCAGCGGGGGCAGGACCTCGCACCGGCGTACCACCGACCGGGCGCGCAGAGCGCGGCCTGGACCCGGCGGATGACCGCGGCGCTGCGCCTGCTGCGCCGCACCGGCCGGTGAGCGCCGCGAGCG
>NZ_JAMOKF010000447.1 GCF_023656545.1 Micromonospora phytophila | reverse complement strand
GGGCCACGTCGGGGTCGACCACCTGCCGGCAGTCCGGCTGCGCGGCGGCCACCGGCCGGCCCGCCGCGTCGGTGACCGAGACGACCGGCAGCGGCGCGCACCACGTCCCCTCGGCCGCCACCGCGGCGTACGCGCCGGCCAGGTCCAGCGGGGTGGTGGCGGAGACGCCGAGGGTGAACGGCCCCCAGTTGCGCGCGCCGTGGCGGGCCAGCCGGGCGTCGTCCCGGCCACGGAACACGATCCCGAGCCGCTCGGCCATCTCCACCACCCGGTCCGCGCCGACCCGCTCGGTCAGCCAGGCGAAGTACGTGTTGACCGACTTGCCGAAGGCCGTCCACATGGTGTGCCGGCCGCTCATGGACGCGTTGGCGTTCGCCGGGCACCAGTACCCGTCGCAGCTCGCCGGCCCGGTGACCGGGTAGCGGGTGAGGATCCGGCGCGGCGCGTCGAACTCGGTGCGCAGCGGCAGCCCGGACTCCAGCGCGGCCAGGATGGCGAAGAGCTTGAACGTCGAGCCGGCCTGGTAGCCCGCGATCGTCCCACCGCCGGCCACCAACTGGTTGACCGTGTTCGGGCGGTTCTTCAGCCCCGACGGGTTGGCGTCGACGCTGTAGTTCCGGTTCACCGCCATGGCCAGCACCCGGCCGGTGCCGGGCTGGACCACCGCGGTCGGCGCCGCCCGCCGGTCGCCCACCCCGTAGATCCGGCGCACCTGCTCGACCGTGGTGCGCTGCACGGCCGGGTCGAGCGAGGAGACGATCGAGAAGCCGCCTCGGCGCAGCGTGAGCTGCCGCTCGTCGACCGTCGCGCCGAACGCCGGCTGGGAGTTCCACCAGCGGGTGAACCAGTCGCAGAAGAAGCCCCAGTCGTTGTGCGCCTCGGGCACCGCCGTGCAGTCGTTCGGCGTCTCGCTGGGGCGCAGTCGCAGCTGCTCGGCGCGGGCGCGGACCGCCTCGGCCGGCGCGACCAGCCCCGACTCCACCAGCCGGTCCAGCACGTACGCGCGGCGGCGCAGCGCGCTGTCGGCGTCGCCGTTGATCGGGTCGTCTGTGTGCGGCGAGCGGACCAACCCGGCCAGCAGCGCCGCCTCGGCCAGGGTGAGGTCCGCCGGCGCCTTGGAGAAGTACCGCTTGCTCGCGGCGGCCACCCCGTACGCCCCGGCGCCGAAGTACGCGATGTTCAGGTAGCGGGCGAGGATCTCGTCCTTGCTCAGCTCCCGCTCCAGCGCCAGCGCGTACCGCATCTCCTGGAGCTTGCGGGCGGTGGTCATCTCGGTGGCGGCGGCGCGCTGCCGCTCGCTGAGCCGGGGATCGTTGCTGAGCACGTTGCGGACGTACTGCATGGTCAGCGTGGAGGCGCCCTGCCGGGTCCGCCCGTCACGCTTGTTGACCGTGAAGGCCCGGACGACGCCGCGCACGTCCACCCCGCTGTGCTGGTGGAACCGGACGTCCTCGGCGGCGATGATCGCCTGCCGCATCACCTGGGCCACCTCCGGCAGCGGTACGTCCACCCGGTCCTCCTGGTAGAAGGAGGTGATCAGGGTGGTGCCGTCGTTGGCGTAGAGGTTCGACCGCTGGGCGGTGGGCGGCGTGCGCAGCGAGTTCGGCAGCTCGGAGTAGGGCGCGGCGAGCGCCGAGAACCCGATTCCGAACACCAGCGCGGCCGGTAGGGCCGCCGCCGCGAGCACCAGGCCGGCCAGCACGCCGGCGATCAGCATGGTCATCAGTTTGTGGAGGTGTGCCCGGGTCATCAGCTCTCCCCGCAGGAGCCGGTCGCGCTAGGACCCACCCAATATGACCCTAAACTCCCCGCACACCGCGCCTTTCCCCCAAACCCGCAGAAAACTCGCAGCCAGCGTCACTCTTCCCGCCGACAGGGCGGGAAACCCGCCCTGTCGGCCTCCATCAGCCACAACAATCCGCGAACCCGGCGCCCGCCGGAGGGCGCCGTCGGGGGGACCGGAAGGGCACGGAGGAACGGCCGGAGGGCACGGCGCGGCGATGGCGGCGCGAGGAGGGACGGGAGCGGGGTTACGGGAGGAGGGCGGTGGCGAGGGGGTGGACGGTCTCCTCGATCTCGTCGGCGACCCGGCCGAAGCACTGGTCGCCCCGACCCCACGGGTCGTCGAGGTCGTCGGTGGGCAGCACCGTGGCACCGTGGCGGGCGGCGTGGGCGGCCTCGACCAGGGCCACGCCGCGCGCGTACACCGCCTCCGGAGTGGCCTCGGCCGGCGGCAGCCCGGCGGTCTCCACGCCGGCCAGCAACCGGCCGAACTCCCCGAGCACGAAGGTGCGCGCCTCGGCGTCCGGCCGCAGCGCCACCACGTACTCCTGCTGGTCGGCGGTGGCGGTGAGGACCAGGTCGGCGGCGTCGATGTGGTCCGAACGCAGCTTGCGCGCGGCGAAGCCGTCGACGCTCCCGCCCCGGGTGGTGACCTGACGGGCCGCCGGCGGGTTCATCTCCTCGCCGGCGTGCCAGCCACCGGTGCCGGCGCTGTGGCTGTGCAGCAGTTCGTCGGCGCGACCCGGATCGACCTCCCGCCGGGCCAGCCGCTCCCGGACGGCGAGGGCCAGCAGCCGCTCCGCCATCGGGGACCGGCAGATGTTTCCCATGCACACGTGCAGCACCGTGAACGGAGGCACTCAGGCCACCTGGCTCTCGACGATGTCCGGCACCACGTCGCGCAGCTTCTCCAGCGGGACGGCGCCCTGACGCAGGACCCGCGGCACCTCGCCGGTCAGGTCCACGATGGTGCTCGGCACCGGGTCCGGGCAGGGCCCGGCCTCGAGGTAGGCGCGGACCGAGTAGGCGAGCTGGTCACGGGCCGCCTCGGCGGTGACCGCGGCCGGCTGGCCCGTCTTGTTGGCCGAGGCGACCGCCATCGGGCCGGTCTCCCGGAGCACCTCCAGCGCCACCGGGTGCAGCGGCATCCGCACCGCCACCGTGCCGGAGGAGTCGCCGAGGTCCCAGCGCAGGCTCGGCGAGTGCTCGACCACGATGGTCAGCGCCCCCGGCCAGAACGCCTCGACCAGGTCCCGGGCCGCCCGGGGCAGCGAGAAGACCAGGCCGTCCAGGGTGTGCCGGGAGCCGATCAGCACCGGCGGCGGCACCTGCCGGCCCCCCTTGGCGTCGAGCAGGGCCTTGACCGCGTACGGGGTGAACGCGTCCGCGCCGATCCCGTACACGGTGTCGGTAGGCAGGACGACCAGTTCGCCGTTCTTGACCGCCTCGATGGCCGCAGCGATGCCGCGGTCCCGGTCGGCGGGCGACCGGCAGTCGTAGAGCATCACGAGGAGCCAGTCTGCCACGCCGCGTCGCCGTCGGCGTGCTGGCCATCGGTGCGGCGGGACGCGGTGGCGAAACGGGGCCGCCCGGCCAGGTCCCGGTGGCCGGTGACCGCCGTGAACCGACCGTCCGCGGCGAGCAGGTCGGGCACCGCCGTGCCGTGCGTGTCGTCGTGCTCAAGGCCGAGCACCCCGCCGGGGCGCAGCAACGCCGCCGCGCGGGCGATCACCGGCCGGATCACCGCCAGGCCGTCCGCGCCGGCGAAGACCGCGTCCGCCGGGTCGTGCCCGGCCACCTCCGGTGCCACGGCCACGTCCGCCGGCACGTACGGCGG
>NZ_JAMOKF010000446.1 GCF_023656545.1 Micromonospora phytophila | reverse complement strand
CGGCATCGGCCGGGCCGGCCGGCCACGCTGCGGGAAGTCATGGGCGAGAGGCTGAGGCGGGACGATCGCCGTCGAGGTTGCCTTCCGTCGAGGGCGGGGCGATCGCTGCCGCGCAGCAGAGCTGCTTGCCCCGGCCTCTCGTGGGCGCCGCCCGCAGTTCAATGGCGATGAGGACCAGGGCGTGACCCACCCCCCGGATGCCTGATCCTCTACGCCACCCGCCCGGCGTCAAGGGCGCTGCGCGTCGGCACGCCGATGGCCTACGGCCACCCTCGACCCCAACCGGGCGCCGCAGTCTTGGCACCTATCCAGGGGATGGGGGCAGACTGGCAGCCCTGCTAGTCACGGACGACGTAGCCGGCGAAGAAGCCGGCCCCGACGACAGCGGCCACGCCGATCAGGAACCAGGGGGCGTCCAGTCGATAGGCTGCGTAGGCGCCGGCGAGGCATGCGACGCCGATCCACATCATGGCGGCGTTCCAGGCCCGGGACAGCTTCCCCCCGTGTGGCTTCGGTGCACGGTCCAACTCGGCCCGATACCACTCGGGAAGCACCCGGTGTGGGGGCCGGTATGCCCACACGAGGGCCAATACTCCGGTAGTCAGGACCAGCAAGAGGCCTGCGGCCATGGCGACGGTCTGGAGTGGACCTTCCGGAAGGAACGTGCTCAGTGCTGCCACGGCGATCGAGTACCAGAAGGCGGCGCCGACCAAGAGCATCACGGGGAGGTGGCGGATGCCCGACTTGATGAAGAACGTCGCTGCCCGACGTTGCGACGGACGTTCAGCCCCATGACGAAAGCTCAGGTACAGCCACAGCGAGAGGCTTCCCGCGAGGATGAACGCCGACAGGAGGTAGATGGCTTCTCTCTCCATCTCGTCACCCTACCGATCCACCAGCTCAGTCCACACGTCGCCGAGAACGTCACCGGCCGCGAGCAGGTCAACGACGGTCGCTGACGCCCGCCGACACTAGTCTTGATCTTTGCAGGGTGGGGGTCGGCGATCACTTCCGGCTGGCGGTTACGGCGAGCACCCGGCGTGCCATTAGTGTGCCATTGGGCGAGGACAGCAGGGGCCAGCCGAGGCCACGAGAGACTGCCGAGACCCGGCCGCCAAGTCGGTGGCCTGGCGGAGATCGACAATCCCCAAGCTGACAGGTCTGGGAGCCACCCGTGGGAGCCACCGGGGCGGACTGGACGGGACGGGACGGATCGAATTGCCGAGCGCCCGCGGACCAGGACCACGCGGACCGACCCGGACGGCCTGGACATGGTCTTGGGAATCTACGGATCAGATGGCCGTACAAGTGGCCTCCTACATCAACCTGCGGCTGGACCAGGCTCGTCCTCACCTGCGATCAGCCGAGCCGCATCGTCTGCTACCTCCTTCCAGACTGTCAGGCCTTCGGCCTCGAACGCCTCGGCGAGAGCCTCCCGCACCTCTTCCACCGACCCACCATGGGTCAGGCGGGCCTTCGCAAGAGCTGCCTCATACTTCTTCACCCGCGCCTGAATATCTGGCATGGCCTGTTCATATCCGGCCGGCTCCGGCGTCCCGTTCCTCTGGACCATAAGCATCAGCATGCCGGAACCCCTGCGGTACGGAACCTCGTCCGCCGGGCCGCGCGGTAGCTCCTGGCTGGTGATGCCCAATGACCGCTCGCACTTAAAGATCATCACCAGTGGCTGCGCGCGCACAGGTTGGGGGAGCGCGGTGGTGGTCCCTGTCGGGTAGCTTCGCTGGGTGGTGGATCGAGTGGTGCGACCCGGCGATGTCGCCGTGATGAGGTTGTCAGACGGTGGATTCGGAGCATGTCAGGTCACCGGTGTCGAAGGCCGTGTGACCTCGGCGTATGCGCTGCGCTGGCACTCGATGGATCGGCCGAGCCTGGACGAGCTGCGCGGCGTTGAGCCGCTAGCGCTTGACCATCATGTTCACGGCGGGCGCCTTGTTCACTTGTCGATTGGCTGCTGGCATGCGGTGCCGCCGGGGTTCACGTGGATCGGAAGTCTGCCCGTTCCGGAGGATGTGCCGGCGTTGTCGAACACGTACTCAAGCTGGCAGTCACTTGCCGATGATGTGGTCAGGCAGCGCCGCTGGGACCGGGAGCTATCGGCGGCAGTGAAGTCCGACTACCGTGCGGCCGCCACCCGGGGCCAAGTCGACGTCGACTTCGGCGCCGGGGCGGCGACACTCGGCGCGGCCACGCCTCGACTGGACCTGAGCGGTGCGGGGTCGATGTGGGTGCCTGCGTCCGGGCCGGTGCTGTGGTCCGCTCTCAATCAGCTGCCCCGCTGCACGGCGCTGACATGGGCCGGCCCGGACCGGGGCCTGGCCCGCGCGTTGGCAGACCGCCCTGTTGTCTCGTCGCTGGCGTGGCGCGACGCCCCGCCGGTGGTGGATCTGACCGGTACCGGTCTGCAGCACCTGTCGCTGTCCGGTGCGGATGTTCGCGAGGTGCGGCTGCCCCGTGGCCTGCACGGCCTCGAGTTGGCCGCAGTGGACCGGAATCTGGTGGTGTACGCGGCGGGCGGCGGCCGATGGCTTCATCTCACCCTGACCGGGGCCGACGCGCAAACGACGGTTCCTGCAGGCCTGCACGGTGTTCGCGAGGTCGCCCTGGACGGTGGCGGCACCATGTCCGCCGCTGCCGTGCGGGAGCTGAAGGAGCTGGAGAGCGTCCGGATTCACTGGCGCGAGCCACCGGGACGGCTGGACGACGTCGCTGCTCTGGCCAGTCTGCCCCGTCTGGCCGTCATCGAACTTGTCGATGGCTACGGATGGGACGCGAACAAACTGCCTGACCTGACCTCGCTGACGCACCTGAGCATCAGCGGTCTACGTCGATCCATCGTGCCGGCGTTGAAGGCCCGGTACCGCGGCACCGGGGTGCGCCTGGTCATCGAAGGCGCGAAGCCCGACACGTGGCTGGCCGCCAACCTGAACAACCCGTTCCGTGACTGGGTCGATGACAGCGCCCGAGGTGGAGCTGCCGCCTGCAAGGCCTACGCCAGCGCGGTCCGCATCATTGACAAGCTTCCGCAGGACCGTCGTCGGCGTGCAGACGAAGCGGAAGCGGTCCTGCGCGCCCTGGTCGAGGCGCTCAACAGCATCGACCAGAGGTACGAGATCATAGACACGCTGCGCCGAGAGGAAGCCTTCGACGCGTTCATGGAGCTTGCCGCCCGGGCTGAGGTCCCAGCGCATCTGGCAGACCAGTGGTTCGACGACTGGCGTGGCTTCTAGTGCGGTGTCCACTAACGTTCACCGGGTTTGCGGTGGGTGTTGTGGATCCTCGCCTTGTGGGCGAGCGACTCCCCACCGGTTGGTGGGGCGGGCCTGCGCGGGCCAACTGATCCTCGCGCCGCCCGGCTGGGCGGCGGGGGTCACGCCGGGACCGTCCGGCACCGGGCAGGTGCCGGCCGGCTCGACGGTGCGTGATCACCTCCGGCAGCACAACATCTGCCGGGGTGGTGGATCCGCCACCGGGGGTACGGGTAGCGATGCTGGCCGCCGCGACCAGGTCACGGTGGCCGGAGAATGCGCAGTGCGGGCAGGACAGGGTCCGCCCCCGAGGTTTCGGCACCCGCTTTGCGCAGGCGGGGCAGGTGGACGAGGTGCCGCGTT
>NZ_JAMOKF010000445.1 GCF_023656545.1 Micromonospora phytophila | reverse complement strand
CTCGACCGGCGCGTCGGCCTGCTCGGGCTGGTTCAACGGCGCGGCGGCGTGGCGCCGGGTGGTACGTCGACGGGTCGGCGCGACGGGCGCTTCGCCCGCCGCGGTGGCGCCGCTGTCGGCGCCGCCCGGCGCGGCGGTGTCACCCGCGCCGGTGGTGTTCTCGACGGTGGTGTTCTCGACGGTGGTGCGGTCGGCGGTGTCGTCGGCCGGCTGTGAACCGGTCCGTTCGACGCCCTCGGGCTCGTTCTCGAGCATGGACGTTCTCCAGTTCTGGCTGCCCCGGGCGCGGGTGAGCGCTGCCACGCAGGGTCGCCGCAAAGGTGTTTCCGCCGGACGCGCAGGATGCGCGACCGCCGAAGTCTGCCTGCCAAACGCTGACCGTCGGTCAGCGCTCTCCGATGGTTGCCCCGTCGCGGTCCGCGTCCAACGGATCCGCTATCGCGCCCTGCGCGGTCAGCGTGCCCTGAGCCAGCCGGATCACCTTCGGGGCGACCGGCGGCTCCAGGTCGGCCACCACGCGGAGGCCGGAAAGGACGTCATCGGGCCGCACGGACGGGGTGACCTGCCGCACGACCAGTTCGAGTATCGCACACGGTACGGCCGGGGCTCCGGAAGGCGTCTCCGTCGGCGCGATCACATCGATGGCGATGACCGCGTGGCGGGCGTCGAAGGTGCGCCGCCCCTGCTTGGTCATCCGCTCCACCAGCACCTCGTCGGCGGCGGTGAAGGCGGCCACCGCGGCCGCCAGCACGGCCGGCTCCACCTGTGGCAGCTCGATGCGCCAGTGCGACGCCTCGATCCGGTCGGGCAGGCTCCCCGCGGTGACCACCACGGCGTCGAGCACGTCCAGCCCGGGCGAGAGCGCGGCGTCCAGCGCGGCGCGCAACTGCTCCGGGTCGACCGGCTCGCGGAGCCCGATCTCCAGGTATTCCGCCTCGCTCGCCACGCCCGTCGGGGCCGCGCTGGCGTACGAGATCTTGGGGTGCGGGGTGAAGCCCTGGGAGAAGGCGATCGGCACGGCGGCGCGACGCAGCGCCCGCTCGAACGCCCGGGCGAAGTCCCGGTGCGAGGTGAACCGCAGCGGACCGCGCTTGGCGTACCGGATCCGGATGCGCTGGACGACCGGCGCCTGCCCGCCCTCTGGCTGTGGTTTCTTACTGATCGTCGTGCTCCTCGGTGTCGGAACCGGTTGATCGTGACGTCGTCGCGGCGACCGCCCGTGACAATAACTTCATGATCTGACCGGTGCGCGGCGGGCGGCGGCCGGCGCACTGCGCGCCCGCCGCCGCCGGGCGCGTCACTGCTGGGCGCCGGTGGGAACCTTCAGGCCACCGCCGTTGACCGGGGTCAGCGGGAGCAGCTTCTTCCCCGTCGGGCCGATCTGGATCTCGGTGTCCATCGACGGGCACACGCCGCAGTCGAAGCACGGGGTCCACCGGCAGTCGTCCTGCTCGTACTCGGACAGGGAGTCCTGCCAGTCCTGCCAGAGCCAGTCCTTGTCGAGACCGGAGTCGAGGTGGTCCCAGGGCAGGACCTCCAGCTCGTCGCGCTCCCGGGTGGTGTACCAGTCCAGGTCGACGCCGAAGGCCGGCAGCGCCTCGGCGGCGGCGTCCACCCAGCGCTGGTACGAGAAGTGCTCGCTCCAGCCGTCGAACCGGCCGCCGTTCTCCCAGACCTTGCGGATCACCGCGCCGACCCGGCGGTCACCCCGGCTGAGCAGGCCCTCGATCAGCGACGGCTCGCCGTCGTGGTAGCGGTAGCCGATCGCCCGGCCCAGCGAGCGGTCCGAGTTGATCGCCTGCTTGAGGATCTTGAGCCGGTGGTCGATGACCTCCGGGCGCTCCATCTTCGCCCACTGGAACGGGGTGTGCGGCTTCGGCACGAAGCCGCCGATGGAGACCGTGCAGCGGATGTCCTTGGAGCCGGTGGCGGCCCGGCCGGCCCTGATCACCTCGTGCGCCATGTCCGCGATCTCCAGGACGTCGGCGTCGGTCTCGGTGGGCAGGCCGCACATGAAGTAGAGCTTCACCTGCCGCCAGCCGTTGGTGTACGCGGTGACGACGGTGCGGATGAGGTCTTCCTTCGACACCATCTTGTTGATGACCTTGCGGATCCGCTCCGACCCGCCCTCCGGGGCGAAGGTCAGACCGGTGCGCCGGCCGTTGCGGGACAGCTCCTGGGCCAGGTCGATGTTGAACGCGTCCACCCGGGTCGACGGCAGCGAGAGCGAGACGTTGGTGCCCTCGTACTGCTGGGCCAGGCCCGAGCACATGTCGCCGATCTCGGAGTGGTCGGCCGAGGAGAGCGAGAGCAGGCCGACCTCGTTGAAGCCGGAGAACTCCAGCCCCTCACGGACCATCTGGCCGACCGTGGTGATCGAGCGCTCCCGGACCGGGCGGGTGATCATGCCGGCCTGGCAGAACCGGCAGCCCCGGGTGCAGCCCCGGAAGATCTCCACCGCGTACCGCTCGTGCACCGTCTCGGCCAGCGGCACCAGCGGCTTCTTCGGGTACGGCCAGGCGTCCAGGTCCATCGTCGTGCGCTTGTGCACCCGGAACGGCACGTCCGCCCGGTTCGGCACGACCCGCTGGATCCGGCCGTCGGGCAGGTAGTCCACGTCGTAGAAGCGCGGCACGTAGACGCTCTCGGTGCGGGCCAGCCGCAGCAGCAGCTCGTCGCGGCCACCCGGGGAGCCCTCGGCCTTCCACTCCCGGACGATCGCGGTGATCTCCAGGACCGCCTCCTCGCCGTCGCCGAGCACGGCGGCGTCGATGAAGTCGGCGATGGGCTCCGGGTTGAACGCGGCGTGCCCGCCGGCCACGAGCACCGGGTCGGCGTCGGTGCGGTCGGCGGCTAGCAGCGGGATGCCGGCGAGGTCGATCGCGGTGAGCAGGTTGGTGTAGCCCAGCTCGGTGGAGAACGAGACGCCGAAGACGTCGAAGTCGCGCACTGAGCGGTGCGCGTCGACGGTGAACTGCGGCACGCCGTGCGTACGCATCAGCTGCTCCAGGTCCGGCCAGACCGCGTACGTCCGCTCGGCAAGCACGTCGGGCAGCTCGTTGAGCACCTCGTAGAGGATCTGCACGCCCTGGTTGGGCAGTCCGACCTCGTAGGCGTCGGGGTACATCAGCGCCCACCGGACGGTCGCCTCGTCCCACTCCTTGACCACCGCGCCCAGTTCGCCACCGACGTACTGGATGGGCTTGGTCACCTGGGGCAGCAGCGGCTCCAGCCGGGGCCAGATCGACGGCTCCAGGTCGCTGCGCGGCGTCAGACGCGCCGAGCTGGAGCCGTCGCCGGAATTGGCCGCGGCGGGGCGTGGCGTGGTGGACGGGACGCTCATGAATCCCAAGGGTACGCGTCGCGCCGGTGGTCACCGCGCGCACGCCGGTGCCGCGCCGACGGCACGCTGCGACACGCCCGTCGACGGTACGCACCCGGGCGCGGACGGCCCGGCGGTGGGCGGGATCGCCGCCGGTGGCACATCGGTACTAACCTCGGACCGGCGCGAGAGGAGATTGCCGCGATGCCGCAGCCGCAGCCGGGTGCAGACCGGCCGGCCGACGGGAGCACCCCGAGCCCGGATCCGGGTCGGGATCCGGCGGTCACCGAGGAGCCCACGTCCTCCCCC
>NZ_JAMOKF010000444.1 GCF_023656545.1 Micromonospora phytophila | reverse complement strand
CCCGCGGCAGCCGCCCGCGCCGGGCCGCCGCCGTCGACGGTGGCGCCCGGGGCGACGGTCGAGGGCGGGCCGGACGCCGGCCGGGCCACGGCCATTCCCGGGGTGCCGAGCACCAGACCGAGCACGAGGCCCAGACCGGCCATTCTTCTTCTTCGCTGCAACGGATCCTCCTCCTGGGGCGTTCTACCAACGGGGAGACGCATTGACAGCCATCAGAATTGCATACCGGGTATGCATAGTGAAGTCAGAAAATCGACGGATCCGCCAACGCACCGCCCACCGGATCGGCATGATCGGCCGGTGGCATCCATGAGGGAACGCATGCTGGCCGGCGAGCCCTACATCGCCGACGAGCCGGAGATCATCGCCGACCTGGACCACGCGGCGCAGCTGATGGAACGCTTCAACAGCAGCCCCGCTACCGACTCGCGGGGCCGGCTCGCCGCCCTGCGCGAGCTGCTCGGCGAACTCGGCGAGGGCACCTGGATCCGGCCGCCGTTCCACTGCGACTACGGCTGGCAGATCCGGATCGGGCCACGCGGCTTCGTGAACTACAACGCGGTCTTCCTCGACGTCGCCCCGATCACCATCGGCGCCGACGTCCAGATCGGACCGAACGCGCAACTGCTCACCCCCACCCACCCGGTCGAGGCGGAGCCGCGCCGGAACAAGTGGGAGGCGGCCAAGCCGATCACCATCGGCGACAACGTCTGGCTCGGCGCCGGCGCGATCGTGCTCGCCGGCATCACCGTCGGGGAGAACACCGTCGTGGGGGCGGGCGCCGTCGTGACGCGGGACCTGCCGCCGAACGTCGTCGCGGTCGGCAACCCCGCCCGACCGGTACGCCAGCTCGACTGACCCACACCACCCCGCCTGACCTGCAAAAACGTCCCTTCGACGACTGGCGACGACCACCACCTCCACGGCACTGTGGGTAGCGAAGCCGTCACCGGGAGGCGAGGCATGATCGGTCGGGTGCTCGAACTGCGGGTGCACGGGGTCTCCAACACGCCCCCCGACCAACTCCTCGGTCTGCAACCGGACCCGACGGGCGAGGCGCCCCAACCGTGGCTCGTCGCGGGCGACCCGGTCACCGGTTTCTACCGCTCCGCCGCCGCCGGGCCGGGTGACCCGATCGTCGTCGAGGCGTACAGCTGGGGGCAGTTGACCTCCGGCGCGCGGACCGCGCGCGACGTCGAGCGGGCCCTGTGGACGCTGCTGCTGCCGTTCACGCTGGCCAACGTCGCGTTGCACGCCCGGCCGGAGATCCCCCCCGACCCCGACACGGAACGCTGGGCCAGCAGGTCGGGCATCACCGCGTGGCTGATCCGGCTCTTCTGCCTGAGCCTCACCGGAACGGCGGTGCTCGCGGTCACCGCCGTCGGCGTCGACCTGATCGGCTGGCAGTGCGTCGACGACGACTGCCTCGGCCGGATCCCCGGCCCCTGGGAGTTCCTCGGGCACGGCTGGTGGCGCGAGGGAGCCCGCGCGCTCGCCGTCGGCCTGCTCGTGCCGCTCGGCCTGCTGGCCGTGCTGGGAACCGTGTGCTGGCGGACCTACCAGTACGAGGCGGAGATGCCCGCCGATCCGGTCACCGCGACGGCCGCCGGGGCACGGGCCGGCGCCGGAACCGACGCGGACAACCACCCCGGGCAGCCGGTGGAGGACCCACCACCCGTCCCCGAGCCGCCGCCCGGGCCACCGGACAACCCGCTGCAGGACCCCACCTTCTGGTGCGGAGAGGGGCAGCTGCGGCGGGCCGCCGTGCTGCACCTGTGCACCGGCGCGGTCGTCGCCGCCGCCGTACCGCTGGGCACCGTCCTCGCGATGGACCCGCCCCGCGGGGTGCGGGCCGCCGTCGCCTGGCCCACCGTGGCCGTGCTCGCCGTCGTCGTGCTGATCGCGGTGGTGGCCCTCGCCCGGCCCTGGCTGACGCGGCGGGCCGGGGCCACCCCGCTCGGGCCGTGGAGCATCGCGGTCGCCATGCTCGCCGGGCTGGGCCTGGTCGGCACCCTGCTGGTCCTGCTGCTGCCCGACGGTCCGGCCGGCACCCCGCTGGCCGAACTGCGCCCGCCCGCCGGCTGCGGCCGACACCCGGTCACCCCGGGCTGCCCGGTCGACCGCTCGCTGCCCGGCCTCGACTGGATCATCGCCTGGCTGGCCACCGGCCAGCTGCTGCTGCTGATCGCCATCGGGTCGGCGGCCCGCTCCGGCCGCCGGGCGCTGGCCGCGCCGGCCTCCGCCGGCCTGCTGCTCGCCCTCGGGTTCGCCTGGGTCGACGGCTGGCTGCCCGGGCTCCCGCCCGCGCCGGCACCGCTGGAGGTCTGGATGCTCGCCCTCCCGGCCCTCACCCTCGCCGCGACCGGCCTGCTGCTGCCGCGCACCCGCCCGGCGACCGAGGGCCAACCGCTGGAGCCCCACACCGACCTGGCCTGGGGCGGCCGGGCGCCGGCCCTCATCGCCGGCGCCGGCTGGGTGCTCTGCGTCTCCTACTGCGCCGGGCTGCTCTACTGGGTCACCGACCGGCTCAACAACGGCGCCACGCCGAGCGGTCTCTCCCCCGTCGTACCGCCCATCCCGGTGATGTGGGCCGGGCTCGCCTTCACCGTCGCGCTGCTCGCGCTCGCCGCCACGGCGGCCCACGCCGGCCTGCTCTTCGTCCGGCTCCGCCGGCAGGAGTACGCCGAGCTGGCGCCGCCCGGCCACACGCTCTCCGGCCACGAGCTCCGGCGCTGCCGGGACGTGAGCGCCTACCGGGCGCTGCACCGGCTGGTCGGCGAGCACGCCCTTCGGCTGGCCGGCTGCTACGCCGTCGTCGCGGGCGTGCTGGCCGCCCTCGGCTGCACCGCCGTCCTGTCCCACGCCCGGCCGCACCCGGCCGCGGCGACCGGCGGCGCGGCCGTGCTGAAGACCATCTCCGACGTGGGCGACTCGCTGCTGGGCTGGCTGCCGGCGCTCGTCGCCGGCCTGGGCCTGCTGGTCTACCGCAACAACGTCGTACGCCGCTCAGTCGGCGTGATCTGGGACGTCGGCACCTTCTGGCCCCGGGCCGCGCACCCGCTGGCCCCGCCCAGCTACGCCGAGCGGGCCGTGCCCGAGCTGCAGACCCGTACCGCCGGGCTGCTCGCGCTCGCCGAGCACGACCCGCGGGCGGTGGACGGGATCATCCTCTCCGGGCACAGCCAGGGCACGGTGATCTGCGCAGCGGTCATCTTCCAACTGCCCGCGCGGTGGCGACGGCGGATCTGGTTCTTCTCCTACGGCTGCCAGCTGACCCGTCTCTACGGGCGGATCTTCCCCGCGTACTTCGGGCCGGAGCGGTTGCCGGTGTTGACCGAGGTGCTGACGCCGGCGCCGGGCCGGACCGGCTGGACGAACTTCTGGCGGGACACCGACCCGCTCGGCTGGCAGGTGACGGCCGGCGAACGGGACGTGGCCGTCCGCGACCCGGAGGCACTGCACCCCTGCGACGGGGAGGTGGCCGACCCGCCGATCCGCAGTCACAGCGGCTACCCGGAGGCGCCCGAGTTCCACCGGGAACGGTCCCGGGTGGCCTGGCTGCTCCGGCGGGCGGTCCCGGCGCCCCGGCGCGGCTCCGACTGACCGTCGGCACCTCCCGCCGCCCACACCGGCCCGTGCCCGCCGCCGCCCGCACCACTGCG
>NZ_JAMOKF010000443.1 GCF_023656545.1 Micromonospora phytophila | reverse complement strand
GCCACGACCAGCTCGGCGGAGCGCGGCAGCGCCAGTGCGACCCGGGCCTCCGGGCCGGCGCCCCGGGCCACCAGCACCCGGGCGAGCCGGTTGGCGGCGGCGTTCAGCTCGGCGTACGTCATCGCGACGCCGTCGCGGACCAGCGCGACGGCGGCCGGGGTGGCCGCCGCCTGCCGCTCGAACTCGTCGACCACGGTGGACGGCGCCACCTCGCGGGCGGTGTCGTTCCAGGTCGACAGGACGAGGTCCCGCTCGGCGTCGTCGAGCAGCGGCAGCGCGGAGATCCGCCGCCCCGGCTCCGCGACGGCGGCGGTGAGCAGCCGCACGTACCGGGCGACGACCGTCTCGGCGGTGGCGCGGTCGAACACCGCGGTGCGGTAGACCAGCCGGCAGGCGCCGGTGGTGATGTCGAAGGCCAGGTCGTCCTTGGTGGTGCCCAGCGCCACCGGGTCGAGACCGGAGTCCGGGATGAAGTTCAGCGCGGTCTGGAAGATCGGCTGCACCGACGGGTCCCGCTGCGCCGCGACCGCCTCGACGATCTTCTGGAACGGCGTCTGCCCGTGTTCCATCACGTCGACCAGCCCACCGCGCACCCGGGCGAGCAGCTCGGCGAAGGTGGGATCGCCGGCGACGTCGCAGCGCAGCGCGACGGGGTTGACGAACATGCCGATCAGCGGGGTCAGCTCGGCGGTGTCCCGGCCGGCGGTGGAGACGCCCACCACCACGTCGTCGTCGCCGCAGATCCGGGACAGCAGCGCGGTGAAGGCGGCCAGCAGCACCATGTACGGGGTGGCGGCCGAGCTAGCGGCGAGCCGGCCGACCCGGTCGAGCAGCCCGTCCGGGAGGTCGAAGTGCACCTCGTCGCCGGCGAAGCCGAGCTGCGCGGGGCGGGGCCGGTCCAGCGGCAGCCCGGTCACCGCCGGCGCGCCGGCGAGGTGGCCCCGCCAGAACGCCAACTGCCGCTTCAGCTCGGCGCCGGCCAGCTGACCGCGCTGCCAAACCGCGAAGTCGGCGTACTGGATGGGCAGCTCGGGCACGACAACGGGCGCGCCGGTCAGCGCGGCCCGGCTGAACTCGGCCAGCTCGCGGGTGAACAGCACCGCCGAGTGGCTGTCGAAGACCGCGTGGTGCACCACGAACAGCAGGGCGACCTCGTCGACGGGGAGCCGGACCAGCCGGGCCCGCCACAGCGGCGGGGCGTCCAGCGGGATCGGGGTGCGAGCCATCTCCACGCGCACGGCCGCCAGGCGCTGCGCGCGCTCCGCCTCGTCGAGGCCGCGCAGGTCCTCGACGGGCAGCGCGACCGGTTCGGCCGCGCGGACCACCTGCGTGAGGGCGCCGTCGTCCATCCGCAGGTGGGTGCGGAGCGCTTCGTGCCGAGCGACGACCTGGCCGAACACCTCGGTGGCCTGCTCGGGGGTGATCCCGGCGGGGTAGCGCCACGGGCTGGAGACGTTGTAGACCGGCGAGGCGGTGTCGAGCTGGTTGGCCATCCAGACCCGCTCCTGCGCGAAGGAGGCCGGGAAGCTCCACTCCTGCGGGCCGGTCATGAGGCGGCCTCCCGCACGGAGCGCGGACGCATGTCGGTCCAGACGGTCTCGATGTGCGCGAGGCACTCCTCGCGGGTGCCGGCGAAGCCGGTCTCGTGCCAGCCCGCGGGGAGCTCGCGGTCGGCCGACCAGATCGAGTACTGCTCCTCGTCGTTGCGGACCACGAGGAATCGGGTTTCGGCCATCACTTCGCTCCAGGGGTGTCGGGGGTGTGCGGTTCGGCCATCGCGACGGCGATCTTGCGGGGCCCGGTGAACGGCTCCCGCCCGTGCGCGGCGGTCATGTTGTCCACCACCAGCACGTCGGCGCGCTGGTAGTCGAAGCGGACGCTGGCGGCCCGGTAGGCGGCGCGCAGGTGGTCCAGCACGTCGGCGGGGATCTCGCCGCCGTCGCCGTAGTAGGTGTTCGCCGGCAGCTCCTCGGTGCCGAACATGGCCAGCAGACCCTCCTGGTAGTCCTTCGGGAGGGTGCTCACGTGGAAGAACGTGGCGTGGTTGAACCAGCGGGGGGCGTCCGAGCCGGGCCGGTGGTGCACCACGTCGCGGACCGCTCGGGTGCGCAGCCCCTCCTTGCCGCGCCACTCCAGCTCGATCCGGTTCGCCGCCGCGTACGCCTCGACCTCGGCCCGGTCGTCGGTGTCGAACACGTGCTGCCACGGGGTGCCGAAGTCGCCGTGGAAGTTGCGCACGAGCATCCACCGGCGACGGATGAACTCGTCGCGCACCGCCGGGTCGATCTCGTCGTGGACCCGGCGGACGTCGGCCAACGGGGTGGCGCCGAGGGAGTCGGGCGGGGTGATGCAGTAGAAGAACAGCGTCAGCGGCCAGCGGGCCTGGTAGGAGTTCTCGTTGTGCAGGAAGATCTCCTCGTCCGGCGGGTAGTCGGTCGAGGTGTAGACCCGGCCGGCAATGGCGTGCCGGGGTGACGAGCGTTCGGTGTAAACCAGCGGTTCGCCGGACAGCGCCCGTACCGCGCGGTCGAAGCCCTCCACCCCGCCCACGTCGAAGCCGCGGAACAGCAGCCCGCCGTGCTCCGCCAGGGCGGCGCGCAGCTCGCCGCGGCGGGCGTCGATCAGCTCGGTCAGGGGACGGCCGTCGTTCTCGACGACCACCGGCAGCGTGGCGATCGTGTCGCTCATTGCTCTCTCACTCCTGTTGTCGCTCGTCGTCACGCGCGGGGCAGCCGCGGGATGGCGGGGATGGTGGCCGGGGCGGCCGGTTCGTCGGTGGGCGCGGCGTCGGCCCGCAACTCCTCGATCCGGGCGGCCAGCCCGGCCACGGTGGGCGTCTCGAAGAGGCTGCGCATCGGCAGCCGCACGCCGGTCGCCTTGCGCATCGCGGCGATCAGCTGCACCGCGACCAGCGAGTTGCCACCGAGGGAGAAGAAGTCGTCGTCGACGCCGACCCCGGTGACCCCGAGCCCGTCCTGCCAGACCCGGGCGATGGTGATCTCCAACTCGGTGCTCGGCGCCGCCGAGCCGCCGCCGGTGACCGCCGGCGCCGAGGAGGCGGTCTCCGGCTCGCTCTCCAGG
Organism: Micromonospora phytophila; assembly: GCF_023656545.1. Taxonomy (GTDB): domain Bacteria; phylum Actinomycetota; class Actinomycetes; order Mycobacteriales; family Micromonosporaceae; genus Micromonospora; species Micromonospora phytophila. The sequence goes on along the minus strand of NZ_JAMOKF010000443.1, from coordinate 584 downwards.
CTCTCGGTGGTGACCCGGGCGGCGCGGCGGCGGATGTCCGCCACCGCGCGGGTGGCGATGACGACCTGCGCGCCGAGGCCGGCGGTGAGGCTGCGGCGGAACGCCTCGGCCCCGTCCACCGGCCGGATGTCCTCGGTCGGTCCCGCCGGTGCCGCCCCGGTGGCCTGCGGCGCGGCGGCCAGCCCGCCGGTCACCGCGCCCTGGTCGACCCGGCGCAGCACGAAATCGCTGATCGCGACGAGTTCCCGTCCGTCGGGGTCGAGCAGCGACAGGTCGGCGGAGACCACCTCGTCGGTGGCGCTGTCCCGGTGCCGCAGGTGGCTGTGGAACTGCGCCGGCAGCGACCCGCGCACCACGATCCGCCCGTACGACAGCGGCAGGTAGGTGCCGGAGCCCTGGCCACGGCCGAACGCGGTCGCCACGTCCAGCAGCGCCGGGTGCAGGCCCCAGGAGGGCAGGTCCCCGGCCGCCTCGGCGGGCGCGGCGACCCGGGCCAGCTCCTCGCCCTGGCCGAGGTGGTGCTCGCGCAGCGCCGCCCACCGCGGCCCGAAGGTCAGCATGCTGGTCCGGCCCCGGCCGAACGA
>NZ_JAMOKF010000442.1 GCF_023656545.1 Micromonospora phytophila | reverse complement strand
CCGGCAGGGCTGAGGCGCCGGCGCAGCGTCCCGCCCGTCGCTCGGGGCCCGACGTCCGGGACGCTCGCGGTCGCCGTCGGCGTGGCCCGCGCCGCCGACCGACCGGGGCCTCGCCGCGCACGCGCACGCCGCGCGGTCAGAGCACCTGGGCCAGGAACCGGCGCAGGCGGGGGTGCTCGGCGCGCTCGAAGATCGCGGCCGGCTCACCGGCTTCGAGGACCACCCCGTGGTCCATGAAGGCGACGGTGTCGGCGACCTCGCGGGCGAAGCCCATCTCGTGGGTCACCACCACCATGGTCATGCCCCCGGCCGACAGGTCGGCCATCACGCCCAGCACGCCCTTGACCAGTTCGGGGTCCAGCGCCGAGGTGGCCTCGTCGAAGAGCATCACCTGCGGCTGCAACGCCAGCGCGCGGGCGATTGCCACCCGCTGCTGCTGGCCGCCGGACAGGTGCGCCGGGCGGGCGTCGGCCTTGGCGGCCAGCCCCACCAGCTCCAGCTGGGCCCGGGCCTCGACCACGGCCTCGTCCTCGGAGAGCTTCCTGATCCGGCGCAGCGCCAGGGTGATGTTGCGCAGCACGCTCATGTGCGGGAACAGGTTGAACTGCTGGAAGACCATGCCGACCCGCTGCCGCAGGTGGTCGGGATCGTCGCGCAGCACGCTGCGGCCGTCGAGCAGCACGTCGCCGCGGTCCGGCTCGATCAACCGGTTGATGGTGCGCAGCAGGGTCGACTTGCCCGATCCGGACGGGCCGATGACGCAGGCCGTCGCCCCGCGGGCCACGTCGAGGTCCACGCCGCGCAGCACCCGGTTCGGCCCGAAGGCCAGGTGCACGTCGCGGACGCTCAGGCTCACCGAGGTGGTCGTCGCAACCGTCATCGCTGGTTTCCTCCCGTCGTGCCCGGCAGTGCGAGATCGGCGTCCTCCGCCTCGTGTGCCGTGGTGGCCGGGCGGCCGTGCCGCAGCCGGCGGTCGATCCAGTTGACGACGTGCGTGAGCGGCACGGTCAGTGCCAGGTAGCAGAGCCCGGCCAGCAGCAGGGCGGACTCGTTGCCGGTGGTGGCGGCGTAGTCCTGCCCGATCCGGAACAGCTCCCGCTGGCTGGCCACCAGGCCGAGGAAGTAGACCAGGCTGGAGTCCTTGATCAGGGCGATCAGCTGGTTCACCCAGGCCGGCAGCACCCGGCGGATGCCCTGCGGGACGATCACCAGGCGCATCGCCTCACCCCAGGAGAAGCCCAGCGCGCGGGCACCCTCCAGCTGCGCGGCCTCCACCGACTGAATGCCGGAGCGGAAGATCTCGCCGATGTAGGCCGCCGCGATCAGCGACAGCGCCAGGATCCCCAGTGGATACGGGTTCGGCCCCCAGACCTGCATGCCGAGCGGCGCCAGGCCGACGCCGATCAGCAGGATCGTCGCCGCGGCCGGCAGGCCGCGGAACACATCGGTGTAGACCCGGGCCGGCCACCGCAACCAGCGCGTACGCGAGATGCCGGCGATGGCCAGCAGCATGCCCAGCACCGAGCCGAGCAGGGCGGCGGAGACCGCCAGGATCAGCGTGTTGGGCAACCCGACGGTCAACATCTCGGGCAGCGCCTCGCGCATGGAGTCCCAGTCGAAGAAGGTTTCCCACAGGGTGCTCAACGGATCCATCAGTCGTCTCTCCTACCGCCCCGCCCGCTCGCTGTCCGTACTCAGGAAGAGGTCGACGCCGACGCGGTCGGCGCGGCCGGGACCGGCACCGTGCCGCTGCCCGGCTTGAAGTCGGCCGGGACCGGGCGACCCGGGTAGTACTCGGCCTGCAGGCGGCTCCAGGTGCCGTCGGCGATCACCTCGTCGAGGGCCTTGTCCAGCGCCTCCCGCAGCTTGTCGTTGCCCTTGGCGAAGGCGTACGCCGTCGGCGCCGGGCTGAGCTGCTTGGCCGCCACCTTGATCTTGCCGTTGCTGTCGGCGGCCGACTTCTCGCCGATCTCGGCGGGGGCGATCCAGGCGTCGGCGGTGCCGGCCTTGAGCTGGTTGATCGCCCCGTTGTAGTCCGGCACCCGCACCGGGTCGAGCTGCCTGCCGGTGGCGTAGTCGTCCTGGACGGTGCCCTGCACGACCACGACCCGCTTGCCGGCGAGCTGGTCGAAGTCGGTGATCGGCGAGCCGGCCGGGACGTCCAGGCCGAAGTAGCCGAAGTCGTAGCCGTTGCCGAAGTCGACCGTCTTCTTCCGGGCCTCGGTGATCGTGATCGAGGAGCTGCCGATGTCGAACTTGCGGTTGTTGACCTGGGAGAGCAGGGCGGAGAAGTCGGTGCCGACGAACTCGACCTTCAGGCCGATCTTCGCCGCCGCCGCAGTGAGCAGGTCGTTGTCGAAGCCGGTGAAGGTGCCGTCCTTCAGGTAGACGTTCGGCGGGGCGTCGGTGAGCGTGCCGGCGCGCAGCACGCCCGGCTGGAGCAGGCCGTAGGGGTTGTCGGCGGCGGTGGACGACGCGTCGTCGCCGCAGGCGGTCAGGGTGGCGGCGGCGAGGACGGCGGCGACGCCGAGGGCGGCGGCCCGGGTCAGGGCAGGAAGGAATCGCACAGGTGTCTCCGAAAGGGGTGTTCCGGCGGCGGGCACGGACGTGCGTCGCCGGCGGTGCGCCGATGTGGCGTACCGCTGGGGTGGTTCCTGGAAGTGGGGTGTCCGGCGCGGTCAGCGCGCGGCGGCGGCGCTACACGCGGCGCTGCAGACCCGCATCATGTCGACGTGGCGGCGCCGGGTCAGAGCCGGCGGCGTCGTCGGGACCACGGCGGGGTCGGGGGCACAGCTGCGGGAAGACATGGCTCTCCTGGTCGGTGATGACCTGGCAACCAGGCCACGCTTGCACCGGAGCCTGCTCCGGTGCCTGGTCTTCACCCGGGGCACCCCTGCGCGGACGAGGGTTGCCGGCCAGCGAGCCGGGGCTTGACGCTGGCGCTCATGACCTGTCGCCGAGGCTAGCAGCCCGATGCGGCGGGGCGTCCAGCCGCTATGACCACCCTCACGCACGGTGCCGGTCGGGCCCCGGTGGACGGTCGCCGCTCGGTCGGTCGTCGGCGCGGCGCGGTCAGCGACGGGCGCGGGTGGAGATCAGCAGCGACGACGCCGCGAACCGCAGCAGCGGCCAGTAGACCCGCGCCGAGTCGGTGAGCGAGCCGAAGTGGGACGAGGCGTTGTCGTCGACGTAGGTGGTGGCGATCACCGTCTCGTCGACCGGGTGACCGGCCCGCGCCGCCTGGAGCAGCACGTTCATCTCGTACTCGAAGCGCTCGCCGGGCACCGACTCCAGCCAGCCGAGCAGGGCGGCCGGGTAGGCCCGGAGCCCCGTCTGCGTGTCCCGCACCCAGCGGCCGGTGACGGCACGGAAGAGCAGCCGGGTGACCTGGTTGCCGACCCGGCTGCGCAACGGCACCGCCCCGTCGAACCGTCGTACGCCCAGCACCGTGCGCCCGGTGACCCGGACCTGCTCGGCAACGCGCAGGACGTCCGCGACGCGGTGCTGGCCGTCGGCGTCGGCGCAGACGACGTCGCGGCCGGGGTGCGCCTCGGCGACGTGCCGGAAGCCGGTCTTCAGGGCGGCGCCCTTGCCCCGGTTCGTGCCGTGCCGCAGGACGGTGCAGCCGAGGCCGCGGGCCCCGTCGAGGACCCGCGCCGCCGTCTCGTCGCTGCCGTCGTCCACCACCACGACGG
>NZ_JAMOKF010000441.1 GCF_023656545.1 Micromonospora phytophila | reverse complement strand
GGCCGGCGCGGAGGTGGTGACCGTCGACCTGCTGCACGACGAGGCGCTGCCGGCCGGCACCCGCGCGCTGGTCGTCGGCGGCGGCCTGCCCGAGTCGTACGCCGAGCAGCTCTCCGCCAACCGCCGGCTCTGCATCTCCGTGGCCGAGCTGGCCCGCACCGGGCGGCCGGTCGTCGCCGAGGGGGCCGGCCTGCTCTGGCTCGCCCGCGAGCTGGACGGGTTGCCGATGTGCGGCGTGCTGGACGCGGTCGGGACCAGCCGGGAGGGTCTGGTGGTGGGCTACCGCCAGGCCACCGCGCTGACCGACAGCATCGTCGCGCCGGCGGGCACGGTGGTGTCCGGGCACAAGGAACACCGTGCCGTGCTCACCCCGCGGGCCGGGGAACGACCGGCCTGGAGTTGGGACGGCGGAGCACCCGAGGGTTTCCTCTGGCGGGGGGTGCACGCCTCCCAGCTCACCCTGCACTGGGCCGCGTACCCGCAGATCGCCGCCCGGCTGGTCGCCGCGGCGGCGCAGGAGACCGCGGCCGACCCGGCGCCCGCCCCGCCCGGTGGGGTGCCGGCGTGATCGGTCAGGTGGCGGTCCGCCGCTTCCCCGCGCTGACGGTCTCCACGCCCCGCACCGAGGTCCGCCCGCTGGTGGCGGCGGACGCGGCGGCGGCCGGGGAGGTGTTCGCCGACCGGCAGACCCAGCGGTGGCTGCCGTTGGCCGATTCCTCCGGCCAGATCGACGGTCTGGCCTGGTGCACGGACCTGGCCCGGCAGCGCCGCGACAGCGGCGACGGCGACCACTACGCGGTCCTGCGCCGGGAGGACGACCGGGTGGTGGGCTGCCTCTGGACCCGGCGCACCGACTGGGGCGCCCGGTGCACCGAGGTCTCGTACGCCATCGCGCCGCACGCCCGCGGCTTCGGCCTGGCCGCCGAGGCGGTCGACGCGCTGGCCATCGCGCTGATCCTCGAACACGGCTTCCACCGGGTCGAGCTGCGCGTCGCCCCGGGCAACCTGGCTTCCCGCCGGGTCGCCGAGAAGGCCGGCTTCAGCTACGAGGGGCTGCTCCGCAACGCCGGCTACGTCCGCGGCGCCCGGGTCGACCTCGAACTCTGGTCCTTCGTGGCCGCCGACCTCCGCTGAGCCACCCCCGCGCCACCCTTTTGGGGCATCCACCACGAGATCCTCCCGCCGGGCTCCCGCGATCCCGACGCGGAGGATCACCCTGGGCGGCCCGGGGTCAGCCGACGATCTGGTCGGAAGGCGGGGTGAACTGGCGGGTGGGTTTGCCCTTCAGGGCCTCGCGGAGGGTGCCGGCCACCGCCGCGATCGGGATCTGCGACTGGCCGTCACCGACGGCGTTGAACGGGTTGTCCGGGTCGGAGATGAAGCTCGCCGCCGCCAGTTCCGGGGTGTAGCCGACGAACCAGGCGGACCGGGTGCTGTCGGTGGTGCCCGTCTTGCCGGCCACCGGTCGGCCGACGGTGCCCCGCACGCTGTCCGCGGTCGACCAGCCCCCGCAGCTCCCCTTCGCCGGGGTGTCCCCGGTCGGGCAGCGGGCGGCGTCCGTGGCGGCGCGGGCCGCGTCGGCGCTCACCACCTGCCGGCAGCGCGGCTTGGCGACCTCGCGTTCGATCCCGGACACGGTCTTCCAGGTGGTCGGGGTGCCGTCCCGGTTGTAGATGGCCTGCACCGGGATCGCCTCGCAGTACCGGCCGTCGGCGGCGATCGCGGCGTACGCGTTTGCCATCTCCAGCGGGGTGGCGTCCGAGACGCCCAGGGTGAACGCGCCCCACTTGGGCGCCTTCGCGGGTGAAGCGTGATCCCGGTCCACGTCGGTGCGCCAGCGCAGCCCGAGCTGCTCGGCGAGGCGGACCGCCTTGTCCGCGCCGACCCGCTCCTCCAGCCACACGAAGTACGTGTTCACCGACTTGCCGAAGCCGGACCACATGGTCTGCTGGCCGCTCATCGCCCCGCTCGCGTTGGACGGCGCCCAGCCGTTGTAGACCTCGGAGCGGTACCGGTACGGGGCGTTGAACGAGGTGGAGAGGGTCATGCCGGCGTTGAGCGCGGCCAGCATCGGGAACATCTTGAACGTCGATCCGGCCTGGTAGCCCGGCAGGTCACCGCCGCCGAGCAGCGGCGCCACCGTGTTCGGGTAGTTCGCCTTCACCTTGGGGCCCGCCTCCGGATTCGAGCTCAGCGGGTTGTCGTCCAGGTTCAGCGAGTACGTGCGGTTCACCGCCATCGCCTTCACCCGCCCGGTGCCGGGCTCGGAGACCACGATGCCGTTGGCGAACGGGCTGCCGGTGTTCTCCTTGCTGCCGACCTGCTTCTCGGCCGCCTCCTGGACCTTCGGGTCCATGCTCAACACGATCCGGTAGCCGCCCCGGCGGAGCTTGTCCATCCGTTCCAGCGGGTTGTCCCCGAACGCGGGCTGCGCGCTCCACCAGTTCTTCAGGTAGTCGCAGGCGAAGCCCCAGTGGTTCCACTTCTCGGGCACGGAGGCGCAGTCGTTCGGCGGGTGGGTCAGCTTGAGCCGGATCGGCTCGGTCTTCGCCTGCGCCACGGCGTTCGGAGAGAGGTAGCCGAGCTGGGTCATCCGGTCCAGCACGTAGTTCCGTCGCCCGGTGGCGTCCTTCTGGTCGGAGCTGGCCGGGTCGTACTCGGACGGGGACTTGACCAGCCCGGCGAGGGTGGCCGCCTCGACCGGGGTGAGGTCCTTCGGGGTCTTGGAGAAGAAGATCTCGCTGGCCGCGTAGATGCCGTACGCGCGGTGCCCGAAGTACGCCGAGTTGAGGTAGCGCTCCAGGATCTGCTCCTTGCTGAGTTCCTTCTCCAGGTCCAGCGCCATGCGCATCTCCCGGACCTTACGCAGGCTGGTCTGCTGGGTGGCCTCCTGCACCTCCTGCGGCGTCTTCGCACTGTCCCGCAGCGCCATCCGGACGTACTGCATGGTGAGCGTGGACGCGCCCTGGGAGACGCCGCTGGAGCGGGCGTTGGCGACGAAGGCGCGGGCCACGCCCTTCGGGTCGACGCCGCGGTGCTGGTAGAAGCGGTTGTCCTCGGCGGCGACGATCGCGTGCTGGATGTTCGGGGACATGTCGGCCAGCTTCGTGTACTGCCGGTACTCCTCGTAGAACATCGTCAGCACGGTCCTGCCGTCGGGCGCGTACAGGTACGACGTCTCGGCCGGCAGTGCGGTGGTCAGGATCTTGGTCTTGTGTTCCATGGCGTGCGCGGTGACCTTGGCGCCCATCCCGGTGGCGGCGGCCACCGGGTAGGCCACGGCGGCGATCACGATGCCGGCGATCAGCCCGGCGCGGAGGAGAGGAACGAAACGACCAGCGGCAGCAAGGGGTCGGGTGCTCACACGGTCAAGTTATGACATTTCCGATTCGTACATGAGAAGAACTCATAAACCGGTCGGAGTGGTGAGGTGGTGGTGACGCGGCCCACGCCGGGATCCGCTGTCCCGCACGTCCCCTTCCCGGCAGGATCGCGGACATGCATGGTCAGCCGACAGCGGCACCCCCCGGGACAGAGCCGGACCTCGCCCACCACGGCGACGCCGAGGCGGGCGAGGGCCTCGTCGACCTCGCCGTCAACGTGCGGCGGGACGCCATGCCGGACTGGCTGGCCGACCCGGTCACCGCCGCGCTGGCCGACCTCGCCACGTACCCCGATCCGCGGCCGGCGCGGGCCGCCGTCGC
>NZ_JAMOKF010000046.1 GCF_023656545.1 Micromonospora phytophila | reverse complement strand
CGCGCCGCCGCCCGGTCGGCGCGGTCCACGTCCCGGCGGCGGTGGTCTCGGCCCAGCCCCGGTCGCGACCGCCCCGCTCGCGGCTGTCCTGCTTCTCCGTCTTGTCGGCCCGGCGGCCGAGGCCCTTGAGCAGGGAACGGCTCGTCGCCTCCTCGGCCGGCCGGGCGGCCATGGCCTTGTTCATCGCGGCGGCCCGGTGCTGCTCGCGGCTGCGCCGGCCGAGGCTCACCGAGAGCCGGACCAGCAGCGCCAGCACGACCAGCAGCACGCAGGCGAGGTAGCTCACGGTCACCCAGGAGGCCGCGGGGCGGCCGGCGTTGAGGCCGTGCACGATGGCGAACGGCCAGGAGAGGTACGCGGCGGAGTGCAGGGTGCGCCAGAGCCACTTCGGACCGACCCCGGCGAAGCGGGCCCGGATGATGCCGGTCCAGAGCACGCTCACCATCAGCAGCGCGGCCACCGTGCCGAGGCCGACGTAGAGGCCCCGCCCGCCGACGAACGGCACCACGGCGTCGGTGCTCGCCGCCCGGCCGGTCGCGATCTTGGTCAGCACGTGGAAGACCAGCCCCGCGACGCCGAGGACGCCGGTGGCCCGGTGCGCGGACTGCAGCAGCACCCGGTGCGGGATCAGCAGCACCAGCCGGTCGGTGGCCAGCAGGCCCATCATCACGGTGAGGCTCAACGACACCAGGGCGATCACCCCGGCGAAGAATTCGGTGAAGAAGAAGCCGTACGCGTACGCCGTGGCGCCCACGCCGGTGAGCATGGTCGCGGCCCACGCCGCGGCGAGCGCGGAGAGGGTCAGCAGGACCACCGCGGACCGGGACCGGGTGCGGACCCCCCGGCTGGTGCTGGTGGTCCGGACCGTCTCCGCCTTCTGGTTCTGCTGTGCCCGGGCCATCTGCTCCTCGATCGTCTCGCGGCGGCGCACCACCGGCCGACCCTGCTCCCCCTTCGAGTACGGACCGGGGCGGCGGACGGATCACCGGGGCGCGGAAATTTTCCGAGCCGCCGTCGAACCGCCCGCCGCCCGGGCGCGTGTACGACCGAATCCCTCGTCCACCGGCCGCGGCCGGCTCCGCACACACCGGCGCCGCCTCCCACGGGCAGTGACACATGTCCATACGTTGACAGTTCTTGCAATCCGCTTGTAACCTTTCGGAAATTTTCAGCACAGGCTGCAAGAGCCCGACAGCTGGAAGCTCCCCCGGCTCCACCACCCCGTCCCCCGCACCCCCTCAGGAGTTCCGATGCATCGACGTCGATGCCTGTCGGCGATCGTCGCCCTCGGCGTGATCGCGAGCCTGCTCCTCCCCGCCACCGTGACGGCACCCCCGGCCGCTGCGGCACCCGCGGGCACCAAGAAGGTCATCGCCAACCTGTTCGAGTGGAACTGGACCTCGGTGGCCAGTGAGTGCCAGAGCACCCTCGGCCCCAAGGGCTACGGCTGGGTCCAGGTCTCCCCGCCACAGGAGCACGTCCGGGGCAACCAGTGGTGGCTGGCGTACCAGCCGGTCAGCTATCGCATCGAGTCCCGCAAGGGCACCCGCGCCCAGTTCCAGTCCATGGTGAACACCTGCCACGCCGCCGGCGTCAAGGTGATCGTCGACGCGGTGATCAACCACATGTCCGGGCAGGACAACGGCGGCACCGGCTGGGCCGGGTCGTCGTACGGGCACTACAACTACCCGGGCATCTACGGCTTCCAGGACTTCCACTACTGCGGCCGCAACGGCGGCAACGACATCGCCAACTACGGCGACCGCTACGAGGTGCAGAACTGCGAGCTGGTCAACCTCTCGGACCTGAAGACCGAGTCGGACTACGTCCGGACGAAGATCGCCGGGTACCTGAACGACCTGCTCTCCCTGGGCGTGGACGGGTTCCGGCTGGACGCCAGCAAGCACATGCCGGCCGCCGACATCGCCGCGATCAAGGGCAAGCTCTCCCGCTCGGCGTACATCGTGCAGGAGGTCATCTACGGCGCCGGTGAGCCGATCCAGCCGACCGAGTACACCGGCAACGGCGACGTGCACGAGTTCCGCTACGGCAAGGACCTGGCCCGGGTCTTCCGGTCGGAGCGGCTCGCCTACCTGAGGAACTTCGGCGAGGGCTGGGGCCACCTGCCGAGCGCCTCGGCGGCGGTCTTCGTGGACAACCACGACACCCAGCGGGACGTCGGCGGCGTGCTGACCTACCGCGACCGGGGCATCTACGCGCTGGCCAACGCGTTCATGCTGGCCTGGCCGTACGGGTCGCCGACGGTGATGTCGAGCTACACCTTCACCGACCGCGACGCCGGCCCGCCGTCGGACGCCAGCAACAAGACGCTCAACACCACCTGCTACTCCGGGTGGGAGTGCGAGCACCGCTGGGGCGTCATCGCCAACATGGTCGGCTTCCGCAACGCCACCGACGGCGCGGGCATGACCAACTGGTACGACAACGGCAACAACCACATCGCCTTCAGCCGCACCGGCAGGGGCTTCCTGACCGTCAACGACGAGGACTACGCCATCACCGGCCGCTCCTACTACACCGGGCTGCCGGCCGGCCGGTACTGCGACGTCATCCACGGCACGTACGCCAACGGCTCGTGCAGCGGGCCGGTGATCACCGTGGACGGCAACGGCTGGTTCGCCGCCAATGTCCCGGCCCACGACGCGGTCGCCGTCCACGTCGGCGCCCGCCTGAGCTGACCCCCGCCACCCCCTGACGGGCCCCGTCCCGGTCGGAAATCCGGCCGGGGCGGGGCCCGACCGTTCTCCACCCGTTACAGTGGTTTTGTGCCGTTTGACCGAATGACCCGCCGTCGCGCCGGCTGGCTCGCCACCGCCGTCGGCGTACCCGTGCTGCTGTTCGCCGCCGGGGCCACCGGCTGGGCGCTCACCCCGGACGCGATGCCGCCGCCGGTCGCCCAGCCTGCGCCGACCGACGCGGCCCCGGCCGACGCGGCCCCGACCAGCGCGGCGCCCGTCGAGGAGCGGGTGCCGGTCGCCGCGCCCGCGCCGACGGACCTGCCGATGGTGGACTACGGCCCGGCGCCCACCGGCTTCCCGGCCGACCCCGGGTCGCTGGACACCACCCCGCTGACCGAGGGCGTGCACCCCACCCGCCGGATCGCCGCCTACACGGCACCGGGCGGCCGGCCACTGGCCTTCCTCGAACCCACCATCAGCGGCGTCGAGCTGACCATGCCGGTCGCCCAGAGCCGCCTCGGCTGGACGGCGGTGCTGCTCCCCTCGGCCAACCGCACGCTCGCCTGGCTGCCGCCCGGCGGCTTCACCACCGTGGCGCTGCGGGACCAGGTCGTGGTGGAGCGCCGGCCGCACCGGCTGACCTGGTACCGCGCGGGCCGGGCCGTTCGGTCCTGGCAGGTCAGCCTCGGGCAGCGCGGCCAGGAGACCCCACTGGGACGCACCTTCATCCTGGGCCGCACCCCACCGCCCGAGGACGTGTACGGGGGCGTCGACATCTTCGCCCTCGGCGCGGTGCCCGACGACCCGGAGGCGGTGCCGACCGGCCTGCGCGGCGCCCACATCGGGCTGCACAGCTGGCACCACGACGGCGAACTTGGCGAGAACACCACCAACGGCTGCATCCGGCTCACCCGCAGCGGCCAGCGGGAACTGCTCGCCGAGCTCCGCCCCGGCACCGAGGTCGTCGTCGTCGACGAACTGCCCGCCCCGCCACCGACGGCCTGACGGTTGCCCGCGCCCGACGGTGACCGGCGCAGTTGCGCTGCCGGGCGCCTCCGGGTGCAAGCCACCGCCACGCTCACCGCTGGCGGAACCGCCGGGAACACCCGCCGTCGTGGTCGGGCCGGAGCAGGCAGCGCCGGCCGCCGGGCAGCAGCCGGTCGCAGAAGACCCAGTGACGTACGTGCTGCTCGTCCTCGGCCGACACGGTGGTGCCGCCCGGGTCGGTCTGGGGCAGGACGTGCGTCCAGTGCGCCACCACCCGGGCGAGCCGCTGGGCGGAGACCAGGTCGCCGGCGACCACGGGCAGGTGGATGACCCAACGCTCGGTCACCGGACGTACCCCCGCTCGTTGCGGGCGCGGGCCTGCTCGGACTGCCAGCGGCGCAGCGCGTCCTTGACCCGGTCGGTCTCCCGGCGGCTCTGCGCCAGCGCGTCGTAGACGACGGCCAGGTCAGCGGCGACCCGGTCGAGGAACTCCCGCACCTCCTGCGGGTCGAGCCCGCGCCGGCCGAGAGGGGTGGGCCGGAAGCCCCGTTCGCGCACCTGCCAGGGCCGCAGCGGATGGTAGGCCGCCGAGCGGTAGCAGGTCGGCCCGCTGACCGACCGCTGGCGACGCCGGGCACGCCGGAAGAAGACGCGCATGACAGGACCTGCCTCTCACTGTCGAGATCCAACTGTGGATAGGGCGGGCCCACCGGCCCGCCCCGCACCGGCGGACCCACCCCGGCACCTGCCACCGCAGCCTCCGATCAGCAGTACGACAGCAGGGCACGCATGACCGCTGAGCAGCAATAACTCCACAGTGGCCGTAGACGCAGTGAAACACTGGCCGGATTCAATTGCAACATCGCAAGAGCGGCTTCGGAGCGGCTACTTTGCTTCGGAGAAATACCGCCTGTGACGTGTCTATTGCTTGTGAGACAACACGGCGCTTCAATTGGACGGGCGCCTGTTGACGAACCACGAAAGCTGGAGGCGGAGAGTGTCACAAGCAGTGACGGGCTCGACCATGTTGCGGCGGCAGATCGGGCGCAAGTTCGAGTCGCTTCGCAAGGCGGCAGGACTGACGATGGAGCAAGCCGCCGAGCGCTTGGACCGGGCACGAGCCACGTTGCACCGGATCGAGAACGGGGCCGAGCACGTCCGCTTCCGACAGGCCGATGTGCAGCAGATGCTTGATCTCTACGGCGCATCCGCAGAGGACAGCGAACTGCTGCTTGCCCTGACGGCGGCGACTCGGGAGAACAAGAACTGGTGGCATGACTACGTTGGCTCCGGCCTGCCGCGCTGGTTTCAGCTCTACATCGGACTCGAAGCTGCCGCGTCTGGCATTCGGCAGTACGAGGCCGAGTTGGTTCCCGGCCTGCTTCAAACTCGCGCCTACGCCGAGCAGGTCTTCAAGATGCCCGGCGGTTCGATCAATCCCGGGGACACCGACGAGCAGCAGCGCGCCGTTCAACTCCGAGTCGAACGACAGGGGCTTCTTACCCGGTTCTCCGCTCCGCAACTGAGCGTGATAATCAACGAAGCGGTGTTGCGCCGTCAGGTCGGCAGCGCCACGATCATGGCCGAACAGCTCCACCAGATCCTCAAGGCCGCGGAGCTACCGAACGTAACCGTCCAAGTGCTGAACTTTTCAGCCGGGCTACACGCCGGGGCGATGGCCGGAGCCTTCTCGATACTGGAATTTCCCGGAGACAGCGGCGGCAAGGAGGTCGAACCGCCGGTGGCATACCTGGAGGCCGCGACCGGGGCGATCTATCTCGACAAGCCACACGAGACCGCTGCCTACAACACCATCTGGGCCGACATGACGAGCCGCGCCCTCAACGAGTCCCGATCGAAGAGCCTGATCCAGCAAGTCGCAGAGGAGTACTCCCGTGCCTGACCTGACCGGTGCCGTCTGGCGCAAGTCCGCCCGCAGCAACAACGGCGGCAACTGCGTCGAAGTCGCCGACAACCTTCCTGGCATCGTGTGGCTACGCGACAGCAAGGATTCGACCGGCCCGGTGCTGACCTTCAGTCCGAACGAGTGGACGACCTTCGTCAACTTTGTGAAGAACGATGGCGTAAGCCACTGAGCAGCGCTGACGGCGAGCGCGCCGACGGCGCTGGGTCGACGCCAGCACCCCAGTACTACAAGCCACGGCCATCGGGAAGTGGCGGAATACCGCGCCCGTACGGGGACGACACGGCCCGCGTCTATTCGCTCGATGAGGCTGTCGGGAAGACCCCCGCGCGTGCGGGGACGACCAGGAAACCACGCGGAACCATGTTGTACGTGAAGGAAGACCCCCACGTGCGGGGACGACACCACCGCGGCGCCGCCCCCGAGGATGAGGATCGGAAGACCCCGCGCGTGCGGGGACGACGCCGCGTCCCGCCGCGCCCAGATCTCCGCGTACGGAAGACCCCCGCGTGTGCGGGGACGACCAAGCGTGCATGATCGCCCACCAGCGGTGCGCGGGGAGACCCCCGCGCGTGCGGGGACGACCAACGCCGTCGTCGGGACGTCCAACTCCGAGTAGGGAGACCCCGCGCGTGCGGGGGCGACAGCGATCCGGGTGTCCGTCGTGACCCGCTCCGCGGGAGACCCCCGCGCGTGCGGGGACGACACGTCGCCCAGCTCGATGTCGAGCGAGCCGTACGGGAGACCCCCGCGCGCGTGCGGGGACTACAGCAGCTTCGCCGCCGTCGCCGGCGAGTAGACCGGGAGACGCCCGCGCGTGCGGGACGACGACGGCGGACGGCGGCGGCAAAGCGGCGCTGCTCGGGAGACCCCCGCGCGTGTGGCGACGACACCGGCGGGGCAGCAGCGTCCGGGTGATGGCGTGGGAGACCCCCGGGCGTGCGGGGACGACTATTGGCGGATGGGCACCGGCCTGGTGCACGTGGGAAGACCCCCGCGCGTGCGGGGACGACTCGACCTCGTCACCGAACGCGGCCTGCGGATACGGAAGACCCGCGCGCGTGCGGGGACGACTCCACCAACCGCGACGCCGACGTGAACGCCTGGGAAAGGCCCCCGCGCGTGCGGGGACGACGCGCGCGGTCGTCGTAACCAGTGACGGAGCGTAGGAAGACCCCCGTGCATGCGGGGACGACGCGCAGCAGCCGCCGGCCATGGGCACCACCCAGGGAAGACCCCCGCGCGTGCGGGGACGACCGCACAGGCGGAGTGTGCCCGCAGCCCGGCAGGGGAAGACCCCCGCGCGTGCGGGGACGACGAGGAAACGATGACCGGGTCAGTCTCGCCGTGGGGAAGACCCCCGCGCGTGCGGGGACGACTATGAGGTGAAGCCGACCCCGAAGACCGTGGTCGGATGACCCCCGCGCGTGCGGGGACGACGCCGCACAGAACGTGGTCGTGGACCCCGAGGCGGGAAGACCCCCGCGCGTGCGGGGACGACGGTGGTCGCCTGCGTCTGCATGGCGCTGGCGGCGGAAGACCCCGCGCGTGCGGGGACGACCTCCGGAAGTTCTGCCAGGCGAACTCCCTGGACGGAAGACCCCCGCGCGTGCGGGGACGACCTCGCCTACGAGGAGAGTGCACCGAACGCCACAGGAAGACCCCCGCGCGTGCGGGGACGACTCCCTGAGGACCCACGGCACGGACGGGCCGGGCGGAAGACCCCCGCGCGTGCGGGGACGACATCAACCTGAGCGCGGCCGGGGCTGACAACACGGGAAGACCCCCGCGCGTGAGGGACGACGTCAACATCATTGACGAGACGTTCGCCTACAGGGGAAAACCCCCGCGCGTGCGGGGACGACGGCACGTGCCTGGACGCCCGGTGCGCCCGGTGCGGAAGACCCCCGCGCGTGCGGGGACGACCGGACGTCGCGGGACTGGCGTACGACGCCGGGCGGAAGACCCCCGCGCGTGCGGGGACGACAGGCACACCGCGCGGCCGGTCTTCTCGGTCCGGGGAAGACCCCCGCGCGTGCGGGGACGACTTGATTCGACCGGGGCCGGCACCTTGGGATCCGGGAAGACCCCCGCGCGTGCGGGGACGACACCGCCTCGCCGCTGGCGATGACGGCGGCCAACGGAAGACCCCCGCGCGTGCGGGGACGACCGGTACGCCACCCTGGCCCGGCTCAAGGCCAGCGGAAGACCCCCGCGCGTGCGGGGACGACCCCGGTAGAGCTGCGGCACGGTCGACCGGTCCGGGAAGACCCCCGCGCGTGCGGGGACGACCCATGCCGGAGACTCCTCCAGAGCGGGCCACGGGGAAGACCCCGCGCGTGCGGGGACGACTCCGCGTCGAGGATCTGTAGGTCTGCCTCGTCCGGAAGACCCCCGCGCGTGCGGGGACGACGTGCGAGTAACGGTGATCTCCCGTGCACTGGTCGGAAGACCCCCGCGCGTGCGGGGACGACGCACCAGCAGCGGCGGGCTGACGGATCAGTGGGGGAAGACCCCCGCGCGTGCGGGGACGACGGAGTCCCACCCCCGTACACCCCCCCGACGCGGGAAGACCCCCGCGCGTGCGGGGACGACGCCGCTGCCGCGATGCCCAGCAAGGCCTCGCGGGGAAGACCCCCGCGCGTGCGGGGACGACCCTCACCCCCCACGAGTGATCGCCGTCGTCCCGGGAAGACCCCCGCGCGTGCGGGGACGACCGGTAGTCCACCTGAGTCGTCTTCTGCGGCGGCGGAAGACCCCCGCGCGTGCGGGGACGACGGAGTCCCACCCCCGTACACCCCCCCGACGCGGGAAGACCCCCGCGCGTGCGGGGACGACAGGAGATACGCGTCGCGCGCCGCGTCGCGCGCCGGAAGACCCCCGCGCGTGCGGGGACGACACCTAGGCCGGGAATCCAGCCGTAAAGGGTGTCGGAAGACCCCCGCGCGTCCGGGGACGACAGGGCCTGCCAACCGCGGGAGCCGACGTCGTGCGGAAGACCCCCGCGCGTGCGGGGACGACTTGCCGAAGTCGCGCGCCTGGGCTGGGGTGATCGGAAGACCCCCGCGCGTGCGGGGACGACCCGTCCCACGTCGGCATCGGCTCGCCGCGGAAGGGAAGACCCCCGCGCGTGCGGGGACGACGACCCCGCCGACCCCATCGCCCGACGTAGTGACGGAAGACCCCCGCGCGTGCGGGGACGACTTCGGCCCGGCCACCGAGGCCGCCGTGAAGACCGGAAGATCCCCGCGCGTGCGGGGACGACCTGCCCCAGCTGGGCCTGGGCCTGGCGGCGAAGGGAAGACCCCCGCGCGTGCGGGGACGACATCTCCTGCCACACGTCCCACGCTTTCGCCACGGGAAGACCCCCGGATCTGGGATCACTACCTCGCCTCACGTCTCAAGGGTTGGCTTGACGACGTGTCCGGGGACAACGGACGCACGTTTTTTGCCCTCCTCTGTGGATGGCATGACGTCGGTAAGGCCTCCCCCGCCTTCCAGAGCAAGGTCGACAGTCTGGCTCAGGAGGTTAGAGCCGCCGGTCTCGCGTGGCGGAGATTGGACCGCGAGTCAACCGGATGGCATCACACCTGTGCCGG
Organism: Micromonospora phytophila; assembly: GCF_023656545.1. GTDB lineage: Bacteria > Actinomycetota > Actinomycetes > Mycobacteriales > Micromonosporaceae > Micromonospora > Micromonospora phytophila. The sequence goes on along the minus strand of NZ_JAMOKF010000046.1, from coordinate 16,453 downwards.
CGCGGTCATCATTCAGTCGGTGCTCAGCGAAGAGGGGTGGCGCGAGGAGGCAGTCGAGTGGGTGTGGCCCTTGGTGGCCGGTCACCACGGCCTACTTCCGTCGCGTGGCCCGATCTTCAGGACCGCGGGCAGGCTCCGCAACGCCCAAGGACAGAGCGACGAATGGAAGGCCGCCCAAGCCGCTCTGGTGTACGCCGTCGCGGACGCCCTCGACGCCGATCTGGCAAGCCTGGCACCCGTGACGACGCCGCGTCGAGCGATGCAACTCGGGCTATCCGGCTTCGTGATCATGGCTGATTGGATCGCCAGCAGCGATCATTTCGCGGGCGTCTTCAACCTGTCCGAGGTTTCCATGGCCACGGCGCGCGAACGTGCCGCCACGGCGTGGGCGTACCTGGAGCTGCGGGGTGGATGGGGCGCTGGGACGTACCGTGGGGTCTCGGATCTGGTGGCGGCGCGGTTCGGGAAGACGGCGCGCCCGTTGCAGGCCGCCGCTGTGCAGCTCGCCGAGCAGATGGCAGCGCCGGGGCTACTCATCATCGAAGCGCCGATGGGTGAGGGGAAGACGGAGGGCGCCCTCGCCGCAGCCGAGGTACTTGGTCGACGATTCGGCTACGACGGCATCTTCGTCGGCATGCCGACCCAGGCGACCAGCGACCCGATGTTCGACCGAGTGTTGCAGTGGGCCGACCAGATCGACCCGGAGCTGCCGGTGGGTCTGCTGCACGGCAAGCGCATGTTCAATCGGCGCTGGAATGACCTCCAGCAGCGGACCCATTTCGCCAAGATCGACGACCTCGGCTGCGACGACGAGTTCGATCTAGCGGGCGCGGGTCGATCAGTGCGCCCGGAGCACGCCCCGGCGCAGTGGTTCCTCGGGGCGAAGCGGGGCATGCTCATGCCGGTCACGGTCGGCACCATCGATCATCTGCTGTACGCCGCGACCCGCACCAAGCATGTGATGCTCCGACATGCCGGCCTGGCAGGGCGTGTGGTGATCCTGGACGAGATCCACGCCTACGACGTCTACATGTCACAGTTTCTCCACGAGGCACTCCGCTGGTTGGCGGACGCCGACGTACCGGTGATCCTGTTGTCGGCGACGCTGCCGCCGCAGCAGCGGGACAGCCTGATGCGGGCTTACCTCCAGGGCGCGCAGAACCGGCGGGGCGTGGATCTGCCGGCCGTGGCAGAACAATCGGATTACCCGGTGCTGCACGCGCTGACCGCGAAAGACGACCAGGCCACGTACGCCGCCCGGACCCCCAGGTCCTGGCGGCCGACGGCCCCCGTCGCCGTCCACCTGCGGGAGGAAGACCCGGATGATGGCCCAGAGGCCGTGGTCAACCTCCTCGACGACGAGTTGCGTACCGGAGGCTGCGCCCTGGTCATTCGGAACACGGTCGGCCGGGCCCAACAGACTTACAAGACGCTCACCGAGAAGTGGGGCTCCGATGAGGTGATCCTGCTCCACGCCCGGTTGACGGTCGCCGAGCGCGCCGCGCGTACCGGAAATGCCCTGGATCTTCTGGGGCCGCCCGACGGCAGAGTCGCGCGACCGCGCCGCATGATCGTGGTGGCGACTCAGCTCGCGGAGCAGTCCTTCGACGTAGACGCCGACCTGCTCGTCACCGATCTAGCGCCGATCGACCTGCTGCTTCAGCGGGTCGGCCGGGTGCACCGCCACACCCGGCCGACGCGCACCCGGCCGCCCAAGGTCTTCATCACCGGCATCAAAACGCATCCCGCCGGACCGCCAGCGTTCCCGTCCGGCAGCGAGCACATCTATGGGCGGTACCCGCTGCTGCGGGCCGCCGCGCTGGTGACCGACGCCGCCGGCGGTGACGGCTGGAGCATTCCTGGCGACGTTCCTGACCTGGTCAGCCGCGGTTACGGCACCGAGGCAGTTGTCCCAGCGTCGTGGGAGCAGGCGACAGCTGCGGCGTACGAGAGCTGGCAGGTGGAAGAGCGCAAGCGCCGACAGGCGGCGGAGGTCTTCCTGCTGGCTGGCGAGAGCACGCTCGGTGCTCCGACGCTGGCCGGGCTGCACGGGCGAGCCACCGGCGAGGCGCGCAGCGACGACGAGATGGCGGCAGTGGTGCGAGATGGCCCGGAGTCCGTGGAGGTGGTGCTCGTACGGCAGGCCGACGGTCGGTATCTGACCCTCGGCGGGCGCAGCCTCGGCCCGAGCGGCGATGTCGGCGACGCCGCGCTCGCCGAGGAGGTGGTCGGGTCGACCGTACGACTGCCGGCCCGTCCCGCCGTCACCGAGGCGGCGAAGAACCTCGAACCTCTGCCCGGCTGGTACGGCAACGGCTGGCTGTCGAAGTCCCATGCCCTCGTTCTCGACGAACGCAACTCAGCTGTAGTCGGCGGTCGGAGGCTGACCTACGACAAGCGCCTCGGCCTACTCGACGAGCGAGCATGACCGAGAGGCCAACCCCTGCATTGCAGGGGCAGCAAGTCGGACGCGCGAGGGATCTAATGATCCAGCCGCACCAAGCATCGAAGACGCTCCAACACCCCGTCACCGACGCGGTGCACGTCCACGACCTTTGACGAAGCTGCGGAGTGCTGATGGTTAGCCCCTCATTCAACATTGTCGACGAGGCGTGGATACCGGTCATCGAAGGCGGTCGTCCTCGGCTGTTGTCCCTCATGGACGCTCTGTCCCGGGCCCACCAGGTCGACGGGTTGGCCGCGGCCAATCCCCTGGAGACCATCGCGGTGTTGCGGCAGGTGCTGCTGCCGGTCTACCTGGATGCCTGCGGAATTCCAGGCAGCGAGGGCGACTGGAAGCAGCGCTGGCGCGCAGGCCACCTTCCGGCCGAGAGGATCAAGGAGTACCTGGGCGAGCAGCAGGACCGGTTCGACCTGTTCGGCAGTCGCCCATTCGGCCAAGTGGCGGGGCTGCGGACGGCCAAGGACGAGGACAAGCCTGTCTCGTTGCTGATCGCGGCGACGGCGACCGGCAACAACGTTCCGCTTTTCACGCCACGGACGGAGGCGAACCCGCCGACGCTGACGCCGGCCGAGGCCGCCCGCGCCATGCTGGCCACCCAGTGCTGGGACACGGCGGCGATCAAGTCCGGTGCCGCCGACGACCCCCAGGCGAAGGCTGGGAAGACCACCGGAAACCCGACGGGCCCATGTGGCGCACTAGGTCTTACGGTACCGATTGGTCGTAACCTCGCCGAGACGTTGCTGTTGAACAGCCCGATCGTGCGGCAGCCACCTCCCGACGACGCTCCGCGGTGGCGGCATGGGGCGATGGCGGGCGCCTGGGAAGTGCGGGGGCCAGTGGGCCTGCTGGATCTGCTGACCTGGCAGTCCCGCCGGGTGCGCCTCATTCCCGAGCGGACCGCCGACGGGAATGCCGTCGTGCGCCGGGTAGTCCTCACCGCGGGTGATCGCCTGCAAGTCCTGCCGCAGGACGTCGAGCCGCACACCGCCTGGCGGCGGGTCGACAAACCCCGAGCCGGCCAAGCGCCGGTGGCGCCGGTACGGCACACCGTCGGGCGGGACGCCTGGCGCGGCCTGGACCCGATGCTCGCCACGGTGCCGCAGGAGACAGCGGCGTACAGCAGCAGCCTCCTCCTCGCTCAGCTGGCCGACCTCGGCATGGACGAGGTGCCGTTGCAGGTCTTGACAGTTGGTGTGGCGTACGGCAATCAGTCGGCGGTGGTCGAGGATGTCATCGCCGATCTGATCCCGTTGCCGATCGTTGCACTCACGCCCGGAGGGGTGCGGCAAGTCATCGAGACGGTGGTCAGGCAGGCCGAGGAGCTGCGTCGGGCCGGTAACCGGCTCGACGATGACCTGCGCCGGGCCAGCGGCGGGGATCCGGTGCCCTGGGACCGGGGGCTCAGGCCGGGTGACGCGCTGATGCACGACCTCAACCCGGTGGTGCGGCGACTGCTGGCCGGGCTGCAACGCGAACCCGATCGGTGTGACGACGCCGAGGACGCCTGGCGGGAGGTGGCGCAGGCGCTGGCTCTCAAGGCGGCCGAGCCCGCGTTGGCCGCGGCACCGCCGACGGCTTTCCTCGGGCGCGAAGACGACAAGCAGAAGAAGGCCTACCGGGCCAGTTTGGCCGAGGTCTGGTACCGGGCGTCAGTCCGCAAGATCCTCGGCATCGAATCCTGAACGCTTCCGACTCAGCGGAGACATGCAGATGACCACCAGTGAGGGCAAGGTCCAGCGGGAACCGAGTCGGCATTTTTGGGAGCGCGACTACTCGAAGCAGTTGCCCGAGGGTAGAGATCTTGCCGCGCTGCGCGGTGGGCTGAGTCGCGAGGCCGGGGCTGCCCCGGCGATGTGGCCGCATTACACCCGGTTGCAGTCGGACGGGTGGGTCACCCGCGACTTGCGTGCCGAACACGCTGCGCTGGCGTTGTTCGCCGTGCACCAGCAGTCCCAGTCGCGCCTGATGCACCAGCCGAACATCGGTCTGGGCCTGGCCGTGGCCAAGCTGCGGGTCAGTGGGAAGTTCACCGCCGACGCCGTCGACAAGCGATTCGGGGCGGCGGCCACGGCGACCAGCTTCACCGAGGTCGTCGCGCACCTACGTGGGCTGGTTAGTCAGTTACGCACCCTGAGCCCGGCGCAAGCGCTGGACTACACCCTGCTCTTCCGCGATCTGCGTGACTGGCAGGACCAGGACAGGGTGCACGCGGTCCGACGCCGGTGGGGGGCACAGTACTTCACCTTCCGGGAAAAGACGCAGACCCCGGCGGCGACCAGTCCCGGCAGCACGAACACCTGACCGAGCCGCAAGACGCACCTCACGCAGCTCGCCTCAGCTCATCCACCGATGCCCGTCAGCAAGGAGAACCGGTGACCGACCGCCGTACCTACATCGACATTCACATCTTGCAGACCGTGCCGCCGTCGAACCTCAACCGGGACGACGCGGGCAGCCCGAAGCAGGCCGTCTACGGCGGGGCACGCCGAGCCCGGGTGTCCTCGCAGGCGTGGAAGCGTGCCACGCGCAAGGCGTTCAAGGACGAGCTGGGCATCCCCGCTGACCAACTTGGCACCCGCACCAAGAGGGTATCCACGCTGCTCGCCTCGCGACTGGCAGAACGGACCGGCCTGGACGGCGAGGCCGCCACCCGACTGAGCAACGCCCTGCTGACGCACGACCTCGACATCAAGCCTGGCAAGAAGGCCGCTGAGAGCGCGTATCTGCTGTTCTTCGGACGCGCCCAGCTCGACGCCATCGTTGACCTGGTCGCCGACCGGGCCACCGAGCTGACCGCCCTGGCCGACGATGCGCTGGCCAAGGCCGTGGCAGACCTGCCGATCCGCGCGCAGTTGACCGTCAAGCACCCGATCGACGTGGCGCTGTTCGGCCGCATGGTCGCCGACATCCCCTCCCTCAACGTTGACGCCGCCACTCAGGTGGCACACGCCCTTTCGGTCCACCCGGTCGAGATCGAGTTCGACTACTACACGGCGGTGGACGACGAGAAGACCCCCGAGGAGGACGCCGGCGCGGCGATGATCGGCACCGTCGAGTTCACCTCCGCCACGCTGTACCGGTTCGCCACCCTCGACGTGCAGCACCTCGCCCGCAACCTCGACCAGGACCCGGAGGCGACGGTCGCGGCCCTCCGGGCGTTCCTGCGCGCGTTCGTCACCTCGATGCCCACCGGGCACCAGAACACCTTCGCCCACCGCACAGTGCCCAGCGTCGTCAGCTACGTCGTCCGGGGGGACCAGCCGGTCAATCTGGTATCCGCCTTCGAAAGCCCGATCCGTAGTCGGGACGGCATCGCCGCCAAGGCCGCAGTTCGTCTGGCGGAGGAACTCAACCGGACCAGCACCGTCTGGGGTCTCACCCCATTGGCGGTGGCCAGCGTCTACGACCCGGCCTCGGCCGCCGTTGCCAGCAGCCGCAACGGCCCGGAGGCCGACCCGGCCAGCGCCGTCCAGGCGTTCGGGGCTGCGCGCAGCCTTGACGACGCCATCGACGCGACCATCGCCGCCGTGCGGCCCCGACTGGACGGGTCGACGACGCCACGATGACCGACAACACCTGTTGCCTGGTACTGCGGCTGGCCGGGCCACTTCAGTCGTGGGGCGGTCGCGGGCAGTTCAACCGCCGCGACACCCTCGACGAGCCCACCAAGAGCGGCATCCTTGGGCTGCTCGCCGCCGCGCAGGGGCTACGCCGGCAGGACTCGATCGCAGACCTTCTCGGCCTCAGCCTCGGCGTCCGCACGGACCAACCCGGGTCGCTGCTACGCGACTACCACACCGTCAGCGACCACCGGGGCCGCCCACTGCCATCCGCCTCCGTCAACGCCAGAGGCGTGCAGAAGCCGACTTCACCGGCGAAGTACACGCATGTGACACACCGGTTCTACCTTCAGGACGCGGTCTTCGTGGCGGCGGTCAGTGGCCCGGTCGACCTGCTGCGTGCCCTGGCTGACGCCCTGCGCAACCCGGCGTTCCCCCTGGCTCTCGGCCGGCGGTCCTGCCCACCGACGATCCCGCTGCTGCTGACACCTGACAAGACGGACCGGGTCGATCGAGAGGCGATCTGGGCGGGCCGGACGTTGGATGTGCTCGGACAGGTGCCCTGGCAGGCAAGCGATCGGCACCGCAGCTCACGCTTCCGCCGGGACGGGCGTCCGCCATCGGTCGACCTGCCGGTCACCGTCGACGACGAGGACGGCAGCGAGGTCCGCGTCGACGTGCCCCACTCGTTCGACCCGCTGCACCGAGGGTTCAACACCCGCCGCGTACGCCAGGAGTGGGTGCGCGTTCCGACCGGCTGGCCTGACACCGGCCAGACCGACCACGATCCCTTCGCGTTGCTCGGGTGGTAGCTCACATGCCGTACCTGTCCCGCATCCACCTCAATCCGCTGCGGCCCCAGGCGCAGCGGATGCTGCGCAACCCGCAGGTGTTGCACGCCGCCGTCCTCGGCGGCCTCAGCCGCCAACCGGTCGACGAACGTGTCCTGTGGCGACTGGAAACCCCACACGAGCACCAACTCGCGGTGCTCGTCCTGACCCAGTCCACACCGTCCTGGGAGCACCTGGTCGAACAGGCTGGCTGGCCCTCCGCCGACGAGCCGCAGGCACAGGTCAAGTCCTACGAGCCGCTGCTCGACCAGATCCAGCGCGGGCGCACCTTCGCATTCCGGCTGAAGGCCAACCCCACCAGTGCGACGAAGAAGCCGGAATCGCCCTCGGAGGCGCAGTCCCGGCGGCTCGCGGGCCAGCGCCCCCGTGGTGTGCGCGTAGCGCACCACAGGCTGCCTGACCAGCTGAACTGGCTCGTCGATCGGTTGCGCCGCGCCGGGTGCAGCGTGCCAACGGACCTCGTAAACGGCAACGAGGTACCCGCAGTACGGGCGACCGACCGGCACCGGCTCCGCTTCCACAAGGCCCGACCCGGGACGCAGACGCCGCCGGTGATCCTGGAGAGCGTCACGTTCGACGGGCTGCTGCGGATCGAAGACCCCGTGGTGGCTCGGCAAGCGCTGCTGGACGGGGTCGGCACGGGCAAGGCGTACGGCTTCGGCCTGCTCACCCTCGCCCCACCACGCTCATCTCAGGAGCGCTGAAGTGTGGTGGCTGGCCGACCCGCAGGACCTGCACCGCGTCAGCGACCGGATCTCCAGCGTCTACGTGGAGCGGTGCCACATCGACCGGGACGACAACGCCGTCGTGCTGGTCAACCGTGAACGCACCGTCCGGGTGCCCGCCGCGATGGTCGCCACCCTGCTCATAGGCCCCGGCGCCCGCATCACCACAGCCGCCGTACGCCTCCTGGCCGACTCCGGCACCGCCCTGTGCTGGGTCGGCGAGAAAGGCGTACGCCTCTACGCCAGCGGCATCGGTCCCAGCCGGGGTTCGCAACTCCTCGTCCGCCAAGCGTATTTGGTCACCCGCACCAAGGAACGCCTCGCGGTGGCCCGCCGCATGTACGACATGCGGTTCCCCGGCGAAGACGTCAGCTCACTCACCATGCAGCAACTACGTGGGCGAGAAGGCGCCCGGGTCAAGAAAATTTACCGGCTCCAGTCGGCCCGCACCGGAGTGCCGTGGGACGGTCGGCTCTACAAACCCGGCCAACCCTTCGAAGCCGGCGACGACGTCAACAGACTCCTGTCCGCAGGGCACAGCTGTCTTTACGGCATCTGCCACGCTGCGATAGTCGGCCTCGGCGCCAGCCCGGGCCTCGGCTTCGTCCACACCGGGGGCGCCACCTCCTTCGTCCTCGACATCGCCGACCTCTACAAGGCCGACTACACCATCCCCCTCGCCTTCGACCTGGCTGCCAAAGGTCTCACCAGCGAACGGGACGTACGGACTGCATTCCGCGACCGGGTCACCGACGGGAAGCTGATGACCCGCATCGTCCAAGACGTCAAGACGCTGCTCCTCAGCGAAGGCAGCGACCTCACCGACCAGGACGCCCACGAACTCTGGGACGAGGCCCTCGGCACAGTGCCTGGCGGCATCAACTGGGCCGTCGACTACGCCGACGGCCTGGACGGCACCTCGTTCATCGGAGTCACCGGGCCAGACCTGAGTGAGCCCAAGGTGAACTTTTGACCGTTGTCGTTCTCATCGCCGTGGCCGAAGGACTCCGCGGCCACCTCACCCGGTGGATGATCGAAGTCGCCGCCGGAGTCTTCGTCGGCAACCCTAGCGCCCGGGTACGCGACCGCCTGTGGGCACTCCTTGCAACCAGAGTGGGTGACGGACAAGCCATCATGATCGAACCAGCACAGAACGAACAAGGCTGGGCAATCCGCACAGCCGGACGCGACCGGTGGCTGCCCGTGGACCTCGACGGACTGATCCTCTCAGCGCGACTCCGCCGATAAAAGGCCAGGTCAGCAAGTGTCGTCCCCGCACGCGCGGGGGTCTTCCGGCACCCCGGCGGGGCCGGGCGGGGAGGAAATCGTCGTCCCCGCACGCGCGGGGGTCTTCCCGATCGCACCGGGTGGGTGTGGGGGTGGCTTGGGTCGTCCCCGCACGCGCGGGGGTCTTCCGACGTGGCGGAACCGGGACTCGTCGCCGAGGATGTCGTCCCCGCACGCGCGGGGGTCTTCCGTGGAGCACCGCCGCCGCCAGCTGGCCGGCGCCGTCGTCCCCGCACGCGCGGGGGTCTTCCCGCCACATCGCCGTCACGACGGGACTCCGGGTCGTCGTCCCCGCACGCGCGGGGGTCTTCCCGGAGTCTGACTGGGCGTGCCGCGCCGGCGCACGTCGTCCCCGCACGCGCGGGGGTCTTCCCCGGCCCCCCCCGTTACCTTTTTGATCGTCCCCAGCCGGGGACTCCTCGGTCGCCCGGCTCGGTATGACTTACCGCCCCTGTCGTACGGATGATCCGGGGGGTGTTGTCGCCGGGCCGGGTGGCGTCGACGGACCGCTGATAGGGACACGACCACCCGTTCCGCTGGGTAGGTCTCTTCGTAACGTGGGTGCCGGCAGTCGACGCCAGACTGGCGACCGAGCCGGGACGACGTCGCGGGGAGGCGATGCGGTGCACGGCAACTACCAGGTGTTTCTCGGTCTCGATGTCGGCAAGGACGGCCACCACGCCGTCGCCCTGAACCCCGACGGCAAAAGGTTGCACGACGCGGCGCTGGTCAACACCGAGGCCAAGCTGCGGCAGGTGTTCGACAAGCTTGCACGTCACGGCCGGGTCCTCGTGGTGGTCGACCAGCCCGCCTCGATCGGCGCTCTGCCCGTCGCGGTCGCCCGCGCCTGCGGCCACCAGGTCGCCTACCTGCCCGGACTGGCGATGCGCCGAATCGCCGACCTGCACCCCGGCAACGCGAAGACCGACGCCCGCGACGCCTACGTCATCGCCGACGCCGCCCGCACCCTGCCGCACACGCTGCGGCGCGTCGACGTCGGTGACGAAGCCCTGGCCGAACTCGAAGTCCTCGTCGGCTTCGACGACGACCTGGCCGGCGAGTCCACCCGACTGACCAACCGGATCCGCGGCCTGCTCACCCAGATCCACCCGGCCCTGGAACGAGCGCTGGGCACCAATATCCAGCACAAGGCCGTCCTTGAACTGCTCTCGCGCTGCGGAGGCCCGGCCGGGCTGCGCAAGGCCGGCCGCCGCAAGCTGCTGTCGATCGCAAGCAAGAACGCACCTCGCATGGGCGAGCGTCTGGTCGAACGCATCATGGCCGCCCTGGATGAACAGACCGTCGTCGTTCCGGGCACCGCGGCCGCCGAGACGATCCTGCCCCGGCTGGCCGATAGCCTGCGCGAAGTGCTCCAACAGCGTGACCAAGTCGCCGGCGAGGTCGACAGGATCCTCGATGCGCACCCTCTTGCCGAGGTCCTGACCTCGATGCCCGGCATCGGCGTCAGGACCGCCGCCCGGATCCTGCTCGAAGTCGGCGACGGCACCGCGTTCGCCACTCCCGGTCACCTGGCCGCCTACGCCGGCCTGGCCCCGGTCACCCGCCGCTCCGGCAGCAGCATCCGAGGCGAGCACCCCGCCCGCGGTGGCAACAAGCAGCTCAAACGCGCGTTCTTCCTTGCCGCGTTCGCCGCCCTGTCAGACCCGGTCAGCCGCGCCTACTACGACCGCAAACGCGCCCAAGGCAAAAAACACAACGCCGCCCTGATCTGCCTGGCCCGCCGCCGCTGCGACGTTCTCTTTGCCATGCTCCGCGACAAGGTCCCCTACCAGCCGCGGCCGGTTGTCGCCCTACCATCACCGGCATGATGGAGCTGGACCTCGACGACTTCGCTGCCGCGGTGACTGCCAGAGCCACACGGTGGCAAGAAGCAGGTGTCCAGTGGCAGCTGCATTACGGCCCCACTCCCAACAAATCATCTGCCTGGGTCGACTGCACTACCGCCCACCACTTGGCCCAGTTGATCGTCTGGACCAGCGGCGAAGCCGAACTGAGCGTCGGCAACATCTCCACCGGAGCCATTGCCATCACTAACTACGAAATGAGCAACGCCGCTGAACTCGCTGCTTGCCTCGACGACCTCACCCGAAATCTGACTCCACCCACTACCGGGGCTTGACGAAGCACATAGGGACACCCCCCCCGGGCGGTCCATCGTGTCCGGCCGTCGTCCCCGCACGCGCGGGGGTCTTCCCGGCGCGTTGGATGGGCGGATGGACGCGGCCGTGTCGTCCCCGCACGCGCGGGGGTCTTCCCCAGGTGATCTATTGGGCTCGGGGGGGGGGCTCAGGTCGTCCCCGCACGCGCGGGGGTCTTCCACAAACCGAGGTCTTCCCCGGTCTTGTCGGCCAGTCGTCCCCGCACGCGCGGGGGTCTTCCGCCGGTCACCGACAGTAGTGTCCGCATCCGGGGGTCGTCCCCGCACGCGCGGGGGTCTTCCGGGTCTGTTCGCCAAGAACTACGGCTACATGCCGTCGTCCCCGCACGCGCGGGGGTCTCCCGGCTCCGCCGCGTCCACTCCGGCCGTTCCGCGTGTCGTCCCCGCACGCGCGGGGGTCTTCCCCCACCCCCGTGCCGTGGCGGCCCCCGTACGCCGTCGTCCCCGCACGCGCGGGGGTCTTCCGATGGCCGGCGCGCTGGGTGTGCGGCCGGGTGCGTCGTCCCCGCACGCGCGGGGGTCTTCCGACCCTCATGAGCTGACGGCCGATGCCCGTGCCGTCGTCCCCGCACGCGCGGGGGTCTTCCGCGGGGCTGAGCCGACGTGTTCGGTAAGAGGGCGTCGTCCCCGCACGCGCGGGGGTCTTCCCCCATCCGCCGGTACTGTCGCCAGTCCTGCCCGGTCGTCCCCGCACGCGCGGGGGTCTTCCGCTCATCGACGTCGACTCGGCCGCCGATATGGGGTCGTCCCCGCACGCGCGGGGGTCTTCCGCGGTGACGGTCGGCCCGGTCCACACCTGGTACGTCGTCCCCGCACGCGCGGGGGTCTTCCGGGGACGCCGATGGACACCGCGCCCGACACCGTGTCGTCCCCGCACGCGCGGGGGTCTTCCGCACGACAAGAGCCTCCGCATGTATCAGGGCCGGTCGTCCCCGCACGCGCGGGGGTCTTCCTCCGTAATTGGCCTCCTCCGTCGTCCCGGTGGCGTCGTCCCCGCACGCGCGGGGGTCTTCCGAGCGTCGACCACATGCACGAGACGCAGGACGGGTCGTCCCCGCACGCGCGGGGGTCTTCCTCTTGACCGGTCGGGCCCGCCCTGCCCTGCGCGGTCGTCCCCGCACGCGCGGGGGTCTTCCCCTTCCCGCCGCCGATACCGCCGAACCGCGCGGGTCGTCCCAGCACGCGCGGGGGTCTTCCCTACTCGGTGCACCGCGAGTCGTCCGGGTCCGCGTCGTCCCCGCACGCGCGCGGGTCTTCCGGAGTCCACCCGATGACGTCGCCGTTGCTGCCCGTCGTCCCCGCACGCGCGGGGTCTTCCGCGGCACGCCAAGCGGGCCGCCCGGATGGAGATGCCGTCCCCGCACGCGCGGGGGTCTTCCGCACCGATTCCAGTGGCGACAGTGGCCCACCTCGTCGTCCCCGCACGGGGTCTTCCGTTGCGGACCGCGCTCGCGCGGACCGCGTCCGTGTCGTCCCCGCACGCGCGGGGGTCTTCCGGCCACCTCGTGGGTGCAGGACACCCTGCTCGGGTCGTCCCCGCACGTGCCGGGGTCTGCCAGCCGGGCCGGCTCGGCGAACGCGACCCGGTGTGTCGTCCCCGCACGCGCGGGGATCTTCCTCGTCAGTCCGTCCACGCGGGCGGCCCGGTCCTGTCGTTCCGCACGCGCGGGGGCCTTCCGCTGGCCGCGACGTGGCGGATCGAGTTCACGAACATGTTCACCCGGTACGGCGAAGCGGTCAGACGGTTACCTTCTGCCCCTGGCATGGGATCACTTCCCACGGGTATGACCGGGTCATGAGGGCGAGTTTCCGGCTTGGCCGGATCGCGGGTGTGCCGGTCGGGGTCAACTGGAGCGTCCTGGTCATCTTCGCGCTGATCGCGTGGGGGCTGTCGGCCAACCAGTTCCCCCGGTCGTACCCCGACCGGCCGGTGGTCGCGTACGTGCTGGCCGGGCTCGCCGCGGCGGTGGTTTTCTTCCTCGGCCTGCTCGCCCACGAGATCTCCCACGCGATCGTCGCCAAGCGCAACGGCCTGGAGGTCGGCGGCATCACGCTCTGGCTCTTCGGCGGCGTGGCCGAGCTGCGCGGCGAGGCGCCGAACCCGGGTGCGGAGCTGCGCATCGCCGGGGTCGGCCCGCTGGTGAGCCTGGTTATCGGGTTCTTCTTCGGCGGCATCGCGCTGCTGCTCGCCCTGGCGGGGGCGGAGGGGCTGCTGCTCGGCGCGCTGGCCTGGCTGGCCGGCATCAACGTGCTGCTGGCGGTCTTCAACGTGCTTCCCGCCGCTCCGTTGGACGGCGGGCGGTTGCTGCGCGCGGCGGTCTGGAAGGCGACCGGCGACCGGACGAAGGCGTCGGTGGTGGCGGCCCGGGCCGGCTGGGTGCTTGGCGCGGTGCTGATCGGCCTCGGGCTCTTCCAGTTCCTGGTGGGCGCCGGGTTCGGTGGGCTCTGGCTGGCGTTGATTGGCTGGTTCCTGATCGGCGCCGCCGGCATGGAGGAGCGGCAGGCCCGGATGGGCAGCGCGCTGCGCGGGATCCGGGTCGCCGACGTGATGACCCCGCAGCCGCAGACCGCGTCGGCGGAGATGACGGTGGCCGACTTCGTGGACAACTACCTCTTTGCGTACCGGCACTCGGCGTTGCCGTTGACGGAGGAGGGCCGGCCGGTCGGCCTGGTCACCCTCGACCGGGTGCGCGGCATCCCGGCCGGCCGCCGGGGCGCCACCAGGCTGGCCGAGGTGGCCTGCCGGGCCGACGAGCTGGTGCTCGCCCGGCCGGAGGAGCCGCTGACCGATCTGCTTCCCCGGCTCAGTGAGTGCGCCGACGGGCGGGCGCTGGTGGTGACCGACGGGCGGCTGGTCGGCATCGTCTCCCCGAGCGACATCAGCCGGGCGGTGCAGCGCGGCAGCATGCGCGAGCAGATGGCCGGCGGCCGGTCCGGCGGCTGACGCCGGGCGTCGCGCCGCGAGCGCCCCGGGCGGTCGCCCACCCGCACGTGAGGGCCGGTCAGCCCGGCCCGGTCGCAAGCAGGCCGCGCAGCCAGGCGCGGGTCCAGGCGGCGATGGTGAACGAGTCGGTGATGACCCCGTCGCGGATCAGCTCGCCGACCCGTTGCGGCGGGTGCGCCTGGGCCGCCCGGATGCCCTCCCCCGCCCCGAGCGGCCCGATTTCGGCGATCTCGGCGAGATACAGGCGGACCGTGTCGGTCGCGGTGCCGGTGTCCGGGTGCAGCGTCCCGAGGTCGACCAGGCGGGTGGGCGCCACGCCGATCTCCTCGCGCAGCTCCCGGGCCGCCTGTTCGTCGGCGGGCACCCCGGCCTCGCCGAACCCGCGCGGCGCTTCCAGGTGCCACCGCCGCGTGGCGTGCCGGAAGTGCTCGACGAGGACGATCGCGCCGTCGAGGACCGGCAACAGGACCACCCCGTCCGCGCCGCTGGTGGGCAGACTGCGGATGTACGTCCCCAGCGCCCCGCCCGGGAACCGGACCGGGTCGCGCACCAACGTCACGTACTCGTCCTGGTAGACCACCCCGGTGCGGCTCCACTCGGTGGGCAGGCCACGGGCCCGCAGCGCCGCGGCCTTGGCCTCCTCCGCCGCCGCCACCTGCTCCGCCTCGTCGAGGATCTCGACCGCCGCGTCCGGCGGGTTGGCGAAGTGCCCGGGTGACCGCTTCCGCAGCTCGGCGTAGTCGCTCCGGGCACTACTCATCGTCGTCCCCCTGAGGTCGGTCGATGTTCGCCTCGCCGTCGCGTGCCCCGCTGCCGTCGGTCAGCGGGAACCCGACCTCGCGCAGCCGGCGGACGAGTTCCCGCCAATCCTCCCCCGCCCGCTGGAGGTGGACCCGCATGACGTCGATGCCGGTGCCCAGCTCGCGCCCGGCCCGCCGCTGGTCCCGGCCGACGACGGCGAACCGGACCACCGCCGTCGCCCCCCGGCCGGCGACCTCGGCGGCCACGTCGCCGAGCAGCTCGATGCGCGGGTCGCCGTCGTAGACCACCGAGGCGGTGCTGCCCAGCACCTCGATGGTCACCCGGATCGCCGGCTCCCAGGCTTCGACCCGGTCCAGCCGTCGCTCCCCGACGATGTCGGCCAGCTGTCGGGCCACGGCGACGTAGCGGTCGTACACCTGCTGGGCGCGCTCGACGAAGTCGAGCGGCTCGTCGAGCAGCGCCTGGAGGCTGGTCACGTAGTCGCGCCACTCCTCGGTGCCTCGGGCCTGGCGCACGTGGTGCAGGTCGAGCCCGGTCAGGTCGATGCGGAGCGGGAGCTGGGCCAGCTCGAAGGAGTGCGGTCGCAGCGTACGGAGCAGGGTGAGCAGCTGGTCCATGTCGCGCTCGGGCGGTCGTTCCCGCCGGTACTCCTGCATCGCCGTGCGGCGCAGCGAGTCCGCCGGGGTCAGCGCGTACCCGTCGACGGCGTCCGGCAGCGTGGTGTTGTACCGCAGGTCGACGAGCTGCTTGAGCTCGGCGACCAGGGGCGCGGCGCGGAACTTCCCCTCGGCCGGGTTGGTGTCGGGTTCCACCAGGAACTCCCGGTAGAAGCCGTCCCGGTCGGCGTGCTCCGCGTTGACCGCCCACAGGGTGACGTCCTGCAACCGCCGCTTGAGCAGCGGCACGCTCGCGTCGTCGAGCCGCAGGTCACGCTGCAACTCGGCCAGGTTGAACGCCGGCAGTTGAAGCAGGAAGCGGCGGAACTCGGCGATGACGCACCGCTCCGTGAGCCGTTCGTTCTCCGCGTCGTCCCAGGACAGCCGCAGGCAGCGTACGGTGGCCACCTCGTCGAGGACGCGCAGCCATCCCGTCCAGCCGTCCGGGTCGACACCGAAGCGGGGTTCCGCCGTCGGGGTGCGTTCCCGCAGCAGAAACGGCACGAGCACGCTCTCGTCGAGCAGCGCCCGGAAGGCGTCCCGCTGCGGGCCGTGCCCTGTGAAGTCCTGGTAGACGACGGGATTGTTGAAGAAGTACGCCCGGTTCACCACCACCTGCTCGGCGTTGAGGATCGCGCGCAGGTACTCGGCCCGGGCGTCGCGCCGGCGGATCTGCTCGACCTCCCGGTACGACTGCCGCCGGCCCACCATCTGCGTCAGCAGGTCCTGGGTGACCCATTGGTTGTCCAGGCACTGGGCGACGACGGTGATCGGGGCGAGGTCACGGTTGTCGATCGGCACCAGCGGATCGGCGGCGCCGGACAGGTCCGGGCTCATGGAACTCCTCAGTGGACGCGAAAACGGCCGTCCGAGGCAATCATGTGAACCGGTCTGTCGGAAAGTGGTCCGCTCCGCTGAGGCGGCTATCCGACAGTTGACGACCCGCACCGCCGCGGCGGACGGCGGCGCGGCGGACGGCGGCCCGGCGAACGGCGGCCCGGCGAACGGCGGCCCGGCGAACGGCG
>NZ_JAMOKF010000440.1 GCF_023656545.1 Micromonospora phytophila | reverse complement strand
GCGCCCGCCGCCTGACCCGCCTCGTCGGTCCAGGGGTGGTTGTCGGCGTTGGAGATCGACCAGCGACGACCACCCCTGGACCGGCGGGTCAGAAGTCGCCCTCGGCCACCTGGAAGACCGTGAGGCCGAGGGCGCGCCACATCTTCACCACCTGCATCCGGTCGTCGAAGACGCCGACCACCCGGTAGCGTCCCTCGACCTCGCGTTCGTAGATCTCGCGTTTGACGACGGAGTCCTTCCGGGAGTCGCCGAGGGCACGCAGATGCAGCGCGAGGTACGGGACCTTGACGTGGCGGGCCAGCCACGCCTCGGTGGCGGCGCGGGCGGAGGCGTCCCGGCCGGAGCAGAAGACCACCCCGTACCCGGCCGCGTGCATCGCCCGGACCGCCGCGATCACCGCCGGGTTCGGCTCGTCCTCGCCCACCCGGGTCATGTCGTACGGGCTGCGTGAGACGTTCAGCGCGACCGTGCCGTCGATGTCGACCAGGACGATCTCCGGCGGCTCGGTCGACGGGGCGTGCACCGTGGCCGGCCGCCCCGTCCGGGCCTGCGGCACCGGCAGTGGCAGGGTGCGCCCCTCCAGATAACGCTCGTGCAGGCGGCGGATCCACGCCTCGCCGACCCGGTCGGCCTCCGGGCGGGCGGCGTCGCGGCGCAGGCACTCCTCCAGCGGCACGTCGGTGAAGTCGTGCACCTCGAACTCGGCGCCGTGCCGGGCGGCCAGGTCGGCCCAGTCCCGCAGGGTCCGCGACCGCAGGTTGGTGTCGTCGACACAGACGTCCGCCCGGGCCCGCAGCAGCGCCTCGACCTGCGCCTGCTGCACGACGGTCACCTGCCACTCGGCCCACTGGGTGAACAGCCGCTCGCCGTGCAACATGCGGCGCAGGTCGTCGCGGTTGACGCGGACCACGGACGGTTGGAGGGTCCGGGCGAAGGTGGTCTTGCCGGAGGCGGGGAGTCCCCGGGTGGCGATCAGGCGGCTCATCGCGTCCCTTCGTGTCGTTTGTCCCTATCTGGCGGCGACCGCCGTGCCCCTGCGCGGGGCACGGAACGCGGTGCCGTCCGTGCCCCGTGAATGCCCGGCCAGGCGGCGGGAATGCGGGACGGGAGGCGTACGTTGACGAAGCCGGACCAGCTGTGCGGCCCGATTTCCGAGCCGGCGTCCGCCCATGGCACACTGGTCAATCGGCCACCGGTTCCGGTTCACGCCCGAGCCTGTCGCGAGACGCGACGGGCACCGAAGGCGACCCGGCGACCACCGACGAAAGGACCGAGGCGAACATGAAGTCCAACATCCACCCGGAGTACGTGACCACCGAGGTGTCCTGCTCCTGCGGCAACACCTTCTCGACCCGCAGCACCGCCAAGGGCGGCTCGATCCACGTCGAGACCTGCAGCGCCTGCCACCCGTTCTACACCGGTAAGCAGCGCGTCCTGGACACCGCTGGTCGGGTTGCGAAGTTCCAGCAGAAGTACGCCAAGGTTCAGGCCAAGAAGGCCAAGTAATTCCTCGTTCGGCGCCCGCGCCCGGTTTCGTGCCGGACGCGGGCGTCGTCCGTATCCGCCCCGGTTCCGTCCCTACCGTCGAAGGAGCAACCGCAGCATGAGCAGCGAGCGTCTGGCCGCCCTCCTCGACGAGTACGCCGAGCTGGAGAAGCGGCTGGCCGACCCGGCCATCCACGCCGACCAGGGCACCGCCCGACGGGTCGGCCGCCGGTACGCCGAGCTGGTCCCGCTGCACAAGGCGGCCGGGGAGCTGGAGCAGGCCCGGGTCGACCTCGCCGCCGCCCGCGAGCTGGCCGCCGAGGACCCCTCCTTCGCCGCCGAGGCCGAGTCGATCGCGGTGTCCCTGCCCGCGCTCGAGGAGCGCCTCGCCGAGCTGCTGATCCCGCGCGACCCGCACGACGCCAAGGACGTGATCGTCGAGATCAAGGCCGGCGAGGGCGGCGAGGAGTCCGCGCTCTTCGCCGCTGACCTGCTGCGGATGTACACCCGCTACGCCGAGCGGCGCGGCTGGCTCACCGAGGTCATCGACGCGCAGGACTCGGACCTCGGCGGGGTGAAGGACGTCTCGCTGGCGATCAAGACCAAGGGCGTCCCCGAGGGGGGCAACGGCGTCTGGTCCCGGCTCAAGTGGGAGGGCGGGGTGCACCGCGTGCAGCGCGTCCCGGTCACCGAGTCGCAGGGCCGGATCCACACCAGCGCCGCCGGCGTGCTGGTGCTGCCCGAGGCCGAGGACGTCGACGTCACCATCGACGCGAACGACCTGCGGATCGACGTGTTCCGCTCGTCCGGGCCCGGTGGGCAGTCGGTGAACACCACCGACTCGGCGGTCCGGATCACCCACCTGCCCACCGGCATCGTGGTCTCGTGCCAGAACGAGAAGTCCCAGTTGCAGAACCGCGAGCAGGCGATGCGGATCATGCGCGCCCGGCTGCTCGCCGCGGCCCAGGAGCAGGCCGACGCGGCCGCCTCGGACGCCCGCAGGGCCCAGGTGCGCACCGTGGACCGCTCGGAGCGGATCCGCACCTACAACTTCCCGCAGAACCGGATCAGCGACCACCGGATCGGCTACACCGCGTACAACCTGGACCTGGCCCTCGCGGGCGACCTGGACGCCGTCCTGGACGCTCTCGTCGAGGCCGACCGCGCCGCCCGCCTCGCCGGCGACACCGAACTCGCCCGCCG
This sequence comes from Micromonospora phytophila, assembly GCF_023656545.1. Classification (GTDB taxonomy): domain Bacteria; phylum Actinomycetota; class Actinomycetes; order Mycobacteriales; family Micromonosporaceae; genus Micromonospora; species Micromonospora phytophila. Next base: position 1,019 of record NZ_JAMOKF010000440.1, on the reverse strand, counting down.
CTGACCCACCCCGCACTTTCCGGGTAGGAGCGGCCGTTCTCCCGGGAATGGCCCCTCCCCGCCGGACACCGGGCCCCGCCGGTGGGGTCAGGAGGCGCGGGGGTGGGCTTTGGCGCGGAGCATCTCGCGGTCGGCGGCCTCGAAGGCGGCGCCGAGGGCGTCGCGCTGGCCGGGGCCGGCCGCGTCGACCTGGGCGAAGCCGACGCTCACCCCGACCGGGGTGCCGGGCACCAGCGACTCCCAGTCCTCGGTGCGTACGGCGGCGTCGATGCGGCGGCCCACCTCGGCCGCCTCGCCCATCCCGGCGCCGGGCAGCACCACCACGAACTCGTCCCCGCCGTAGCGGGCCACGAAGTCACCCCGGCGCATCACCCGGTTGATCACCCCGGCGATGCGCTGGAGCACCAGGTCGCCCGAGTGGTGCCCGTGCCGGGTGTTCACCGCCTTGAAGCCGTCCAGGTCGCAGACGCCGATCACCACCCGCTCGCCGCCGGCGACCAGCGCGGCGATGTAGCGCTCCAGGCGTCGGCGGTTGGGCAGCCCGGTCAGCGGGTCGGTCAGCGCCTCGCCCTCGAAGCGGGCCGCCTCGCGGCGCATCTCCTCGTGGTCGATCCGGGCGGCGATGCCGTCGATGTAGACGTCGCGGAGCCGGTCGTTGCGCTGCGCGGCCAGCCGGAACGCCAGCCGGTCGGCCTGGTGCGCCGCCGCGTGGTCCCCGGAGCGGGCAAGGGCGATGCTGCGCAGCCGGGCGGGCTCGGCCGCGCCCAGCGTCTCGGTGGAGACCCGGACGGTCTCCAGCCGGCTGACCGCCTCGATCGGCCGTCCCTCGGCGACGGCGAGGCAGACCTGGCCGAGCTGGCGCATGTCCCGGGCGCGGGCGCTGTCCCCGCCGTGGCCGAGCAGCCGGGCCGGGGAGTTGTCCGTGCCGGTCTCCACCCGGTCGCCGAGGGCGGCCCGCCGGGCCGCGGCGTAGCCGTACGCGGCCAGGCTGCTCGGCCGCCGCCGGCCGACCCGCCCGG
>NZ_JAMOKF010000439.1 GCF_023656545.1 Micromonospora phytophila | reverse complement strand
GGTCAGGTGGCGCAGCCGGAGCAGCAGACCCACCCCGAGCGAGAGCAGCAGCCCGCCGAGCAGGAACGCCGCCTGCACGATGCCGAACCCCCCGGACCGCGCCACCGGCCGGCCCGCCCCGGCCGCCGGGGGCACCTCGGCGACCGGCTCGTCGGTCGGCGCGGCCTCCTCGGTCTCCTCCACCGCCGGTTCCGTGGGCTCCACCGCGGTCCCGCTGGGCTCCGGCGCCCCGCCCGGGGTGGCCGTGGCGCCCGACCCGACCACCGACCGGGTGGCCGTCTGCCGGGACAGCAGCCGCAGGCTCGCGTCGTACGCCTCCGCCTCGAGGGTGACCCGGCCCCGGGTGACGTCCTCGTCGAAGGCCACCCGATAGCGCGCGGTGACCGTCCGGTCCCGGCAGAGCGTGCCGGGGTCGAGCTGCCGGTCGGTCAGCCGGGCCACGTCCCCCTCGGTCCGGATCTCCAGCGGGAAGGAGCCGGTCTCCTCGACCCGGTCCATCTTCACCTGGTCCAGCCGAATGCCCTGCACCCGCAACACCATCGACCAGCGGACCTTGACACAACCACCGTCGTCGCGGGACACCACGGCGGAAACGGTCTCCACCTGGTCGCCGGCGGTGAACTCCGCCGGCAGGCCGCTCAGCTCGGTGGCGAAGGCCGCCCGCGCGGGCGTGGCCGCGGCCAGACCCACCCCGGTCAGACAGGCCAGCACCACCCCGGCCCGCACCGCGTACCGCCACACCGTCGCCACCGTTGTGCCCTCCCGTCGGTCGCCTCCACCCCGCAACGCTAGGAGCGCGCCGGGACAGCCGGTAGACGGGCGTGTTGGCACGGATCGCCAAGCGCGGGGGTGCCTTTCACCGACAGTGGTGAACCGGTCACCGCCGACCCGCGACACGCCGGGGTGGGGCGGCGGGAGAGAATCGGCGGGTGTCCGAGCTCTCCACCGCCTTCGTCCGGCTGCACGCCAGCCTCACCCCGGTCGCCTTCGTCCCCGAGGTGCGGCTGCACCAGGCGGACGACGCGATCGGGCTGTGGGAGCTGACCGAGGGCGAGTTCCGCAGCGCGCAGCCCCCGCCGTTCTGGGCCTTCGCCTGGGCCGGTGGACAGGCGCTGGCCCGTTACGTCACCGACCATCCGGAGCTGGTCGCCGGCCGCCGGGTGCTCGACCTGGCCTCCGGCTCCGGCCTGGTGGCCATCGCCGCCGCGCGGGCCGGCGCCGCCGCCGTCCGCGCCGTCGAGGTCGACGAGCTGGCCGTCGCGGCGGTCGCGGTCAACGCCAAGGCCAACGGGGTACGCGTCGACGCGGAGCTGGGCGACATCCTCGACGGTGACGCGGGCGGGGCCGAGGTGGTGCTCGCCGGTGACGTCTTCTACAGCGCGGCGATGGCGCAGCGGATGCTGCGGTTCCTGCTCCGGGCCACCCGGGCCGGCGCCCGGGTGCTGGTCGGCGACCCCGGTCGGGCCTTCCTCCCCCGCGAGCGCTTCGACGAGCTGGCCGCCTACGACGTGCCGGTGCCAGAGACGCTGGAGAGCGTACGGGTGAAGCGCACCACGGTGTGGCAGCTACGCGCCGGGCTGCCGGGGGCGGCCGGCTAGCGTGTCGGCGTGCTGTTCCGGAGCTGGGCGGAGGCCGCCGACGCCCGGTGGCCCGACGTGGCCCGCGTCGCCGACCACGTGGGCGTCACGCACCTCGTGGTCACCCGGCACGCGCTGGTCCGGCAGGTGCTCACCGACCCGGCCACGTACCGGCCGGACAACGCCCTGGACGCGGTGACCCCGATCCCGGTGGCCGCGCTGCGGGTGCTGGCCGGGCACCGGTTCCGGCTCCCGCCGACCCTGGCGAACAACGGTGGCGCCAGCCACCCGGGGATCCGCGCCGTCGTCGCCGACGCGCTGCACCCGACCCGGGTCGCCGCCCAGCGGCCCTGGCTGACCGGCCTGGTACGCGAGCGCGTCGCCACCGTCACCGCCGCGCTGGACGCCGGCGCGCCGGCCGACCTGCACGCCGAACTCGTCGCCGACCTGCCGCTGCTGGTGCTGGCCCGCCTGGTCGAGTTGCCGGACGCCCCGGTCGGCGCGGTCAAGGAGTTCGCCCGGGCCGCGCTGGAGCTGTTCTGGGCGCCGCTGGACGCCGACCGGCAGGAGGCGCTCGCGGTGGAGGTCGGCCGGTTCCACCGGGTGCTGCGGGACTTCGCCGCGACCGGCGGCGGAATGGCCGCCGCGCTGCGGGCCGCCGGGCACCCGCCCGACGTGGTGGTCGGTGCGCTGTTCTTCCTGCTGGTCGCCGGCCAGGAGACCACCTCCCAGTTCCTCACCCTGCTGCTGCACCGGCTGACCGGTGAACCGCAGGTGCTCGCCGGGCTGCGTGCCGGCACGATCGCCCCCGCCGACGTGGTCGAGGAGGGACTGCGGTTGGAGCCGCCGATCGTGACCTGGCGGCGGGTGGCCGCGGTCGACACCACGCTGGGCGGGACGGCGGTGCCCGCGGGCACGAGCCTGGTGCTCTGGCTGGCCCGCGCCGGCCGGGACCCGGCGGTCGTGGACGCCCCCGACGAGTTCCACCCGGGGCAGCGGGGGTCGCGCCGCCACCTGGCCTTCGGGGCGGGCGCGCACCGCTGCGTCGGCGACCAGCTCGCCCGGATGGAGGCGGCGGTGGTGGTCGAGGAGGTGGCCCCACTGCTGGACGCGGTGGCCGTCGTCCGCCCGCCCTGGTGCCCCGACAACCTGACCTTCCGCATGCCCGACGCCTTCGTCGTGCGCCGCGGCTGACCCGGCCCGCCGCGGCTGACCCGGGCCGCCGCGGCTGACACCCGGGGCAGCTGGTGGTGCGCGCAAGGGCGGGTACCGACGAAGGTCAGGTGCTCAGAGTTCCTCGGCCCAGGCCCGCCAGTCGTCCAGCACCCCGTACAGCGCCGGGGTGAGCCAGCCGGGGGCCGAGCGGCGGAACACCCCGGGGTCCATCGCACCGGCTCCGGTCGGCAGCGCGCCGAGCAGGTCGGGCACCAGCTCGGTCAGGTTGGCCCAGTGCACCAGCTCCGGCTCGGCCGGCCAGGAGCCGATCACCACACCTGCGGGCACCGCCCGGCGTTCCAGGGCCTCCAGGGTGAGCGCGGTGTGGTTGAGCGTGCCGAGCCCGGCCCGGGCCACCACCACCGCCGGGCAACCGAGCGACACCGCCAGGTCGGCGACGGTCCAGGGCTCCCCCGACGGGCGCAGCCCCATCGGCACGAGCAGCCCGCCCGCCCCCTCGACGAGCACCAGGTCGTGCTTCTCGGCTTCCTCGCGGACCGCGTCGACGGCGGTGTAGAGCTCCAGCGGCTCCAGCTCGGCGACCCGGGCCGCGGCCAGCGGGGCGAGCGGGTCCGGGAAGCTGGCCAGGGTGCGGCCGGTCAGCGGGGCGGCCAGCCGGGTGACGGAGTCGACGTCGCCGGGCTCACCGGTGGCCGTACCGGTCTGGCCGGGTTTGATCACCGCGACCCGTAGGCCGGCTGCCTGCGCGGCGGCCGTGATCGCCGCGGTCACCACGGTCTTGCCGACCTCGGTGTCGGTGCCGGTCACCAGCACCGGCCCCCGCCACGGCACGGCCGTCACGGCGCCACCCCAATTCGCGACTGCGGGGCTCGCAGACCCGGCTCACTCCTCGCGCCCACGGGGCACACCCCACGATGACCTCCAGGGCCCGTTCGAAGTCCGCCCGGGGCACCCCCGCGCCGATGGG
>NZ_JAMOKF010000438.1 GCF_023656545.1 Micromonospora phytophila | reverse complement strand
CTGTGCCAGGCGTACCGGGCGGACGCCGGCGACAACCCCGGGCGCACCCTGGACAATCCCGTCTTCGGCGACCTCGTCGACGCGGCCGGCGGCCGGGACAAGGTGGCCGGCTACTGCGACCGGGTGCTGGCGGAGGAACCGGGCCGGCCCACGTCACCCGGCACCCCCACGCAACGGCCCGGGGTCGAACCGACCGTCCGGCAGTCCGGGCGACCGGCCCCACCCTCCATCCCGGCCGAACCACCCACCGCACCCGGCCCCGGTCAGACCACCCCCGACCGCGCGAACCGGACCACGCCGCCGAACGGCGGCGGGTCGCAGTGACGGTGGGCGCACCCGGCCGAAAGTAGCCGGTGGCGGTCCAGCCCGGGCGACGTCCACGGCGGCTGGATCACCGGCGACGTCACCGGTCCGGTCGAGGGCGGCCCGGGCACCGTCGGCTGGTGCCCCCAGGCCGGGGCTGCCGCTCGGCCGGTGACCCCGGTGTGACCGGCTGGTAGCTTGCCCCGATGAGTCTGCGGCGTCGACGCGTGGCGGTGCTCTTCCGCCTGGCGATCGTGATGAGCGTGCTGGCCGGGATCCTGCTCACCGCGCTGGGCCCGGCCACGGTCACCGGCCTGCTGCCGTACTTCACCATCCAGAGCAACGTCCTCGTCGGGCTCTTCGCCGCGTACGCCGCCTGGCTCGCCGGGCAGGACCGCCCCGACCCGCCGTCGGCCCTCAAGGGAGCGGCGACCCTCTACATCACCATCACCGGCGTGGTCTACCACCTGGTGCTGGCCAACCCGGCCAGCCCTTTCGCCATGCCGCAGCCGGACCGCGCGCTCGCCGACGCGCTGGGCAACCAGTTCCTGCACACCGTGGTGCCGCTGCTGGCCGTGGCGGACTGGGCGCTGTTCGACCGCCGGGGTCGGCTCCGCCCGCGGTACGCGGCGTGGTGGCTGGCGTTCCCGCTCGGCTACCTCGGCTTCGCGCTGGTCCGTGGGCTGGTGGTCGAGCGCTACCCGTACCCGTTCATCGACGCTGGCGAGCTGGGCTACGACGGGGTGGGCGTCAGCGCGGTCTTCTTCGCCGTCGCGTTCTGGCTGCTGGGCCTCCTCTTCGTCGGCGTCGACCGGGTCCTGGCCCGGGCCGCCGGGTCGACGGCCCGCCCCCGGGAGTCGTCAGTGCAGCCGGCGCCGGCCGGGCTCCCCCGCGCTCCGGTCCCGCCCGTACGCGTCGGCGTGACCCCACCGCCCGGGGACGTCCAGTAGCTCGATGCGCCCGAACCCGTCCGGCAGCGCCGGGTCGACCAGCAGGTTCTCCCCGCAGGGTGTGAGCCCGAGCGCGGTGGCCAGCAGCATCAGCAGCGCCCCGGAGGACCACGCCTGTGGGCGACCAGCCACCGGCAGCTGGACCGGGTACTTTGTCAGGTCGCGGGGGTAGCCGGCGATCACCTCGGGCACCGGGCCGCCGAGCGTCTGCGCCATGTCGAAGATGCCGCCGATGACCCGGCCGGCCTGCACGTCGTGACCGTACCGGCGCAGCCCGGCCGCGATCAGGGCGTTGTCGGACGGCCAGACCGCGCCGAGATGCGAGCCGACCGGGTTGTACGGACGCTGGCCGGCGGCGAACGTCCGCACCCCCCAGCCGGAGAAGAGATCCGGGCCGACTAGTTGGTCGGCGACCGCCGCGGCCCGCTCGTCCTCGACGATGCCGCTCCACATCAGGTGCCCCATGTTGGACGCCAGCGCGTCGACCGGTTCGCCGTCCGGCCCCAGCGCCAGCGCGTAGCACTCCCGGCGCGGCAGCCAGAAGTCCCGGTTGAACCGACGCTTCAGCTCCGCCGCCTCCCGCTCCAGCCGGTCGGCGTACGCCGGATCGCCCCAGAACTCCCGGGCCAGCCGCGCACCGCGCCGCTTCGCGTCGTACGCGTAGCCCTGCAGCTCACAGGTGGCCCGGGGCAGGTCGGGCTGCCGGCCGTGCCGGTCGACGATCGCGCCGTCGGAGTCCTTCCAGGACTGGTTCACCGTGCCGTCGCGGGTGTTGCGGCTCTGGTAGCGCAGGTACCCGTCGCCGGTCAGGTCGCCGTACTCGTCGATCCAGTCCAGCGCCATCCGCGCCGGGTGGCGCAGCTGCCGCACCAGCGTGGCGTCACCCGACCAGCGTTCGTACTCGTCGAGCAGGACGACGAACAGCGGCGTGGTGTCGGCCGCGCCGTAGTAGAGCGAGGTGGGCTGGTCGCCGAAGGCCGCGGCTTCGCCGTAGCGCAGCTCGGTGACGATCTTGCCCGGCTCCTCGTCGTGCGCGTCGTCGAGCTGGCCGCCTTGCAGCAGGGCCAACATGCGCAGCGTCGCGGGGGTCAGCTCCGGGGTGAACGGCAGGGTCTGCAGGCAGGCGACGATGCTGTCCCGCCCGTACAGGGACGTCGCCCACGGCAGGCCGCCGATCAGGATCCGGTCCGGGTACGACAGCGGCTGGTACCGCAGCGCCGCCAGGTCGGTGAGGCTGCCGCGGTACATCCGCGCCAGCGGCTCACGTTCGGCCACCAGCTGCGGCGCCCGGTCCAGCCAGTCCCGCAGGTCCTCACGCATCTCCCGACGGACGTGATGGCGGTGGGTCGTCAGGTCGGCGCGCATGTCCCGTCCGCCCTCGCCGCGGACGGTCATGCTGATGTGCAGGTCGGTCTCCCACTGCCCCTGCGGTGCCAACCGGATCCGGAAGGTCATCCCGCGCCGGTCCACGTCCACCGGCGCGGTGCTGGAGACAATCGCCTCACGGGAGAACCGTGCCCGCTCATAGCAGAGCCGCAGCTGACCGGAGACGATGTCCGCGGTGACGGTAATGTCCCGGTGCCGCGGCCGACTGATCTCCGCGAGGTCCGCGAAGTCGCTGCCCATCTCCATCCGCACCGTCAGTTCGGCCGGCTCCGGGGAGTGGTTGAGCACGATGATGCGCTCGTTGAAACTGTCGTCGAGGGAGCGATGCCGGATGACCGAGACGTCAGCGTCGACGTAGTGGCTGGCCTTGCCCGGGACAAGGAAGAAGCGGGTCTCGAAGTACGTCATGTCGTCGCGGGACAGTGCCTTCAGCCGCTCGCCGTCGACCCTGAGCACCCAGTGGGACAGGAACCGCGTGTCGAAGGAGAAGAGCCCGACGGGCGCCCGGGGGTCGACCTCCATGTCGCCCTGGGCGTCGCTGGTGGCGAAGGCGTTCCCCGCGATCACGGACACGCGTTCCTGCTTCACCGGGGCCCGCTCCGCTTCCCCGCCGCCTTCCGCGGATGCCGCGCGCCGGCCGGCCCGGGGAAGATCCGCCGCAGCAGCATGAAGAGCCGGATGTCGCCCTGCACCGTGGCCTCGTTGCGCTCCATCGCCTCGGCGGGATGGAGCTGCCCGGTCGCCAACTGGTCGAACACCGCGCGGTCGGCCCGCACGACCAGGTCGGCCTCGTCGGCGGAGCGGGTCACCTGGACGCGCTGGTCGGCGATCGTGAGGTACCAGTGCTCGGTGTGTCCGTCCTCGCGGACGTCCAGCCGGAGGGTGCCGGCGGTGGTGTCGGGCAGGTCGGGCCGACGGTCGGAGCCCAACCGCCGCAGGTAATCCGCCGCAGACGTGGTCATCGATCGCCTCCCTCGCTCCTGCGAGGCTCGCACCGGCGCGGGTGATCCCGGTTCACCCCGTCAGGGTGAACCGGCACCGTGATCGCGCCCCCGCCCGGTCGCGGGGATCGCGCCCCCGTCCGGCCGCG
>NZ_JAMOKF010000437.1 GCF_023656545.1 Micromonospora phytophila | reverse complement strand
CGGGTCGAGCGAGCCGTCGAAGGCGGCGTCGGTGGGCAGCCCCCTGGCCGGCCGGGGCCGCGGTGAAGTCGGGCAGCTCGAAGTCGTCGTCGAGCGGCCGGTCGTCGAGCCGGGCGGGGGCCTCCCCGTCGGGCACCGGCTCGGTCGCCTCGCCGTGCACCCGGTGCTCGGCGTCGACGTCCTCCACCGCGCTCGTCGCCATGGTGGGCCGGTTGCGCAGGAACCGACCCCGGCCCCGGGACAGGTCGTGGCCGACGGCGACCGCCTCCAACTCGTAGAGGGTGCGGTGATTGCCGGCGTCGTCGGTCCAGTCGCGGGTGTAGAGCCGGCCGCAGACCACCACCGGATCGCCGACCATCACCGAGGCGGCCACCCCCTCGGCGAGCTTGCGCCAGCAGTTGACCCGGACGCGGAGGCTGTTGCCGTCGACCCAGCGACCGCTGTCGCGGTCGAGGCGGCGGGCCGTCGAGGCGACCTTGAAGTTGGCCACCAGCGTGTTGCTCTGGGTGGTGCGGCGCCACTCCGGGGCGGTGAGCACGTTGCCCACGACCGTGACGTACGTTTCGAACATCGTCCCTCCAGGGGGAGATCGGGCTTGCCATGGCGAGTCGACTCGCCGCCGAGCCTGGCCGCTCGGGGCGACGGGAACCAGCGCCGGACGTCGACCTGTGGACAGCCGGAGCGCCTGATGCTCCTGTAATGCAAGCCGCGCTGGTCAGAGCTCTGCGAGGGCTGTGGATGACGGGGGTCGGATGCGCAGTGATTCCAAGATCAGTGGGTAGAGCTGACGCGCGATGTACCGCTTCAGACATCGGGAGATGTCTTTGTTGCTCAGTCCTTGTTTGCGTCGGCGCTCGACGTAGGTGAGTGTCTCGGGATGGCAGCGCATCCGGTTGACCGCGACGATGTAGAGGGCTCTGTTGGCCATCCTGTCTCCGCCTCGGTTGAGGCGGTGCCGGTCGGTGCGCCCGGAACTGGCGGGGATGGGTGAGACCCCGCAGAGTGCGGCGAAGGCCCGCTCGTCGCGGATCCGCTCCGGGTTGTCGCCGGCGGTGATGAGCAGTTGCGCGGCGACTTCGGGGCCGACTCCGGGCAACTCCAGCAGCTGCGGGGCGGCCTGCTTGAGTAGCACCTGCAGGTCGACGTCGGCGGCCCGGATCTCGCGGTCCAGATCGATGACGCGGCGTGCCAGCCGCCGGATCGCGGTCTTCGTCGCCGCGATCGGGTCGGCGATGTCCATGGCCGGCCGCAGCGCGGCAGCAGTGATGATCAGTTCCGAGTTGCGCAGGTCCAGCAGATGGGTGCGCAGCGGTTCCGGGGCGGTGCGGACCATGCCGACCAGGGCGTTGATCGCGGCGGTGCGCGACTTCACCGCCGAGGTGCGGGCCACGCGGATGACCCGGATGGCCTCCACCTGCCCGTCTCGGTTCTTCGGGGTGGTGCTCGCGGTGCCGGCCAGCACCGCGCGGGCGGCGGCCTCGGCGTCGATCGGGTCGGACTTGCCACGCTGGCGGCGCATTTTACGGTTGGGCCGGTCGACCTCCAGCAGGTGCACGCCTTGGGCGCGCAGGTAGCGGGCCAGGCCGACGCCGTAGCTGCCGGTGCCCTCGATCCCGACCGACCGGACCGGACCGTGGTCACTCATCCAGGCCAGCAGCGCCCGGTAGCCAGCCACCGTGGTGGGGAACTGGCGGTGGCCGAGCATCCGCCCGACCTCGTCGATGACCACGGCGGTGTGGGTGTCGGCGTGGGTGTCGACGCCGCCGATGACTTCGTATTGGTGATTTGTCATGGTGGGCGGTGCTGTCCTTCCAGGTGACCAACCGGGGCAGCACGCACCGTCGGACGGACGGACAGCACGGTGATGGGACCTCTTGCACAGGCTCCTGTCAGGTCACACCCGTCCGTTCGGCGCGTGCACCCGGCGCGGCCGACAAATCAAGCGAAGGGCAGCCGAGGCGCCAGGTGGACAAAGAGTCAGACCAGCGCCGGGGGCACGACGATCATGGCCGACCGGGCAGGACGAAGCATCTCACCGTGGACAAGACCCTGATCTAGGTCCCGCTGTGCTAGAGCCGGAGCCGCCGAACGCCGGATCGACGATCGGGCGCCGGGCGGGTCACGTTCCGGACGGAAGGCGACTGGGTATGGATTTGATCAAGCGCACCGCCGAACAGCACGACGAACGAGAGGTCAGCGATCATGAAGATGACCACCACCGGCACCGTCCACGTCCCCGGCCAGGTGCGGCGATGAGCGCCGTGGCGAACCCGGCCACCGTGGCGGAGTGCCTGCGGGTCGGCGCCGGGTTCTCGCAGGGCGACCGGAACTGGATCGCCGAGCAGTTCGCCACCCTCGACGCCCGGCTGGCCGGCTTCCACGCCGACGCCACCGAGCTGGAGGTGTCGGTCAAGGACCGCGAGGCGAGGGGCCAGAAGGTCACCCTGGAGTGCTGGATCGCCGGCCGGCAGAAGATCGTCACCACCTCCGCGGAGGAGGATCTGCACGCCGCGCTGAACGACGTCCGCGACGACCTGCGGCGGCGGCTCAACGACGCGAAGACCCGGCAGGAGCCGCGGCACAACAAGCACCTGCGCGACGTCAGCCAGCCGACCGCCGAGACCGCGGCCGACGCCGACGCGGAGCGCGTCGACGCCGAGACCGCCTGAGGCGTACGCCCGGAAGGTCCCCGTTCGCCGGGTGCGGGCGGGCGGGGGCCGGGCGCGCCGGGGCTACCGCCGGGTAGCTTCCGGGCGTACCGTCGCGTTCGTGGAACCGGACGTGCTGGGGCCGCCGTACGAGCGGCAGACGATCGAGCTGGGCAGCGACGGCGAGGGACCGGTGGTCGCCACCCTGGTCCGCCGCCGCGCCGACCGCCCCACCGGGCGGGCCGTGCTCTACGTGCACGGCTTCGTCGACTACTTCTTCCAGACCCACCTGGCCGACTTCTTCGCCGAGCGGGGCTGGGACTTCTACGCCCTGGACCTGCGGAAGTACGGTCGCAGCCTGCTGCCGCACCAGACCCCGAACTTCTGCCGCGACATCAGCGACTACTTCCCCGAGCTGGACGCCGCCGCGAAGATCATCCGTGATGACGACGGCCACGACACCCTGCTCGCCATGGGTCACTCCACCGGCGGCCTGATCGTCTCGCTCTGGGCGCACGCCCGCCGCGACGCGCAACTCGTCGACGGCCTCTTCCTCAACAGCCCCTTCTTCGACCTCAACGCCCCGTGGGCGGTGCGGCGACCCCTCGCGGCCGCCGTCTCCCGGCTGGGCCGCCGGGCGCCGCACCGCATCCTCCCGTTCGGGCTCGGCACGGTGTACGGCGAGAGCATCCACGCCGAGCACCGGGGCGAGTGGAGCTACGACCTGGAGTGGAAGCCGCTCGCCGGGTTCCCGGTCCGGGCCGGCTGGCTGAACGCCATCCGCGCCGGCCAGCGGCAGCTGCGCGCCGGGTTGGAGATCCCGGTGCCGGTCCTGCTGGCCTGCTCCACCCGCTCGTTCAAGGGCACGAAGTGGCACGAGTCGGCCACCCTGGCCGACGCCGTCCTGGACGTGGAGCACATGGTCCGCTGGGCGCCCCGGCTCGGCCGGCACGTCACCCTGGCCCGCTTCGACGGCGGCATGCACGACCTGACGCTCTCCGGTCCCGCCGTACGCGAGAAGGTCTTCGAAGAGGTCGGGCGCTGGGCCGACGCGTTCCTCGGCGTCGGGCCGACGGTCCGGCACGACGCCGGCCCG
>NZ_JAMOKF010000436.1 GCF_023656545.1 Micromonospora phytophila | reverse complement strand
ACCCCCACCCCGAGTGCCAGCCAGGACGCCTGGACGCCCTCGGCCACCGCGGAGGCCCGGTCGCCGGCTCCGAAGCGGCGGGCCGACCGCCCGGTGGTGCCGTACGCGACCACGGTGCCGAGCCAAGCGATGAGCGTGAGCACGGTGCCGCCGATCGCCAGCGCGGCGAGCGGCACCCGGCCGAGGTGCCCCACCACCGCCGTGTCCACGAGCACGTAGAGCGGCTCGGCGGCCAGCACCACCAGCGCCGGCAGGGCGAGCGCGGCGATCCGGCGCGGTGACGCGGCGGGGGCGGCGGTGACGGTGGGCTGACTCATCGCCGCCGATCCTGGCACGGACATGGTAAGGCACGCAACCCTGCTCATCACTTACCGAAGGTCGCCTGGCGAGCAGTCGGGGCCGCGAGTGGCGGGGGTAGCGCCACACGTACCGGAGGAACTGGAACTCGATCTTCTCGGGGCAGCCCGGCGGAAGGTCGGGCTGCCAGTGCCGCGGTACGCCCACCGACGGCGCAGCACCCGGCCGAGACAGCGCAGCCGGGTGCAGGTCACAGAAGATCAACAGGTCCGCCCGGGGCAGGCGGAGGCCGAGCGAAGCGGCGTAGTTGCCGTCCATCACCCAGGCCGGTGGGCGGCGACCGCGGCCCGCCGGTGCGCGTCGGTCGGGGACGCCCAGCCCGGCTGCCAGAAGTGCCGGTCGAGGTGGATCAGCGGCAGGTCGAGCCGGTGCGCGACCTCGCGGGAGAGGTGCTCCTGCCTGCGCCCGCGCTGCCGACGACCAGGATCCGCCGCACCAGCCGACGGTGGTCGATGCCGGCGGCCCCGGCGGTGGCCACCCGGCGCGGCCGGCAGCCGGTCAGGCGCCGCAGCGGGGGACGCCCGGAGCGGGGACGAGCCGCACCGGGGCCCGGACACCGGCGGCTGCCGGGTGGGCGGTGACGCTGTCGGCGCGGTACGTCGGCGGCGTCACCGCCGGTGGAACAGGGTCACTGGCGGGTGTCCATGGAGGTCTGCAGGGCGCGACGCATCTGCTCGCGGGCCTCGTCGGTGGTCTCGGGCTTGGGCTTGTTCGGCATGGAGGTGATCCCTTCCAGGGTGCGGGCCACCGACGGACGGCAGCCCTCACGGGCGGTCGTGCTGAGCGCCCGGCAGCGACCCGGGGTCACCGGAGCGGCTGGTGGGGCACCGTGAGCCCGGGTCGGTCCGACCCTGGAGGGAGGCGGCGCCGGGTGTGACACCACCGCCCACGGCCAGCGCCACCAGGGGGCGCGGGCCGATTCCCAAGCTATCGTTCAGTTCCACATGCTGCCCACTGTTCCCGCGATCTGGACTCACGTTCGCGGCGTCACCGGGCCAGGAAGTGCCAGCCGAGCCACCACCAGAAGCCGAAGAGCCCGATCCGGCCGACCGGCACGGAACCCACCTCGTAGCGCATCACGTAGGCGCAGACCTCGCCGAGCGTCGGGATCCGCGACCCCTCGCGGCGGGCCGCCCACTCGACCGCGACGAAGAGCGCCATCGCCGCCAGGAAACCCGCGATCGCCAGCATCCGCATCATCGCCGCACCAGCCCCCAGAACGCGGACAGCCAGGCCAGCCAGACCGCGGAGCGGACCAGCTGGTCCTCCAGCAGCGGATCGGCCAGCCGGGAGAACGTGGGGAACTCGTCCCCCGCCGCCAGCACGAAGGTGACTCCCTCGAAGACCCCGAAGACCACCACCGGCAGCGCCCACCAGGCCGCCCCGGTGCCGAGGCGGCGCGGCGCCGGACGCCGGGGCACCCGGTTGCTCAGGCCGAGCCAGATCAGCACCCCACCGGTGCCGAGGGTGTAGAGGTTGGCCTCCGCCGAGAAGGACGGGAACCGGCCGCCGACCAGCGAGAGGCAGACGAGCACCGGCACGGAGACGACGGGACGGTCCCAGGCGCGGGGCGCCTCGACGGTCAGGTCGTGGGGCTGCTCCATCCCGCAATTCTCCCCGCCGTCACCGAGCGCGGAAAGATGGACACTCCCCGGAGCTGACCCTGATCTTCAGCTCGCGCCCCGCGAATTCAGCCCCGCGCGGTTCCGGTCAGCGCCCCGTCGAGTTCCGCCCGGATCCGGTCGACCACCTCGTCGGCGGTGCCCCGCCCGGTGAAGCCGGCGGCGAAACGGTGCCCGCCGCCGCCGAGCGCGACCGCCACCCGGCTGACGTCCACCGCGCCCTTGCTGCGCATCGAGACGGCCCACTCCCCCGCCGCGGTCTGCTTGACCACGCAGCTCACGTCGGCCTCCGCGGTGCACCGGACGGAGTCGATCAGGGCCTCCAGCACGGACGGCCGCTGCCCGTGCCGGGCCAGGTCGTCCAGGGTGGCGTACGTCCAGACCAGACCGTGCCCGGCGGCCGCGGCGGGCTCCAGTCGGGCCCGGCCGAGCACCTCGCCGAAGAGCTTGACGGCGCCGAAGGGCCGGGTGTCGAAGACCCGGCGGGAGATGTCGCCGGGGCGGATGCCGGTGGCCAGCAGGCGGGCGGCGAGCTGGTGTACCGCCGGGGTGGTCGCCTCGAACCGGAACGAGCCGGTGTCGGTGCTCAGTGCGACGTAGAGGCACTCCGCGATCCCGGCGTCCAGCGGTACGTCGAGCCGGGCGAGCAGTTCCTCGGCCACCACCGACGTGGCGGCGGCGTGCGGGTCCACCAGGTTGACCCGGCCGAACCCGGTGTTCGAAGCGTGGTGGTCCAGCACCAGCGCCGTGCCGGCGGACTCCAGCCGGTCGACCAGGTCGCCGAGCCGCGACTCGCTCGCCGCGTCGAAGCAGACGACCAGGTCCGGGTCCGAGTACGCCTCGGTCGCCGGCACGAGCAGGTCGAGCCCGGGCAGCCCCTTCAACGGCTCGGGCACCTCCGGCGGGCCGGGGAAGGTCGCCTGCATCCGCCGTACGCCGAGCCGACGCAGCCCGAGCCCGAAGCCGAGCATGCTGCCCAGCGCGTCCCCGTCCGGGTTGACGTGGCAGATCAGCAGCACCCGAGCGTCCGGTGGCAACTGCTGCACCGCCGCGACGGCGGCGGCCCAGTCGGCCTCGGTCGGGCCGGAGCCGACCGGTGGCGTCGCCTCGGCAAGGGTGCCACCGGCCGGGCCACCGGCGGGTCCGGTCACCGCCCGGCCCCGCCAGCGGGCGGGGTCTCGTCGGTGCCCTTTTCCACGTCCTCGGCGCCCTCGGCGGCCTCGTCGGTGTCCTCGTCGACCCGGTACGGCTGGGGCTCGCCCGCGTACTCGGCCTGGGCGGCGAGCCGCTGCACCTCGGCGTCGGCGTTGCGCGCCTGGGCGAGCAGGTCGTCGATGTGCTTGACCTGGTCCTGCACGTCGTCCAAGACGAAGGTCAGGGTCGGCGAGTGCCGCAGCCCGAGCGCCTTGCCGACCGTGCTGCGCAGCATCCCCTTGGCGCTCTCCAGCGCCGCGGCGGTGCCCGCCTGGGCCGCCGCGTCACCGAGCACGGTGTAGAAGACCGTCGCGTCCCGTAGATCGGCGGTGATCCGGGCGTCGGTGATGGTGATCATGCCGAGCCGCGGGTCCTTGATCTGGCTCCGCACCACCGACGCGACCAGTTCACGCACCCGCTCCGCGTGCCGGCGTACCTTGGCCGGATCCGACATCTCGCCACCTCCACGGCGTCCCGCTCCCGGCCGCCACCGGCGACGCGGAGCGCCCCGGAGCCGACCGGCCAACATCTCGAACACTACCTTTGCGGCGTCGGCCGCCGTGCACCGCCAGCGGTGGCGCCCGCCACGGG
>NZ_JAMOKF010000435.1 GCF_023656545.1 Micromonospora phytophila | reverse complement strand
CGGCCCGCTGGTTCGCGCGGGCCCGGTCGGCGCAGACGGCCTCCCAGGCGTTGCCCCGGGCGGTCCGCATCCGGCCCTCGCCCACCACCGCGCGCTCCAGGGTGTGCACGACACCGACGGCGAGCGACGCGACGGTACGCGAGATGGTGGTCAGTCCGATGGTCTGGTGAGGCCCGACAGTGCTCATGATCACCCCGCACGGAGATCGTTGGTGACGGTGGGCAGGCGCGTCGTCGAGTCTGCCCGAGGAAGATGCTCGCCGGCTCACGTTTCGGCGCGGTGACCGGCTCGTCAACTCTCCGCCGGGGGTAACCAGCAGGGAAGGGCCGTTCGTCCTTGAGCTTGGTCACAGCATCGACGACCGTCGTCGCGGCCGGGCGGGCGCGCTCGACGGCGATCTCGCTGGCGGTGTGGCCGGGCGGCCGGCGGCCCCACCGGATAGGGTGCCGACCATGTCGACGGTGGCGCATCCGGGACGCGGGCGGGTGACCGTCGTCGATGGGCACGGGTGGCGCTGCGTGACATTCCCTTCACCGGAAGTCGGCCATTATGCCGGAGCCCATCTCGTGAGCCACGCCATACCCCCGGCACCCGTCGCCAGGTGGCGCCCCCTAGCATCGGCCCATGACACCCGGAGAGGGGAGTCCGTTGGTGACTGCTGAGCATGCGCACGCGGAGGGGGACGAGGCCGGTCCGGCGGCGTCCGTAAGCGTGCTCGACGAGATCCTGGCCGGCGTGCGTGAGGACGTGGCCCGGCGGCAGGAAGAGGTTCCGCTGGAGCGGATCCGCGAACTGGCCGCCGCCGCGCCGCCGCCACTGGACGCGTACGCGGCCCTGCGCAAGCCCGGCGTCGCGGTGATCGCCGAGGTGAAGCGCTCGTCGCCGTCCAAGGGGCGGCTGGCCGAGATCGCCGACCCGGCCGACCTGGCTGGCGACTACGCCGCCGGTGGCGCGCGGGCGATCAGCGTGCTCACCGAGGGGCGCTGGTTCGGCGGCTCCCTGGACGACCTGGCCGCCGTGCGTGCCGCCGTCACCATCCCGGTGCTGCGCAAGGACTTCGTCGTCTCCAGCTACCAGGTGCACGAGGCCCGGGCGCACGGCGCCGACCTGGTGCTGCTGATCGTCGCCGCGCTGGAGCAGAACGCGCTGGTCGGCCTGCTGGAGCGGATCGAGTCGCTGGGCATGACCGCGCTGGTCGAGGTGCACGACGAGGAAGAGGCCGACCGCGCCCTCGAGGCCGGTGCGCAGGTGATCGGGGTCAACGCCCGCGATCTGCGTACCCTGGAGGTCGACCGCTCGGTGTTCGAGCGGATCGCGCCCGGCCTGCCCAGCAGGGTGGTCAAGATCGCCGAATCCGGTGTGCGCGGCCCGCACGACCTCATCCGGTACGCCTCGGCGGGCGCCGACGCGGTCCTGGTCGGCGAGGGCCTGGTCACCCAGAAGAGCCCCCGTGAGGCGGTGGCCGAGCTGGTCAACGCCGGCAACCACCCGGCCACGCCCCGTCCGGTGCGCTGATCCCGCGCCGGCTCGCCAGCACCGAGAGGACGATCGCATGAGCGCCGACGCGCTGGCCGCCCCGAGGAGTCCGCAGCCCGACGCCGCCGGTCACTTCGGTCGCTTCGGCGGTCGCTTCGTGCCCGAGGCGCTGGTCGCGGCGCTGGACGAACTCGACGCCGCGCACCGCGCGGCGATGGTCGACGAGTCCTTCCGGGCCGAGTTCGGCGCCCTGCTGCGCGACTACGCCGGCACCCCCTCGCTGCTCTACGCCGCCGAGCGGTTCTCCGCCAAGGTCGGCGCCCGGGTGCTGCTCAAGCGCGAGGACCTCAACCACACCGGCGCGCACAAGGTGCGCAACGTGCTCGGCCAGGCGCTGCTCACCCGGCGGATGGGCAAGACGCGGGTGATCGCGGAGACCGGCGCCGGCCAGCACGGCGTGGCCACCGCCACCGCCGCGGCCCTGTTCGACCTGGAGTGCGTGGTCTACATGGGCCAGGTCGACACCGAGCGGCAGGCGCTGAACGTGGCCCGGATGCGGATGCTCGGCGCGACCGTCGTCCCGGTCACCAACGGCTCGCGGACGCTCAAGGACGCGATGAACGAGGCGATGCGGGACTGGGTCGCCAACGTCGACGAGACCCACTACCTGATCGGCACCGCGGCCGGGCCGCACCCGTTCCCGGCGCTGGTCCGCGACTTCGTCCGGGGCATCGGCGACGAGGCGCGCCAGCAGTGCCTCGACCTCACCGGCGCGCTGCCGGACGCGGTCACCGCCTGCGTCGGCGGCGGCTCCAACGCGTTGGGGATCTTCCACGCCTTCGTGGGCGACCCCGGCGTGCGGCTCTACGGCTTCGAGGCCGGCGGCGACGGGGTGGAGACGGGCCGGCACGCGGCCAGCATCACCGGCGGCTCCTCCGGCGTGCTGCACGGCGCCCGCACCTACGTGCTCCAGGACGACGACGGGCAGACCCGGGAGTCGCACTCGATCTCGGCCGGCCTGGACTACCCGGGCGTCGGGCCGGAGCACGCCTGGCTGCACGACACCGGCCGGGCGACCTACCTGCCGGTCACCGACCGCGAGGCGATGGCCGCGTTCGAGCTGCTCTGCCGCACCGAGGGCATCATCCCGGCGATCGAGAGCGCGCACGCGCTCGCCGGCACCCTGACGATCGCCCCGAAGCTCGCCGCCGAGCTGGGCCGGGAGCCCACCATCGTGGTCAACCTCTCCGGGCGGGGCGACAAGGACGTGCACACCGCCGGCGACTACTTCGGCATCCTCGACAAGGAGCAGTGAGCCATGAGCGGGCGAATCATCCGGCCGTGCGCCGGTCACGCTCCCGGTGGT
The DNA here is from genome assembly GCF_023656545.1 of Micromonospora phytophila. Lineage (GTDB taxonomy): Bacteria > Actinomycetota > Actinomycetes > Mycobacteriales > Micromonosporaceae > Micromonospora > Micromonospora phytophila. The sequence goes on along the minus strand of NZ_JAMOKF010000435.1, from coordinate 927 downwards.
GCCCGGCGGACGGAGGCGACGGCGTGAGCCGGATCGGGGTGGCGTTCGACAAGGCCCGCGCCGACGGGCGGGCCGTGCTGGTCGGCTGCATGCCGGCGGGCTTCCCGACCGTAGAGGGCAGCATCGCGGCGATGACCGCGATGGTCGACGCCGGCGTCGACGTCATCGAGGTGGAGATCCCGTACTCCGACCCGGTGATGGACGGCCCGGTGATCCAGCGGGCCAGCGACATCGCCCTCGCCGGCGGCGTACGGACCTCCGACACGCTGCGCATCGTCGAGGCGGTCGCGGCCACCGGCGCGCCGGTGGTCACCATGACCTACTGGAACCCCGTGGAGCGGTACGGCGTCGACGCGTTCGCCCGGGACCTCGCGGCGGCCGGGGGCACCGGCCTGATCACGCCGGACCTCATCCCCGACGAGGCCGACGAGTGGCTGGCCGCGTCCGACGCGTACGGGCTGGACCGGACCTTCCTGGTCTCGCCGTCCTCCACAGACGCGCGGCTGCGGATGACGGTCGGGCACTGCCGGGGCTTCGTCTACGCCACCGCGATCATGGGCGTCACCGGTGCCCGGGCGCGCACCTCCGACGCGGCGCCGATCCTGGTCTCCCGGCTGCGCGAGGTCACCGACCTGCCCGTCGGCGTGGGGCTGGGCGTCGGCACCGGAGCGCAGGCCGGGACGGTCGCCGGGTACGCCGACGGCGTCATCGTCGGCAGCGCCCTGGTCCGGTGCGTGCTCGACGCCCCGGACCCCGCGGCCGGCCTGACCGCCCTGCGCGCCCTCAGCGCCGAACTCGCCGACGGCGTCCGCAACCCCGTCCGCTGACCGGGCGGTTCAGGGGCGGGCCGGGTCGGGAGCGGGGAACTCCGCCCGCTGTTCCGGAGGGCGTGCGGCCGTCGGCTGGTCGCGCAGCACGCCCGAGCGG
>NZ_JAMOKF010000434.1 GCF_023656545.1 Micromonospora phytophila | reverse complement strand
CAGCTCACGCTGCCCATCCGGACAGGTTCAACCACCGGCCACGCGCACCCAAACTCCCCGACCAAGCGTGGATCAACCAGCCAGCCCAACAGACACAGACCGTCTCAGTTTGACTTGACAACTACCGGCGGCCCGCTCCCCAATAGGGCGGGTCGATGGCAGACGGGATGGCAGGTCGCGGTGGTGCCGGTAAACTGCCGTCACGGTATCGATGGGTCAGGTGGCACCCTGTTGCGATGACATGTGATATCTGCGGCCACCAGATGGAGGCCGACCACCCGTACGAAGTCTCTGGGAAGCGACACGTGTGGTGGGTCTGCATGTGGTGCTATGCCACCGCTGTCGAGGTGGAAGGGGAACCCTTGGGACGCCCCTGTTATATGCCTGTTGATCGGCGTTGGACTCTGGCCACAGACGCAGCGGGTCATACCCATGCCACGGTCAACAGTTCCGTGTGCCTCTGTGGTCTCGCCTTCGATGGCATGGAGGGATCGGGCTACTCGTGGAGCCCAGATCTCTCGGAAGCTTGTGCCTCCTGCGCGGAACGGGCCGATGCGGTTGACCGCCGCTGGCCAAGCGACAAACGTGGCCGCCGGTGGCGAGACGACGGCTGAAGGGCGTGGTGGGTGACCAACTGGGTGACGACGGGTACGAGCGGCGGCGGACAACTACGGACGCCGGCGGAAGCTTGTCGCTGCTAGAAGCCCATCACGTCCCAGGTCAGCGGGCCGTGTTGGTTGCCTGGGGGTCAAGGGTTCTGGTTCCAGATCCCACCGTCCTGACCGGATGTGACTAACCGTCTCAGGACGCTTGCCCGAGGTGTCGAGTGGGCCATGTTGCCTTCTTATCGCGGTCAAGTGCACCAGCCGGTACCGCACCTGGACCGTTAGGCGAGTCTAGGGACGACCGGACGTTCTGCTCGACCGCTAGACCATAGACGACGATGATGATCACGGTAACACCTGAACCGCACTCGTCACCTGAACCTGGTCGTAGCCGGCCCCGATCGCATCACTGTAGAGCAGCGAGATGATCTGCTCGTCCAGTTTCGAGTATCGGGTGGTAGTTGAGTGCCGGCCATAAAAGATACTGTCCGGATACTGATTCGATTCGCGCATCAGCCCGGTACTCCGGGTGAGTGCCTTGCGGATGTGGTCACAGCGAAGTGTGTCGGAAATGCCTGTTGTCCGAACGAGGACGGTCGCGCTGCTGATCCGGTGTTCGCCGTTAAACCAAGCGTAGAAGAATCCATCATTGCCGGGAACGTATTTGGGACTGAGGGATGGGAAGCGGGCGACCGGTGCGAAGTGGATGGTGACGTCGGCCGCGGAGTCCCGGGTGAGCTTCAGGTCGGTGGTCGCGGTTAGGGCGTTGAAGTCGGAGATCACCTTCCTCAGGCACTTCTGGCTCGCCGAACTCACCGTGCCGTCCGTGCGCACGGTGACGACCGGCTTCGTCCATTTGACTACGATGCGGTCTCCGCCGTACTCGGCGCCCAAGGCAATCTTGAAGAAGTAGTTCAGTGCCTTCTTGCTGACTCGCGGCCGTGCTGGGGTGGGAGAGGGCTCGACTGACGGTGATGCTGCCGCTGAAGCGGCCGTGGCGACCGACAAGGATGGCTGCGAGGGAGCCTTAGCTGTGCTACATCCTCCGGCCATGAGCACGCCAGCGATCACTACGACGACCCAGGGAGTTCCGCCATGGATCTGGCTGGGGGTGCGAGTCATCCGCCCAGGGTAGGTGTTGCGGCGTGGGAAGCCAAGATCACTGCCGGCGGGGGTTAGTCAGGCTTGTCGGGCTCGGTCGCCCCCAAGTGATCCTGCCGGCAGATGGGGCATTAAACGGGCCATAACCCGATATCGCCAGTAGTGCTTACCTGCCACCAACCTTGACTTCCTGCGACGCGGTCGTGCGCGACGGGCAGCAGCTGCCGACAGCAACGGTGACAGACATCCCATGAGCGCTGCGGTCAAGCAGTGGCTGGTTGATCGTGCCGTTGGCGGTGCTGCCAGGCGGTGGTCTCGTCGTAGGTGGTGCCGGTCTTGAGGCAGCAGGTCAGCCGATGCCACTAGGTCCGGAATAGGCGCGGAATGATCGAGGGTGTGCTGGGCTCCCAGCGTGCTATTTCGGCGGGTAAACCAGCCGGGCCACGCCCAGGCGCTAGCCCCTTCCTAAACCGTGTGTCTTGAAGCTGGCGACAGCAACGCTGATAGCAACGAGCCCGGACCATGACAGTCGACGACGGCGGTGCACGGACGAACGTCCGAGGTCGCGGATGGGCGTAGACGCCGCTGGACGGACCGCGCAGTTCTTACAAGCGAGGAGTCACGGCCACGACGAGGGCGGGGTGCTCGGCCGGTTCGGCGGCGCGGCGAGTGCCGACGGGTCCGCGCGCTAGGTCAGCTAGGTCAGCTCTCGGGCTGCCGGGGGAGTGGGTTCGCAACGTAGACACCCTTGCCCTGCCGGCCGTCGATCAGCCCTTCGGCTTTGAGGACAAGCATGGCGGCGCGGATGACGGTGTTGCTGACCTCGTAGTGCTCGCACAGAGCGGCGAAGGACGGCAGCTTGTCTCCCGGCTTTAGTTGGCCGGCACTGACTTGTTCGCGGATGTCTCGGGCGACCTGTAGGTATGCGGCTTCAGACATAGGTGGTGCTCCCAGCTTGGCGGCTGGAGCAAGCAGATCACGTCGGGGCCTCGACTTGCAACGCTATGTGCTCCAGCTGTTGACCCTGCGCACATTGCGTCTTAAGTTGCTCGTGGGGCTACCCAGCTTGGCGGCCGGGGATCCCCGCCGTGGGTGCCCCGTCTCCGAAACGGCTGGCCGGGGTGCCCGCGGCTCCCCAGAGCGTCGGCGGGAGGCGTGGTGACCGGACCGAACGATGCAACTGCTCAGCCCACAGGTGAGAACCGTGCTTTCTGGAACGCTGGCCATCGTCGGCCACCGGCTTGCGACGCGGAGTCGGCAGGCAATCGGCAGCGCGTCTCCTACGACGAGTACGTCCTAGCGGTCGCGCTGACCCTCGCGCGACGTCACAGGCCCGTCTGGTCTTGGCGTCACTGGCGGAGGATTTGCCGCTGCGGCGCGAACCTGCCGTGCCGAAGCCGTCATCTCATCCCGATCAACCGTGGTCACTGGCCGAGCCAGGACGGCCCGAGATGACGACTCACCACCCAATTGCAGCGGCCTGGACGTGCGGCGGCTGCGGCGCCGAATGGCCCTGCCAGACCCGCCGCCGGGAGTTGCTCGCCGAGTACCACCGCGCCCCGGTGTCGCTCGCCCTCTACCTGGCCGCCCAACTCGTCGACGCGACCCAGGACTTGGCCCACGTCCCCGCCGGCCATCTGCACCGCCGGTTCCTCGGCTGGACCCGATGAGCATCCTGCGGCCCGGCGACGAGAAGTTCCACTACAGCGACGGCTCCCACAAGTGGATCCCACCCGACCCGGACTACGACCAGGAGGTCTGGGACGAGCAGGTCCGCCAGCACAAGCAAGGCCACCTCAGGAACGAGCAGCCCAAGGTCCGCATCCAGCGCCTCGCCTGACGCCAGCAGTACAGCAGCGAAGTACAGCAACCGTGCCAGCCGAACCGGACCGAGACGAGCCTCAGCAGGCCACTTGACCTCGAACGACACCCGGCCCGACCGGCTCGCCGAGAGTTCACACCGAAGAGGTCACTGGTTCGATCCCAGTATCGCCCACGCAGGTCAAAGGCCACTTCCCGGAAACGGGAGGTGGCCTTTCTGCTGTCGTACAGCAGTTAAGTACAGCAGCGGTGCTCAATG
>NZ_JAMOKF010000433.1 GCF_023656545.1 Micromonospora phytophila | reverse complement strand
CGCGAGCCGGCCCGCCGCGCCGCCGAGCCCGCTGCGGCGGTGGCTCTTCCTGCACCGGGTCCAGCCGGTCGGTCCGGAGAGCGAGGAGGGCCAGACCCGGGTGCATCCCTGGTGGCAGGTGATGTGCCTGACCGGGGTGGACTACTTCTCCACCCTGTCCTACCTGCCGGGCATCGCCGCGGTCGCCGCCGGGGCGCTCTCGCCGCTGGCCACCCTGTTGATCGTCGCGCTGACCCTGTTCGGGATGCTGCCGATGTACCGGCGGGTGGCCCGGGAGAGCCCGCACGGGCAGGGCTCGGTGGCGATGCTGGAACGGCTGTTGCCGTTCTGGCGGGGCAAGGTGTTCGTGCTGGTCCTGCTCGGTTTCGTGGCCACCTCGTGGATCATCACGATCACCCTCTCGTCGGCCGACGCCACCGTGCACCTGTTGGAGAACCCGCTGCTGCCCGAGGGGGTGGGCGGCACGGCCGTCGCCGTCGGGGTCACCGTCGCGCTGCTGCTCATCCTGGGTGGCGTCTTCCTGCTCGGCTTCCGGGAGGCGGTGGTGGTGGCCATCCCGCTGGTCGCCGTCTTCCTGGCGTTGAACGCGGTGATCGTCGCGGTGTCGGTGGCCGAGATCGCGGCCGATCCGGGCACCCTGTCGGGCTGGACCACTGCGGTGACCGCCGACGGCAGCCCCGGCGGGGTGGCGTTGACCGCCGTGATGGCCTTCCCGTTGCTGGTGCTCGGGCTCTCCGGCTTCGAGACCGGGGTCAGCATGATGCCGTTGGTGGCCGGCCGGGGGGCCGACCGCGAGGCCCGGCTGGCGGCACGGATCCGCAACACCCGGCGGCTGCTCACCACCGCCGCGCTGGTCATGTCGGTCTACCTGATCTCGACCACGTTCATCACCACCGTGCTCATCCCCGCCGAGGAGTTCGCGCCGGGCGGCGCCGCGAACGGCCGGGCGTTGGCGTACCTCGCCCACGAGCACGTCGGGGAGGCCTTCGGCACCGTCTACGACATCAGCAGCGTGCTGATCCTCTGGTTCGCGGGCGCCTCGGCGATGGCCGGCTTGATCAACATCGTGCCCCGCTACCTGCCCACCTACGGCATGGCGCCGGAGTGGGCCCGGGCGGTGCGCCCGGTCGTGATCGTCTACACCCTGGTCAGCATCGCGATCACCGTCGTGTTCCGGGCCGACGTCAACGCCCAGGCCGGCGCGTACGCGACCGGAATCCTCGCCATGATGGTCTCCGCCGCCGTGGCGGTGACCATCGCGGGGGTCCGCCGCCGGCACCGCGCCGCCGGCGCCGGCTTCGCCGTGCTCACCCTGGTCCTGCTGTACGCCCTGGTCGAGAACGTCATCGCCGAGCCGGACGGCATCGCCATCTCCGCCCTGTTCATCCTCGGCATCATCGCCGTTTCGCTGATCTCCCGGGTGACCCGGACCACCGAGCTGCGCGCCGAGCGGATCGAGTTCGACGAGACGGCCCGCCGGTTCATCACGGAATCCGTCGCGCACGACGGCCGGCTGCATTTCATCGCCCACAAGCGCGACAGCGGAGCGGTCAAGGAGTACCGGGTCAAGGAGCGGGCGCAGCGCGGGATCAACCCGGTGCCCGGGGCGGCCGACGTGCTCTTCCTCGAGATCGACGTGGTGGACCCCTCGGAGTTCAGCCGGGTGCTGCGGGTGCACGGGGTGGAGGTGGGCGGGTTCCGGGTGCTGCGGGCCGCCAGCCCGGCCGCCCCGAACGCCATCGCGGCGATCCTGCTAGCGCTGCGCGACGCCACCGGCGTGCGCCCGCACGCCCACTTCGAGTGGTCCGAGGGGAGCCCGATCGCGCACCTGCTGCGCTATCTCATCCTCGGGCGGGGCGACACCCCGCCGGTGGTGCGGGAGATCATCCGCAGGTCCGAGCCGGATCCGGCCCGGCGCCCGGGCATCCACGTCGGCGGGTAGGGCATGGTCCTCCCGGTCCGTGCGGGCCCGGCCGGTTCGGCCCGCCGACGCGCCTTATCGACCCCCTGTAGGCAAACACTACACTTATTCATGTTCGCCTGACTCGCCCGATTCCCGGTCGTATCGTGACCCTCGGTGGCTGCCGCGACGTCAGCCACGCCGCGCCCGATTCGGGGCGGCCGTGTCACGCACGAGAGGCAGGGAATCCTGATGTCCACGTATCAAGGGAGCCGGCGGGCGACACGAGCCAGGCGACGGTCCCGATGGTTCTTAGCCGGCGGCCTGATGGCGGGCAGCCTGGTGGTCGGGGCCGCCGGTGTCGCCGCGGCCGGCCCCTCCGTCGCCGGACCGGGCCTGCCGTCGATGGTGCTGCGCGGCGACGACGCCGGTGAGGAGCGCCGCGGTGAGGAGCGTCGCGGTGAGGAGGACCGCAGGTCACGCTCGGAGCGCCGCGGCGGACCTCAGTCCGGGCACGGCCGCAAGTTCTTCGTGCCCTGCGACTCCGACCGGCTCATCGCGGCGCTGAAACGGGCCGACGCCGAGGGCGGCGGCGACCTCCGGCTCGCGCCCAAGTGCCGGTACGTCCTCACCGAGGCCCTCGAGCAGGAGGACGGGTACGACGGCGGCATCCGCGACGCCCGGGAGTCCGCCGACAGTGCGGAGAACCCCGGCGACGTCGAGGCGCCCCCACGCACCCCGGAGGACGACAAGAGCGGCCTGCCGTTCATCTACCACCCGATCAGCATCCGGGGCGAGGGCGCCACCATCGTCCGGGACGAGCACGCCGAGGAGTTCCGGTTCTTCACCGTCCGCGACTCCGGCGAGCTGACCCTCTCCGACGTGGTGCTCAAGAACGGGAAATCCACCGCCGAGGGCGGCAGCATCTACGTGGCGCACGGCGCGTCCGCAGTGGTCAAGCGCACCACGATCGTCGGCAGCACCTCCCTGTCCAAGGAGGGCGGCGGCGGTGGGATCTTCAACGACGGCAACATGGTGGTCACCGACACCACGTTCGTCGACAACCACGCCACCGGCACCGCGGGCAAGGGCGGGGGCATGCTCAACGGCGGTGTGCTCGCCATGCACAAGTCGGAGTTCCGGGGCAACAGCGCGGTCGCGTACGGCGGCGGCTTCGGCAACTACCGGGGCGCGGCCGAGGTGCACACCAGCACCTTCGTGCACAACGAGGCCGAGCAGGGCGGCGGTGTGGCCAGCTTCTCGGCCCGCACCCGGGTGTCCGACAGCACGGTGCACGGCAACTCCGCCAAGACCGGTGGCGGCATCGCCAACTCCGACGCGCTGATCTTCCTGCGGGACATGCGGGTGACCGACAACACCGCCACGGGCAACGGCGGCGGGATCTCGACGTTCCAGGGCCTGGTGCCGCTCGACGACAGCGTCGTCACCGGCAACACCGCCGAGGGCAACGGCGGCGGGATCTACGCCGAGAAGTCGAACCTGGTGGTACGGCAGAGCCGGGTGAACGGCAACGAGGCCGTCGGCGACACGTCGCAGGGCGGTGGCATCTTCGTCACCCAGGGGCAGGTCCAGCTCTTCCAGAGCCGGGTGGCCGGGAACGCCTCCGAGGTGAAGCCGGGCGGTCTGTTCGTGGACAAGGCCCGGGTCACCATCGACGACGAGACCGACATCGTGCGCAACGAGCCCACCAACTGTGCGGGCAGCACCGTGCCGGTCACCAACTGCCGGAGCTGAACCACCGGCGGGTCGACCGGTCCCGGCCGGGCACCGGCACACCCGTCGGGCGGCGCATCCGGCCCGGCCCGGACGGTCATCGCGATCGGACGGGGCGGGCCGGGTGCGCCCCGCCCGTAGGGCGCTCCGGCGCCCGCCGCCCCGAACGGGCGCGACCAGCC
>NZ_JAMOKF010000432.1 GCF_023656545.1 Micromonospora phytophila | reverse complement strand
CAACCGTGGCTGGCGTACGGCCTGGCGGTGGGTGCCCTGGCGGTTCCGGTGGCGCTGGTCCTGCGACGGCGGCGCCACGTCCCGGGCGCGACGCCGGGGCAGGCCGGTTCGTCGGCTCCCGCGCCGGGGCGGGCCGGCCCGTCGGCTCCCGCGCCGGATCCAGAACCCGTCGTCGACAACGTGACGCGGCTGCCGACGGACCTGAACGGCATCTACGAGCTGGGCCGGCTCGACGAGCGGCTGCGCCAGGAGCGCGAGCACCGGCGCTGACGCACACCGCCGCTCGGCGAACCCGACGCCGTCCCGGTCACCGGGCCTCCCCATGGGCTGCCTCGTGCGTGGGCAGCCTCGTGCGTGGGCGGTCCGTGTCCGGGCGGCCTCGCGCCCGCACCGACAACTTTTCTTGTCTTGACAATTCCGATCGTCGGTAGGAGGCTGATCCTTGTCGCGCACCACGGCGCGACCTCACACCAGGGGGAAGTCATGGAGCTCAGCGTCCACACCTTCGTCAGCCTCGACGGCGTCATGCAGGGCCCGGGCGGCGCCCAGGAGGACCCGAGCAACGGCTTCACGCGCGGCGGCTGGCTGGTGCCGCACACCGACGCCGGCCAACTCGACCCCGTCGACGGATGGTTCCGGCACGCCGACGCCTTCCTGCTGGGCCGCACCACCTTCGAGATGATGCGCAGCTACTGGTCGCAGGTGACCGATCCCGACAACCTCGTCGCCACCGCCCTCAACACCTGGCGCAAGTACGTGGTCAGCAACACCCTTTCCGACGCCGACGCGGCCTGGGGCGACACCACCGTGCTGCGGGGCGACGTCGTCGACCAGGTGCGCCGGCTCAAGGAGCAGTCCGGCGGTGAGCTGCAGGTGCACGGCAGCTGGCAGCTGGCCCGCACCCTGCACGACGCCGGCCTGGTCGACACCTACCGGTTGATCCAGTTCCCCGTCGTGGTCGGCGAGGGCAAGCGGCTCTTCGCCGACGGCGCCACCCCGGCCACCTACCGGATGACCGGGTCGGAGGTGCTGAGCGGGGGCGCGGGGGCGGTCTCGCTCACCCTGCGCCAGACCGGCTTCGGCGCCACCGGCAGCGGTGAGTTCGTGGTACGCGACGGCAAGGAGGCCGTCGCCTGAGCGCGACGGCCGCGGACGCTCCCGCCGCCCGGGAGCCGGCACCTGATTCCGACCTGACGCGAAACCCCGGTGGAAGGGTGGTGGCATGTTCGACATCGCGGTGATCGAGGACCCGGCGGCGGCCGAGGCGTCGCTGGACCCGACGCGGGCCCGGCTGCTCGCCGCGCTCGCCGAACCGGCCTCGGCGACGATGCTCGCCGCCCGGGTCGGCCTGGCTCGGCAGAAGGTCAACTACCACCTCCGGGCGTTGGAGCAGCACGGCCTGATCGAGCTGGTCGAGGAGCGCCGCAAGGGCAACGTCACCGAGCGGCTCATGCGGGCCACCGCGGCGTCGTACGTGATCTCGCCGGCCGCCCTCGCCGCCGTACGCCCCGACCCGGCCCAGTCGCCGGACCGGCTCTCCGCGCGGTGGCTGCTGGCGGTCGCCGCCCGGCTCGTCGAGGACGTCGGCGCGCTGATCACCGGCGCGGACCGGGCCCGCAAGCGGGTCGCGACCTTCGCGATCGACGCGGACATCCGCTTCGCCTCGGCGGGCGACCGGGCCGCGTTCGCCGAGGAGTTGGCGGCCACCGTCGCCAGCCTGGTCGGCAAGTACCACGACGAGCAGGCCCCGGGCGGCCGCGAGCACCGGGTGGTGGTGGCCCTGCACCCCGGCGTCACCCCGCCGACCGGCGCCGGCGGATCACCACAGTCCTGACCTGAACCATCGCCCCCGCGGCCCCACCCGTCGGACCACCTCGTATCCGCCCAGAAAGGCTTCGCCATGGGACACCCGTTTGAACTCAGCAAGGACATCGAACTCCCCGCCAGCCCCGAGCAGGTCTGGGCGGCGATCGCCACCGGTCCCGGGATCGACTCCTGGTTCATGGGTCGCAGCGAGGTCGAGCCGGTCGAAGGAGGCCGGACCCGGTTCGCCATGGCCGGCCACGTCGAGGAGTCGACGGTGACGGCCTGGGAGCCCGGAAAACGGTTCGCGTACCGGTCCGAGCCCGGGCCGGACGGCACCTTCATGGCCATCGAGTACCTCATCGAGGGGCGCGACCGGGGCGCGACCGTGCTGCGGCTGGTGCAGAGCGGCGTCCTCGGGGACAACTGGGAGACCGAGTACGAGGCCATGCGCAGCGGCTGGGACATGTACCTGGGGACGCTGGCGGCGTACCTCGCGCACTTCGCCGGACGTACCAGCACCCCGGTCACGGCGTTCCGGCCCGGCGCCGGCGACCCGGACCAGGTCTGGGCGGCCGTGGCCGGCGCGTTCGGCCTCACCGGCCCGGTCGCCGAGGGCGCGCGTGCCCGGCTGGAACTGCCCGGGTCGCCGCCGATCGACGGGGTGGTGGACCTCGCCGGGCTGCCGACGTACTTCGGAGTCCGCACCCCGGACGCCCTCTACCGGTTCCTCCACTCCGGCGCCGACCGCGGCAACGTCCTGGTCCTGGGACACCACATCTTCGGCGCCGACCCGGACCCCGCCCGGACCGAGCGGGCCTGGCAGGACTGGCTGACCCGCCTGCCGATCGGCTGACCCGGCCGCCACCCGTCGACCGAGGCGAACGGCCCACCCACCACCCACTCTCGGGGGTGTGGGTGGGCCGTTCGCCGTGCCGGCGCGGGACCGGACGGCGGTAGCGCCGTGACCAGGTCCGCTCTCCGGTTGGAAACGTTTTCGTAACGAGCCCTTGACCTCGCCGCCGGCGGCGGCGCAAACTCCCGGAAACGTTTACAGCAAACAGGTGGAGGTGCGGGGCGTGGGTCGTAAACGTTTACAGGAGTCGGCCGACGGCCGACCCACCGTCCACACTGTCGCCGCCCGCGCCGGTGTCTCCATCGCCTCCGCCTCGCGCGTGCTCAACGGCGTCGGCGGCAGCGAGGAGACCATCCGCAAGGTGCGCGCCGCAGCGGCCGAGGTCGGATACGTGCCCAACGCCATCGCCCGCTCGCTGCAGTCCCAGCGCACCGGGCTGGTCGCGCTCGCCGTCGAGGACATCGGCAACCCGGTGTACGTCTCGATGATGCGGGCCATCGAGGAAGTGGTGGCCGCGTCCGGGCGACAGCTGCTGGTGCACGCCACCGGCGGGCGGATCGCCAACGAGACCGCCCTGCTGCGGCGGCTGGCCAACCGCTACGTCGACGGCATGATCCTCTCGCCGATCCGGGTCACCGACGACCACCTCGCCGCGCTCGTGGGCAGCCCCGTGCCGGTGGTGGTGGTCGGCCAGCTCGGCGCGGACGCGCCGGTCGACAACGTACGGACCGACTCCCGGCGCGGTGTGGCACTGGCCGTGGACCACCTCGTCGCCACCGGCCGGCGCCGGATCGGCTTCGTCAACGGCCCGCTCGACACCGTTCCCGGCGCCGCCCGCGACGCCGGGTTCCGCGCCGCCCTCGCCGGCCACGGCATCGACCTCGACGAGCGGCTGGTGGAGGTCGGCGACTTCCAGTACGCGGCCGGCCGCGCCGCCGCCGAACGGCTGCTCGCCCGGGCCGCCCCGGACGCCCTGGTCTGCGCCAACGACCTGATCGCGGTCGGCGCGCTGCACGCGCTGCTGGCCGCCGGACGCCGGGTGCCCGAGGACGTGGCCGTGGTCGGCATGGACGACACCGAGCTGGCCCAGATGATGTTCCCTCAGCTGTCCAGCGTCTCCCTCGGCTCAACCGAGCGCGGCCGCCGCGCCGCCGAGCT
>NZ_JAMOKF010000045.1 GCF_023656545.1 Micromonospora phytophila | reverse complement strand
GGCCCGGCGAGCCCGGGCGGCGCCGGCCGCGTGCACCGGCGCGACGGGTGGGCGCGGTCAGCGGGGGGCGTGCGGGTTCCCGGCGGTGAGCCGGAGGGTGAACCCGTCCTCGCCCCGGTACCCCGTGACGTGGTCGCAGGACTGGTAGGTGATCCAGAGCCCCAGGCCGCCGGGGGCGCCGTGGGAGGCGGGGAGCAGCCCCGCGAACGGGTCCGCCGGCCCGTCGCCGCCGTCGCTGACGGTGACGACGATGCGGTCGATGCCGGCCCAGACGCGGAGCCGCACGGGGGGCCGGCCGTGGCGCAGCGCGTTGGTGACGGTCTCGCTGACCGCGACGACGAGATCCTCCACGTCGTCGGCGGGCAGTTGCCCCCGGTCGGCCCGGTAGACGGCGGTACGGGCCTCGGCCGCCGTCGGGGCGGTCACCTGCACCTCCGGTGGCGCTTCCTGGAGGGGGTCGGGCAGGACGGGCCGGCTCTGGCGCAGGTACGTCGTCGGCGGGGTCCAGGTCGGGCTGGGCACGTGCCCGCCGTCGGGGGTGGCGAACCGGGGGTGGGTCCGGGCCACGTCGGCCAGCACCTCCGCCGCGGTGCACCGGGTGTCGTACGCGCAGATGCCCCAGAGCGGGAAGTCGTCGTAGGCGTGGTTGATCGCCGACTCGTACCGGGCCCACCAGTCCCACGTCGGTCCGAGTGAGACCGGGGGCACCTCGCCGATGATGCGGATCTGTCCGGCGCCGGCGGCGACCTGGTCGGCGAGGAGCTGGCGGAAGGAGCGGATGGCGGCGGCCGGTCGGGCGTAGACGTCGCCGCCGGGGAGGAACTCGACCCCCGACCGAGCCGGCAGGGCCGCCCGGACCAGCTCGCCGGTGCGCTCGCCGAGGGCCACGAAGGTCGGCTCACCGGCCTCGACGCCGCCGAGCAGGAAGGGCACCGCCACGGCGAGCAGCTCCTCGTCGGAGTCGTAGCGGACCGCCTCGTGGTAGTAGCCGTCGTGGTGGGCGGCGGCGCCCGTCCTCACCGCGACACCTCCACCCGGATACCCGGCAGGTCCAGCAGGGCGGCCAGGCGGGCCGCGGCGGAGTGGGACGTCCGCAGCACGGCGGTCGCGCCGCGGCGGCGGGCGTACTCGTGCAGGTGCGCCAGGGCACGGTGGTCGACGAAGCGCAGGTCGGTGGCGCGCAGCACCAGCTCGCCGTTGGAGGGGTGCAGGTCGGCGCGGTCCAGGGCGGTGCGGAACAGCTCGTGGTTGGTCATGTCGAGTTCGCCGACGAGCGCGGCGTGGCCGTCGTCCGGGGCGGTGGCGTACAACCGGAACAAACCGTCCTCGACGTTGCTCTCCGGATGCATGCAGGCCAGCTCGGCGACCGTCCGGTCACCCAGCTCCGGCCGGTGGTAGGCGCACATCGCGGAGAACGGCCGGGTACGCATGTAGCGGTCGATGCGGTGCTCGTAGCGGGCGAAGGCGTCCAGCTGCTCGGGAGTGCGGACCAGGTCGGTGGCCTCCGCGGCGACGCGCAGCCCGGTGTAGCCGGCGGCCAGCGCCGCCTCGGTCGCGGCCGCGTAGGCGGCGACCTGCGCCCCCGGGTCGACCACCGCGCCACACGAGTAGGTCCCGCCGAGGGTGATCACCTCGGCGGCGCCCCGACGCAGCGCGTCGGCGAACCCGGCGACGTCGCGCAGCTCCTCGGCCACCGACTCCGGCGGCCGGGGTGTCACGTACCAGACCCGTTCACCGGCGGCGAGGCCCGCGGCCAGGTACCGCGCCGCCTCCGGCTGGAAGGACTCCGGATCGTCGTACGACCAGCAGACGTGGCCGTGCGGCCGAGCCGGCCGCCCCCTGTCGATCACGCTGGACGCCTCACGCCGCAAGTGTAGGTCGCCCCTCAGGGAGGGCTGTCGGCCCGACCGCCCCGCCGGCCGGGGGTGCCATCAGCCGTCCGCTCCCGGCCGCTGATCCCGTCCGCTGCCGGGGTCAGCCGCGGGGAAACGAGGCCCAGACGTTCTTGGTGCTGTCGGTGGCGTACCAACCGACGCCGAGGGAGAGGGCCCGGGCGATCTGCAGACCACGGCCGCCGTCACCCACCGGGCGGCTGTCCGCGAGCTCCGGCAGGGATTCCACGTCGTGGTCGGCGACCTCGAGGATGAGGCAGTCGTCGGTGGCGAGCAGCCGCACGACGGTCGGCGGGATCCCGTGGCGCAGGGCGTTCGTGGCGAGTTCGGTGGCGATGAGCGCGACGCTTTCGGGGACCTCCGCCAGGGACTCACCCTCGCCGAGCACGTTGCCGGTCAGTTCCCGGTGCAGGGACGCACGGAGACCCCGCAGGTCCGCCGCGTCCGAGAGCGCCCACCGTCGCATCTCGGTGGCCTGCGGCGGGGGCGGCGAGGCGGTCAGTTGTCCCATGGACCCGTTCTACCCGGTCTCCGGGCACGCCAAGCTCCGTGGACCGGGGGAGCGACCGCGACCTCGCGCGGCGGCCAGGGCGGCGGCACCCGGCATGCCCGGTCCGGCCGTTCCGCCGGCTCCTGGCGAGCCGGACGTGAACGGATTAGGCGGGAGCAGGCTGGGCATGACAAGGTGCTGCAAGGCACGTCCGGTGAGGGGTAACCGTCAGTGGTGGATCCGCAGTCACGCTGGTCTTCCGGCGACCCGCAGGCGGTGATCGACGGCTTCGAGCAGTTGCCCGGCTTCGTGTGGATCTTCGAGGGCCCCGAGCTGCGGGTGGTGGCGGCGAACCCGGCCGTGCGGGCCGCCGTGGGCGACCGCAGCGGGCTGATCGGTGAACCCTTCAAGCAGGCCGTGCCCGAACTGGCGGGTCAGCACATCTTCGAACTCCTCGACCAGGCCCTGCAGGGTGTCCGTTCGCACGGCTACGAGCAGCGCGTCCTGACCGACCGCGACGGCGACGGCCGACTGACGGAGGCGTTCTACACCTTCGACATGGCGCCCTGGCGCAACCCCGACGGCTCCGTACGCGGGGTTATCGTCCAGGCCGTCGACGCCACGCCCGTGGTCGCCGCCCGGCAGGCCGCCGAAGCCGCCGCCGCCACCGCCGAACGCCGCTACCGCCAGGCCGCCGGTCTGGTCCTGGAGCTGCAACGCAGCCTCCTGCCCGACGCGCTGCCCGTGCTGCCCCGTGTCCAGGTCGCCGCCCACTACCTCGTCGCGGGCAGCGACCTCGTCGCCGGCGGGGACTGGTTCGACGCCGTTCCGCTGCCCGACGGGCGGCTCGCCCTGACCGTCGGCGACGTCGTCGGACACGGTGCCACGGCCGCTGCGGCGATGGGTCAGCTCCGCACCGTCGCCCGGCAGGCGTTGCAGTCCGGCGGCAGCCTGCCAGACGTGCTGAACGTCCTCGACGCCTTCGCGGCCCACACCACCGCGACCCGGGCGGCCACCACCTGCCTCGCCGTGCTCGACCCCGCCACGGGCGCACTCGACGTGGCGAGTCACGGGCACCCGGCGCCGCTGCTGCTCGACGCCACCGGCAACGACCGCTACCTGCCGCTGACGCCCTCCGGGCCGCTCGGCACGGGAGCCGGTCCCGCCCCCGTGCACACCTGCCGGCTGGCCGGCGGCGACCTGCTGCTGCTCTACACCGACGGCCTGATCGAACGACCACGGCAGAGCCTGCACGACAGCGCGCGAGCCCTGGCCGCCGCCGCGTCGGCGGCTCGGCGGGGAACCCTCGACGAGGACACGACGCTCCCCGACCGGCTGCCCGATCGGATCTGCACCCTGGTCACGGAACGGCTGGCCCTGGCCGAGGGCGGCTTCGGCGACGACACCACGCTCCTGGCCGCCCACCTCATGCCGGAGCCCGTGGCGCCCCTGCACCTCACGCTCCCCGCCGACGCGACGGCGCTGCGCCCCATGCGTCAGCGGATGCGCGACTGGCTCGGCCGCATCGGTGCCGGCGACCAGGACACCAGCGACCTCCTCCACGCCGCCGGCGAGGCCGCCACCAACGTCATCGACCACGCCTACCCGAGCGGCACGTCGGCGACGTTCACCATTCACGCCACCCTGGACGACCAGGGCGTCGTGCACCTCACCTGCACCGACCAGGGACGGTGGCGTCCACCGGTCCGCGACCCGGGCGGGCGCGGTCGCGGACTGACGATGCTGCACGGACTCGTCGACCGGGTGGAGGTCCGGCACACCGAAGCCGGCACCACCGTCAGCATGCACCACCACGTCGGCCGGCCCACCAACGTCACCACCGCCGGCGCCGCCCAGGCCGCCGGCCCCCACAAGCAGGCCACCGTGGTTGACGAGTTCACGGTCGCCGTCGTCGAGACCCCGACCGGCCCGGCACTTCGCGTGCACGGCCCGGTGGATCTGGCCACCGGCCCTCAGTTCCGCACCGCGATCCTGGGGACCAGCCGCGGCGGCAGCCTGCCGCTCACCGTCGACCTCACCGCTGTCACCCACCTGAGCAGCACCGGCGTCCAGATCCTGCACGAGGTCAGCCGGACGGTCAGCGACCTGCGCGTCACCGCCACCCCGCGGAGCCCCGCCCACGGCGTACTGCGGCTGACCGGACTGCACCACCTCCTACCGGATTCCCCCGGGAACGGTGACTGGGCCCCGCCCAACCGGTGAAGAACACCGCAAGCTGCGCGACGTCGCGCAGACGCTCGTCGACCGGGTGGCGGAGCGCCCCGGCCGGCCGGGGGTGCCGACATGACCTCGGCTGTGGAGGCGCCCCGGGCCGCGGTGGCCCGGGGCGCCGGTTCGTCAGGCCTTACGCAGCCAGAACGTCAGGCCGAGCGCGGCGTCGGAGAACGGCTCGGCGTCGGGCCACGACGGGTCCCCGTCGGCGCAGTCCTCCGCGAGCACCTCCTCGGCGACCAGGTCACGGTGCTCGGCCAGGGCCAGCGCCGTCTCCTCCCGGCTCGCCCGGTACCGCAGCACGATCCGGTCGGTCACCTCGAGCCCGCTGGACTTGCGCGCCTCCTGGATCTGCCGGATCGCGTCGCGCGCCACCCCCGCCCGACGCAGCTCGGGCGTGAGGTGCAGGTCCAGCGCCACCGTGGCGCCGGCGTCGCTGGCGACCGCCCAGCCTTCGCGGGGCGTCTCGACGACGACCACCTCGTCGGGGCCGAGCGTCACCGGCTCGCCGCCCACCATGACCGTCGCCGACCCGGATTCCTGCAAGGAGACCTTCAGGGCGGCGGCGTCGGCCGCCGCGATCGCCGCGGCCACCTGCTGGACGGCCTTACCGAACCGCTTGCCCAGCGTACGGAAGTTGGCCTTCGCGGTGGTGTCCACCAGCGAACCGCTCGCGCCACCCACCGCGGTGACCGACCCGACGTTCAGCTCGGACGCGATTTCCGCCAGCAGGTCGGCGCCGAGCTCCTCGAAGCCGGTGGCCGAGGCGAGCGTCCGGGACAGCGGCTGGCGGACCTTCATCCCGGAGTCAGCCCGGGCCGCGCGGCCCAGGTCGACCAGGCGGCGGGCGAGCGCCATCTGGCGGGACAGGGCCGGGTCGATCAGCGACTCGTCGGCGACCGGGTACTCGGCCAGGTGCACCGACTGCGCGGCGCCCGGGGTGACCAGCACGACCATGTCCTGCCACACCCGCTCGGTGATGAACGGCGTGAGCGGTGCGAGCAGCAGGGTGACGGTGCGCAGCGCCTCGTGCAGGGTGGCCAGCGCCGCCGGATCCCCCCGCCAGAACCGCCGCCGGCTGCGCCGGACGTACCAGTTCGACAGATCCTCGATGAACGTCGCCAGCAGCCGGCCCGCCTGGTGCGTGTCGAAGCCGGCCATCGCGGCGTCGACCTGCTGTACCAGCGTGTTCAGTTCCGACAGCAGCCACCTGTCGAGGACGCTGCGCTCCGCGGGCGCCGGGTCCGCGGCCGAGGGGGACCAGCCAGCGGTCCGGCCGTACAGGGTCTGGAAGGCGACCGTGTTCCAGTACGTCAGCAGGATTTTGCGAACCACCTCCTGGAGCGCGGTGTGCCCGACCCGCCGCGCCGACCAGGGTGAGCCGACGGCGGCCATGAACCAGCGCACCGCGTCCGCGCCGTGCTGGTCGAGCAGCGGGATCGGCTCCAGGATGTTGCCCAGGTGCTTGGACATCTTCCGGCCGTCCTCGGCCAGGATGTGGCCGAGGCAGACGACGTTCTCGTACGGCGACCGGTCGAACACCAGCGTGCCGACCGCCATCAGCGTGTAGAACCATCCGCGCGTCTGGTCGATGGCCTCGGAGATGAACTGGGCCGGGTAGCGCTCGGCGAAGAGGTCGGCGTTGCGGTACGGGTAGCCGAACTGCGCGAAGGGCATGGCGCCCGAGTCGTACCAGGCGTCGATGACCTCCGGCACCCGCCGGGCCACCGCCCCGCAGTGACAGGCGAACGTCACCTCGTCGATGAACGGGCGGTGCGGGTCGAGGCCGGTCACGTCGGATCCGGTCAGCTCGCTGAGCTCGGTCAGCGAGCCGACGCAGGTCACGTGCTCGTTCTCGCACCGCCAGATCGGCAGCGGGGTGCCCCAGTAGCGCCGCCGGGACAGCGCCCAGTCGACGTTGTTGTTCAGCCAGTCGCCGTACCGGCCGTACTTCACCGTGGCGGGATGCCAGGTGGTGCGCTCGTTCTCGCGCAGCAGGGCGTCGCGCACCGCGGTGGTGCGGACGTACCAGGAGGGCTGCGCGTAGTAGATCAGCGCGGTGTGGCAGCGCCAGCAGTGCGGGTAGCTGTGCTCGTAGGGGATGTGGCGGAAGAGCAGGCCGCGGGCGGTGAGGTCGTCGACGAGCGGCCGGTCCGCCTCCTTGAAGAAGAGGCCGCCGACGAGGGGCAGCTGCGGCTCGAACCGACCGTTGGGCTGCACCGGGTTCACCATCGGCAGGCCGTACGCCCGGCAGCTGGCAAGGTCGTCCGCGCCGAAGGCCGGCGCCTGGTGGACCAGGCCGGTGCCGCTGTCCGTGGTGACGAACGACGCGAGGATCACGATGTGCGCGTCGGCGATGTCGAGCAGGTCGAACGGCGCCCGGTAGCTCCACCGTTCGAGTTCCGCGCCCTTGAACGACTCCCCGGTGAGGTCCCAGCCGTCACCGAGCGCCTGCGCCATCAGGGGCTCGGCGACGACGAGCTGCTCGTTGCCGTCGGTGGCCACGACGTACCGCACGTCGGGGTGCACCGCCACCGCGACGTTGGACGGCAGGGTCCACGGCGTGGTGGTCCAGACCAGCAGCGACGCGCGCCCGGACAGCGGGCCGGAGGTGAGCGGGAAGCGGACGAACACCGACGGGTCGACGACCGTCTCGTAGCCCTGGGCGAGCTCGTGGTCGGAAAGGCCGGTCTCGTCCCGGGGACACCACGGCGCGACCCGGAAGTCCTCGACGAGGAGGCCCTTGTCGAAGATCTGCTTCAACGACCACCACACGGACTCGATGTACTCCGGGTCCATGGTCCGGTAGGCGTCGTCCATGTCGACCCAGTAGCCCATCCGCTCCGTGAGCTGGGCGAACGCGTCGGTGTGCCGGGTCACCGATTCCCGGCAGCGCGCGTTGAACTCGGCGATGCCGAACTTCTCGATGTCCTGCTTGCCGGAGAAGCCCAGTTCCCGCTCGACGGCGAGTTCCACCGGCAGACCGTGGCAGTCCCAGCCCGCCTTCCGGGCGACGTGGAAGCCCTTCATGGTCTTGTAGCGCGGGAAGACGTCCTTGAAGACCCGGGCCTCGATGTGGTGGGCGCCGGGCATGCCGTTGGCGGTGGGCGGGCCCTCGTAGAACACCCACTCGGGGCGGCCGCGGGACGCCTCCAGGCTGCGGGCGAAGATGCTGTTGGCGTGCCAGAAGTGCAGGACCTCATGTTCGAGCCCGGGCAGATCGACCTGAGTCGGTACGCTGCGGTACATCGCTCCTCCGTCGGATGCATGTGCTGACGCTCCGGCGGAGGGACGAGGCGGTGTGCCCCGCGGTACCACCCTCCTTGGCCGCGTACGGCCCTCTCATTTCAGGTGCGGTCGGTTCTACTCGGCCTCGCGGCCTTTCCTCCGACGGCTCCGGGGTGATCTTCCCGTCGCGCAACACCCTCGGGCTTCCACCGTCCCCGAGTCGCTCCTGGCTGCATGCGGCGGTACTCGTCCCCATCTGCGCCTTGCCGTCCCAGCTTAGCCCAGCCCCGTGAGCGAAGACCACGTGCCGCCGTTCCCGCCCGGCACGCTCCGCAGCGGCGTCGCTGCTCTGCCCGTGTCCCCAGGGCGACCGACTGCGGGCCCTTCCTCTTCCTGCCGGCTGCCGCCCGTCGCCGCAGCCACCACCGCGACCCGCTTCGCGGGTGTGATGCGGCGTCATCCTGGCGTCGAGTGTCGCGCCGGACGACCACTGCCCGCAGCCGCTATCTCCTCGTCGTTCGCGCCGCAATCCGCCATCCCCAGGACGTCTGGCTCTCCCCGGCCACCGGTCGGCCGCTGCAGGAAGGCCGGACCGGCAGGTGCCCTGTCAATGCGTCACCTGCAGCCCGGCGGCGGTCGCGCCGCGGCTGTTGAGGTAGCCCGTGATCCGATCTTGGGCCGCAGTGTAGATGCTCCGGCGGCGGTCGATGGCGGGCATCCGCTCGAGGGTGCGGGCCAGGTCGAGGACGCGGATGGTCGGCCTGAGGGAGAGCCAGATCGGGATGGCTTCGGCGCGGGTGACGATCCACCGCCGGTTGGGCTGTTCCGTGAAGGTGAACCTGGCGAGTACGCCCTCGCGGTTGGCGTCGTTGGGGAAGTCGTGGCGGGCGAGGGTGTTGCCGACGCCGTAGGCGATCCATTTGTCGCCGACCCGTTCGAAGGGCTGTACGACGTGACTGTGGTGGCCGATGATCAGGTCGATGTTCGGGTCGGCGATGAGCTGTCTGGCCCAGAACAGTTGCTCGCCGTCGGGTGTGTGAACCTTTTCGGTGCCCCAGTGCGCCGAGAGCACGATGATCTGTGCGCCGGCCCTGCGGGTGGTGGCGGCGGCGGCGCGGATCGCGGCGACGTCGATCCGGTTGGCCAGCCACGCCTTCCCGGCTGGCGGTTCCAGGCCGTTGAAGTGCATGGCCCAGGACAGGTGACCGATCTTGACGCCGTTGACGTGGTAGATCGTCGGGGTTCTGGCTCCGGCCGCGCTGCGGAAGGTTCCGGTGTGGCGCAGACCGGCCGCGTCGAGCGCGTCGAGGTTGTCGTACACGCCCTGCTCTCCTTGATCGAGGGCGTGATTGCTGGCGGTCGAGCAGGTGTCATAACCGGCGGTCTTGACCGCGGCGGCCAGGTCGGTGGGCGCGTTGAAGCGCGGAAAATCCTTGGGCTCGCCGGGCCCCATGGGGGCCTCCATGTGACAGATGGACAGGTCCGCCGATTCGACGGCCGGACGGATCGAGGCGAACATCGGGTCGAAGTCGTAGCCGGCGCGGCCGGCCGCCTCGGCGTTCGCCCGTGCCTGCCGCCAGGTCGGCGGATGCACCAGGATGTCCCCGGACCCGAGGATGCTGACATGGCGCGGTCCGGCCGCCGCAGGTCGCGCGGTGGCCTCCGCGGGCTGCGGAGACAAGCGATCGCGAATGACGTCACCGCGCAGCGTCCACACGCCCGCCGGGGCGACGACCAGCGCGATGGCGAGCACCGCGTGTACTGGGAATTTGCGCACAGCGGCTCCCTTCCTACAGGCGGATGACGCGGCGCAGCCGCTCACCGAAGTAGCCGGAGTCGACGACGCCATCGCCGCGCACGTCCCCGAAGGTGGGCCCGTCGGCGGTGCCGCGAGACGACACGAACCGCATACCTTTGTCGGCGTCGTCGCCGATGTAGATACCGGAGTGCGTGATCAGTGCCGGATCGTCGTGCAGGGCGAAGAAGACAAGGTCGCCGGGTTGCAGGGCGGACAGGTCGGCTGGTGGGCGGCTGGGATTGCGGCCGGCGGCGATCACCACCGAGCGGGCGTGTGCCGCCATGCTCGCCGCGGTCCGCGGCAGGCCGTCGACGGTTGTGCTGGCGGTCTGGTTGAGCAGCGGAAGGCCGAACCGGTAGCCGTAGACCAGCCTGATGTAGCCGGAGCAGTCCAGGTCGCGGTCCCACCGGGCCGACGGTCTGACCGTGCCGGCGTCCGGAAAGGTCCAGGGGATCTCTAGGTAGTCGTAGAAGTCGGCGCCGTCGCGTTCGTCGCGGCTGTGCACGTACCCGAAGCCGGCGTCGCTGGCGTACCGCACTCCATGATCGTCGCGGAGGTCGGGTGCGTCGTGCAGGTACTGCATCGCGGCCGCGAGCACGTCCACCGGGTCGCCGTCGTCAAGCTGGGTGATCAGCCAGCGGGCCAGGGCCTCCGGGATCTGCGGACCGGGCTGCCACGCCTGTGGGGCGATACGCACGTACGCCGTCGATTCGACCACGGCGGTGGTGGTTGACGGCTCCTCGAACCGGCGGGGCGGGCCGGTGAAGACGGTCGTTCGCGCGCCGACCGTCAGGGTCGCCACCACGGTCTGGTCGACCCGCCGGCGGACCTGGGTGCGGGCCGGGTCGGCGAGATCGACCAGCTCGTACTCCTGGGCCAGGCGCTCGGCCGCAGGGTTGCCGGCCGGACGGGCGCCGGGCCCGGTGGCGTGCGGTGTCAGGTCCGGATCGTCCGGGGTGGATCCTGCCGAGTTGACCGCTGCGCAGGCGACGACGACGGCGGCTGCCACACCGGCCATGGCTACCAACCCGCTACGGACCAGCTTCATAGGGAGATCACCGCAAGGGCCACCGCGCCGGTACCGCAGGTGACCAAGGCGGTGGCGGCGAGAGTCTGCAAGGCACGTGGCCGTACGAGCTGGAAGCTCATCAGCCCGGGCACCAGGAAGGACAGCGTGTCGCCGCCGAACAGGAACGGGTAGCGCAGGTGCAGTGCCAGGAACGCGCCGAGCGACAGCGACGACGAGACCAGCATCGTCACCGCGAAGAGGCGCTTGCCGTACAGGATCGTGATGCGCTGCAGCACCTTCATCAGCCCGACGGTCACGATCGTGACGCTGGTGATGGTGATGAGGCTCGCGAGGTCTTCGAGGGCGGCCAACACCACGCAACCGGGCACCATCAGGCCGGCCGGCGCCACATTGGTGATCAGGTATCCGACGAGTCCGAACAGCAGCCCGGCGGCGACGATGACGGCGCTGAGCTCGGAGGACAGGTCGAATGGTGCCATGACTGGTGACTCCTGTTTTGTCAACGGTGTACGGGACCCCGGCGACCGGCGGGCATGACCGCGCGGTGCGCTCCAGGCAGGACGGCGGTGTCGGCCCGGTAGAGGGCTTCGAGCGTGGCGCTCAGCTCGTCGACCGGGGACGCGGCGGTGGCGGCCACGGTGACCTGTTGCAACGCCGTGAGCAGTTCCTCGCCGGGGCCGTGAATGTTGCCGATCATGATCAGGGAGGTTCCGGTGTCGCCGGGGGCGATCGCCTCGACGACCGCGTCGCGAAGGTGCGTGCCGGTTCGGTGCCCCCCCTCAAGATCGACAACCCGGTCGCGCCACCCGTGCGGCACCTGATGCAGCGCGCTGCGCGTCGGCGAGCCGATCAGGAATATCCGGTGCGGATTGAGCTGCGGGATGATGGCACCCATCTGGCCGTTGCGTTCGACTCGGTCCGGACGGCAGTTGATCACCACCGCCACGCGCTGTCCGATCAGCCGTCGCTGGCGCAGCAGGTCGACGTTCATCAGCGTCGAGGCCGGGTCATTGGCGGCGAACAGGTTGACTGCGGTGAACCGGCGTCCCTGGTGCGCGCACGCGTCGACGCGCAGCACGCCAGGGTCGGGGCGGGCGCAGTACATGCCGGCCAGGGCCGTCGCCCGGTCGACGCCGCACAGCCGCGCGACCGCCAGGGCGACCGCGACGTTCTCTTTGAACGTGATCCACGGGAACGGAGCCATCTCAGCGTCGCTGACCGTAGCCGGGTTGACCGCGATCAGCCTGCACCTGCGGCGGGCGGCCTCCTCTCGCAGGATGTGCAGCCGGTCCCGTTCGGCGGTGATCACCACTCCCCGGCTCGGCATCGACCGGCTCAGCGACCGTGCGACGTCGTCGAGGGTGGGGCCCATCTCCTCGAGGTGGTCCTCCCGCACGTTGGTGATCACCACGATGCGGGCGTCGATCAGCTGCTCCTGATTGACCTGCTGCAGTTCCGGCTGGACCGCCATGCACTCGACGACGAGAGTGTCGGCTCCCGCGTGTACTGCCCGCTGCACCACGCCGACCTGCTCAATCACGTTGACGGCACCCCGGCGCCGCCGGATCGGCATCTCCCGCCCGCCCGGGTAGATGAATCTCGCCGCCGTGCCGGTCGTCTTGGCCACGACGACGCGCCGAGGATCCTCGCGCAGCGCGCCGGCGGTCAGCCGAGTCACCGACGACTTGCCCCGAATGCCGTTCACCACGATCCGGGTCGGTATCCGCGCCAACTGTCGCCGGTGCCGGGCCCGCTCCGCCGCCAAGTGGCCGAGCAGGACAACCAGCGCGAGCCCGAGCCCGCCCAGCGAGACGGCGAGCTGCATCCTCACCACGATCGACGCCAGCGGTCGTCGACCACCCGGCCTTCCGCAGGTGATGCGAACGGCGCACGCCCCAGAGCGCCCACGCACCGTCCGGTCCGTGGCGTGACCGCGCCGCATTCCATCCGAGCTGCCTCCTCCGGGGCCGACCATGGCCGTCCAGACCCGCGTGTGTGTTCAGCAAGATCCGGCTGCCGTGGTGGCTCCTTCGCCGGGATCTGCCCTTTCAGGCAACGACGGTGCGGCGCGCTGGTTGCTGCCTGACTGCGGGGTCACTCACCTGACTGCGGTGTCAGTCATCTGACTGTGGTCTCAATCAGCAGATTTAGGTCGCATCTTGGCGTTTCGGGTCATGCCGGGAAGGGGCCTTTGCTAGCTTCGTGAAGCCTTGCCGGTGATACGGCATGCGCGGTCCTTTTAAGGCATATGCGGCGCGATCTTCGCTTCGCCGGGTCTGTCAGTGTCACCTCGTGACCGACCAGGGGTCCTCACGATGGTCACCGCATGGTGCAGGTCATTCGAGCGTGGTCGGCGCAGGAGGTTCGCGTTTCCGTGGAGCAGGTCGGGTACGTCAGTGCGTCCACATCACCCCTGCGACTGGAGCGTCCGGAGACGGAAGGGCGCGTCATCATCGGCCCGCCAGCCGTCGATCCGGTGGGCGGCCCCGGCGACTGCGCCGTCACGAGAACGCAGCGCCTGCACCACATGTTCGAATCCGCCTGCGACCGGGATCCATCTGCCATCGCGTTCGAGTGCGGCAACGAGCGGCTGACCTACCGAGAGCTGGACGAGCGCGCGAGCCGGCTGGCCCATCACCTGCGTGCCCTCGGCGTCGCGAGCGGCGCCCGGGGTGGCCATCCTGCTGCAGCGTTCGGTCGACACGTACGTGGCGTTGCTCGGCGTGGGAAAGGCGGGGCGGCTTTCGTGCCGATCGACCCCGAGTCCCCAGCCGACCGAGTCGCATACATCGCCGAGGACTCGGCCGTCGACCTGGTGTTGACCTCCTCGGCACTCGCCGACCGGGTGGGCGACCAGCCCGGCTTGAGCAGTGAAGCCAGGCAGAACCTGCGCCGTGGACACTACGAACTCGCTGTCGACGTCCCGCCGGCAACGCGGGTGTCTGGGGCGTTCGCCGACCTCGCCCTGGCGATCTGACCTCGGACCCGACGCCCGGTTCAACGTGTCCGTCGATCCCAGCAACAGCGCCGGGCTGCCGGCCGAGGATGGATCCCGCATACCGGTCCGTTCGTGCTGATGTCGTGAGCGGTGCCGTCGGCGAGGGTTTGGAGTTTGTCGGGGTTGGCGACGTTGTGGATGGTGGTGATGCGGTCGTCGGCGTCGAAATCGAAGGTGATGGTGGCGATCGCCCGGCCAGCGCCGCTGAACACCATGCCCGGGCCGCCGTTGCTTCGCGACGGTCTGAGCTGGGTGCAGGCTGGGTTGGCGACGCAGACGCCTCATACAGCTCAGGTGTTGCCGGTTGGCGTGGGGGTCGAGTTGAGGACGGCGTTCACGACTGTGTCGGCGTACTGCGGGGTGATCGGCTGGCCGGTGATCAGGAGCCGGTACCACAGCGGTGCGATGAGCATGTCTTCGAGCAGGTAGGGGTCGAGGCCGACCACTTGTCCGCTCTCTTGCGCCGCGCGGATCCGTTCGCGGTTGCGTCCCGAGAGGGGGATGTGGACCTGTTGATGGAGGATGGTGGCGAGTTCGGGGTCAT
Organism: Micromonospora phytophila; assembly: GCF_023656545.1. Taxonomy (GTDB): domain Bacteria; phylum Actinomycetota; class Actinomycetes; order Mycobacteriales; family Micromonosporaceae; genus Micromonospora; species Micromonospora phytophila. The sequence continues at coordinate 11,663 of NZ_JAMOKF010000045.1, read as the reverse complement.
GCTGGGCTGATCCGACCACCCCGGCGAGGAGCTCGCGAAGCGCGTCGTCGGTGAAGACCTTGGTAACGCCATGGATCCAGGTGCGCAGGTCCGCCGCGAGGTCGCCGGTGTCGGGGATGAGGAAGTACGGCTCGCCCACCCGTTCGGTCAGCGCATCCAGGTACAACGCGCCCTTCGACGGCCACCAGCGATAGAGCGTCGGCTTGCCGACCTTCGCGCGGGCGGCGATCGCCTCCATGGTCACGGCGGCGTAGGACCGTTCCGCGCACAGATCAAGGGCCGCCTGAAGAATCACCGCGCGCGATCGCGCGCCACCGCTGGCCTTTCCAGTCACGAGGAGACACTACCACGGGGAACGTGACGTTTCGTTCTTGACACCGTGGCTGCCGGCTGCGTTAATACTTCCATCAAACGTTACGTTACGTTTTGCGGGCGTGGAGAACAGTGCCTGTCCGACGCTCGGTCGAGTCCGACCCCGGCCGGGAGATCGCCTCCCGGATTCGACGAATCTGGAGAAGCTATGACGTCATCAATTCTGCTCACCGGCGGGACCGGCACGCTCGGGCGCCTGGTCCTGCCGCTCCTGCGGGATGCCGGCTGTGAGGTGCGGGTCCTCAGTCGGCGCGGCAGCACATCCCGCACCGGCGCCGAGTACGTGAGCGGCGATTTGCTCAAGGGCGAGGGGATCGAGTCCGCAGTCGACGGGGCCGAGATCATCCTGCACCTGGCGGGCGCCCCCAAGGGCGATGCCGAGGCGACCGCGAACCTGGTGCGTGCCGCGTCCCGAGCGCGGGTGCGGCACCTGATCTACATCTCCGTCATCGGCGCGGATCGGATCCCGCTGAGCTGGTTCAACTCCAAGTTGGCCGCCGAGCGGGCCGTAGCCGGCTCCGGCCTGCCGTGGACGACGCTGCGTGCCGCTCAATTCCACGAACTTACCCTGAAGACCGTGCAGGCGATGGCGAAGCTGCCGGTCATCCCGGTCCCGGGCGGAATGCGGTTCCAGCCGGTCGACGCGCGCGACGTGGCAGCCCGGCTCGTGGAGATCACGCTCGACAAGCCGGCCGGCCTGGTGCCTGACCTGGCCGGGCCCAAGGTGTACGGGATGGCCGAGCTGATCCGCGGGTACCTGCGGGCGCGCGGCAAGCGCCGGTTGATGATGCCGGTCCGGATGCCCGGAAAGGCCGGCCGCGCATACCGGGCTGGCGAGAACCTGACTCTCGAGGCGGCGGTGGGCAAGCGAACCTGGGAGGACTTCTTGACCGAGCGGCTGCGGTAGCACACCGATCTGTCGCGGTCGGCCGCCGACTCGCTGATCGCCCATCTCGTACGCTCCATCCGTGCGCCGCGGACGCGGGAAGGCTTCCGCGGTGAAATGCCCTCCTCGCGCGACTCGCTGACGCGTTCCTGCCGACCACTGGCGCCCGGTCTGGCATGCGGATTCAGCGACGAACTCCTGGCCCGCTTCTCCGCCGAGCGCCGCTCCAAGGTGCCTTCGACATCGATGACCTCGGCCAGACCGTCAAACTGACCGTGACCCACGACGACTTCGAACCCGGCAGCGCCGTACTGCAGGCCGTCACCAACGGCTGGCCACGCCTTCTGGCTGACCTCAAAACCCTTCTCGAAACAAGCTAGACCTACTTCGCTCAGGCGGACCTGTAGTCCGCCGACGGCGTGGATGGTCCGCATCAGACCGAGCAGGTTGATCGCGACCATTCCCCGCCATTCACCTCGGCGAGGCCAAGGCCCGGATGCGATTGGATCGGGCCCCTCCTGACGGCACTACTGGCTTCAACGCCCCACGGGCCCCACGGCGGCGGCGGTTATGCGTTCGGCCGGACACCGTCCTGCGCTGGCGGTAGCGGAGCAGGTCAGCTCCCGCTCGGTCAGCGGCTCACCGGCTCTTGATCCGTCCCCCAGGTGCCCGTCCAGACCGGTGTATACCAGCGTCGACATTCCGCATATGAATTCGACTAAAGGACATGAACGTGACGAACGAAGCAAGCATAAAGCAGGTATCGATGGTCAGCACCGGATCGGTGTCGATCCACCCCGAGCACGTGTCCGCCACCCGCAAGCCGATGTACTGGTGGTTGTTCACCTCACGTCGCTGGACCCCGCCGCTGCCCATCAACGTCTACATGATCGAGCACCGCGACGGGCTGGTGCTGTTCGACACCGGACAGGACCGAGCGTCGGTGACCGACCCCGACTACTTCCCCGGCGGTATCACCGGAGTGATGTACGGCAGGCTAGCCCGTTTCGATATCGGCCCCGAGCAGACCCTCACCGCCCAGCTGGCGGCCATCGGCTACGACATCGGCGATGTCCGCACTGCGGTCATCTCCCACCTGCACCAAGACCACATCGGCGGCTTGCGGGAGCTGACCGGCGCCCAGATCGTGGTCAGCCAACGCGAGTGGGACACCCTCGGCGAGCCGCAACCGGAACTGCGCGGCCTGCTGACCTCCCACATCGACCTGCCCGGACTGCGCTGGCGCCACATCGCCCCCGAGCCCCTTGCCGACCCAGCCCTGGCCCCCTTCACCACCGGCCATGACCTGTTCGGTGACGGCAGCATGGTGCTGCTGCCCACCCCCGGCCACACTCCCGGGTCGCTGTCGATGCTGGTCCGCAGGCCCGGCCGGACACCGCTGCTCATGGTCGGCGACCTAACCTATGACTCGGCTCTGCTGGAGCGTGGCCAGGTGCCGGGCGTCGGTGAGAAGCGCAAGCTAGCCGACACGACACAGATGGTCAACGAACTCCGCCTGCGGAATCCCGGCCTGGCGGTTCTGGCCGCCCACGATCCGGGCGCGGCCTCCAGCCTGCTCGCCGCTGACCACACCAGGCCTTGAGCAATGAAAAGGGCGTCCCGCGGAATTATGTGAGCGCCGACACCCGCACAAGCAAGAGAAACGGAGCCAGAGGCCATGACCAATGAGCGAGCGACGAGATTGGTAGACGTGCCGCCTTCACAGGTCCGTCTGCTGCTGCTCAATGCGCAGGCGCTGCCCGATTGGAACCCGGCAATTCGATTCATCGATGGGCCCGCCGAAGCTTCCACCGGCGTCCGGTACGCCATTAAGGTACGCGGCGGGCTCAGCGGGACCTGGGAATACATACGCATCTACGAACAACACATCGACATGACCTGGCGGGTTCCAGGGTTCCTGGAAACCGGTACCTGGCTGCTCCGGCCAGACGGAGGGGGCACCATGGTCACCCACGAATTCCAGCACCAGGGGCCCCTGGCCCACGTGCTGAGCAACGCCTTTCGCGGTGTCGCCGAACTACGCCTTGACCGCCTGAGCCAGCAGGCCACCCAGTCCATGAAGTGAGAACGGAATACAGCATCCTCCGAACATGTGCAACGCCCCAGTAGCCCCCGGCCAGCGCAGGTCTTGCAGACATGACCGTAGATCAGGAGGGGGACGGGTAGGACCTCGGCAAGGTAGTGATGTGTCCTGACTAGACATGCTTCGCCGGGCTGGCCAACCCGGCTCTTCGAATTTAAGCGGGGTTGAGGTGTCCGCGGTGGCGTCGGGTGGTGGCGGTGCGGCGGACAGTTCCCGACTCGCACTCGCCCCGGGTGCCGGCGGTGTGGGATCCGCGCCCGTCAACGACGGGGCGAGACTCAGGCGGGGTTGCCCCTTTCCTCACCTCTTGTTCCGATCGGACTCCAGGATGAGGTTCTGATGGCGGCACGTTAGGAGCAGGCGCAGGGCGTGTGACCTGCTCGACCAGTCTGTCGCGCCCGCAGGCGCATGTGGGCGGTGCGGCTGCGACGCCCCTCGGGCCCAAGCAAGGCGAAGTCGGCCCAGACGAGAGGTCGGTCCGATCTCCAGTTCGACACCTCCCCGCCGCTAGGCGGTGAGGGCTGTGAGTTTGGTGCGTCGAGGTGGGGGTAGGCGTTGCCCGTGGGGGAGGTGTGGCCGACAGCCATCGTGGCCGGTGTCGCGGCGGTTTCCTCGGTGCTCGGCGGGCTCATCGGGGGGTGGCGCAAGCCGAGCACGCTGCTGAGCAGCATTGCGCTTGGTTTGGCGGCCGGAGTGCTGCTCGGCACGATCACCTTCGAAATGCTTCCCCGCGCGGAAAGCCTGGCATCGTTGACGTTCGCCTCGGCCGGGTTCCTTACCGGCATTGCGCTGATGTTCGTCTTCGACCTGACCCTGCAACGGGGCCGGACCGCCGGCCCTGCATCTGACCAGCTGAGGCAGATTCGCCGCTTCCACCAGAAGCGCCCTCCGCGAGGCGACGAGGTCACCATGTTGGCCGGGGGAACCGCCGCCGAGGAGATCATCGAAGGCGTATCGATCGGCGTGAGCGCCGCGATCCAGCCAGAGCTGGCGCTATTCGTCGCCGGATCGATCGCCCTGGACAACATCACCGAAGGGCTGAGCATCGGAGCCCTCTCGGCCGAGCGCTCCGAGAGCGGTGGGCGTGGCCGGGCGGTCAAGTGGACCGCGACGATCGGGGCCTCGCTGTTCGTCTCGGCGGTGCTCAGCTGGCTGCTGCTGCGTTCTCTGCCGGACATCCCGCTCGGCATGGCGGTAGCCGCCGGCGGCGGCGGGATGCTGTATCTGACGATCACGGACCTCATCCCCGAGGCCGAGGCACGGCACTACCAGCACTCCTCGACCCTCGCGGCGGCGATCGGTTTCCTGATCGCCTTCATCCTGTCCAGCCTCGTCTGACCGGAAGCTTCGATCATCCGCGCAAGGCGCTCGAACAGGGGCAGAACCGAATGCGGATTATGTGAGCACGAGCGGGGTCGAGCGGGCCGCCCGCGCCAATCGGAAGGCCGTCTGGTAGACGCCGGCGTGGCCATGGCACAAGCTGGCGTCGACGAGCCGGGTGCGCTGGCCTGGGTCGGAAAGGTCGAGTCGTGTGCACCGCTGACGAGAGGCAGGGGTGCGCAAGGCGCGGGCGGGTTCGACCGGGCACATGTAGCGGATGACGTGCCGCTTATTTGTCCGCCTGGCCTTAGTTATTGCCCTGCCTCGTCCAGCCGAGGAACCTTCCGAACAGGAGGATCTCATCTGGCCCAGGCTCGGGATTGAGCTTGCGCAGGTCATCGGCGGCCTCGCCGAGCATTGACGCCAGGTAGACGCTCAGCGCTACTTGATCGTTCACGTACTCGGCAGAGAGTCTCAATCGAGCTTCCCCGCACGGCCAGGGCTGCGCGCAGACTCGACACAGCCATATGGGTCGGATGGGTAGGTGCTCAGGCATGCCTGCCGCCGTTCGCCCGGTACTCCTGCCCTCTCGTGAGTAGGTTTCCGGCCCGCAGGATTTCGGTCTGCTGGTTCCAGTGGGGCGGGGCGGCCCGCCTCGATCGTTCCCCACCCCGTCGTACTGCCAAGTTGACCTAGGTTAGTCCCGCCTCACGGCCGGGCGGGATCGGGCGTTGGGGCGAAGACTGCGCGTGCCGGTGCAGCAGCGCTGCGCCGAAGATGCGTTCGAACAGCGCCTCCGGCTCGGAGGCGTCATGTGCGGTCCGTGCCCTGGCAGTCGGATCGGGTCGCGGATCTGGACGACGGGATCTCGGTCAACCCGAGGCTGCCCTTGGCGACTCTCCGTTGCGGTCAACCAGCGTCAGCGGCGTCGCATGCACCCACGGGTGCACGAAAAACGCCCCTCCGGTCGACTTTCGTCGATGGCCAGAGAGGCGTTTTCCCTGCTCAATCGCTGTGCGCCCGAAGGGGCTCGAACCCCCAAACGTTCTGATCCGTAGTCCGATGCTCCGTATCGGCTGGTAGCAGGGTGACCGGGCACCGACCCGATGCTGAACCAGCACCGATTGGCGGTGTGTCAGATGATCTCTGCTGTGCTCGGAATGCGCTTGTCGCTCGGTGAGTCGTGGGTACCGATGGGCAGCCGCGGTCACGGCGGGCAGCGGTTGGCACGGGTCGGTCCGGCGGGCATCGGTGTGCTCCATGTGTGCTCCGCTGGTCGGAGCAGCGGGGCGGCTGGCACCCGTGAGCACACGCGGGTACTCCCGGTACTCCTGGGCACCCGCTGGCAGGTAGGCTGGGCCCTCGCGCCCTCGTAGCTCAGGGGATAGAGCATCGGTTTCCTAAACCGTGTGTCGCAGGTTCGAATCCTGCCGGGGGCACCAGGTCAGAGCCTTGATCAACGATCACTGTTCCGCCTTTCGAGGCTTTCGTGCCGGCTGCGTGCCCCGATCGCTTCGCCACCTTCGCCCTGCTCGCGTCCAAGTGCTGGGCAACCTCAGCGTTTCTGCCGTCGACGGCGGGCGGTGGGGCGTGACGTCGGCCAGCCCAGCGGACCGCACCGCGGCGAGGAACCGGCGCCGGAAGCCGTGCGAGGGGCCGGACGCGTTCGTCTTTTCCATGCGGCAAGCGCACAGCAATGCCAGCGCGACCACCCGCCACTGGCAGTGTCGCCAGGCGCTCCCGAAGCTGAGACGGTGACAAGGAGCGAACCGCAGTGCGCCCCTAGAACTCACGACTAGTCAGCACCCGCACCGCGGAACGACGCGGCCCCGACCGTCGCAGCGAAGATCGCGTCTTTGCCACCGGCAACGCCGTCGTCGTGCTCGATGGCGCATCGCAACCAGAAGTAAGCGACCTCGACGCGGGCTGGCTGGCCGACACCCTGCGCTGCGAACTCGCCGAGCGGCTCAGCCAATGCGACGACGACCTGGACCCGGCGAGGTGATCCGCACGTCGCACCCCTGAAAGCACCCCTGACCCTCAGCGGAGCCTTAGCCGCTCACGATTTCTTCGTCAGCCATCTCGTCGTTCAACCGCTGCCGGTCAGACCATGCGCGCCAAAGTCCGTGCTGTCGCAGAACCGAACTCAGGCCAAGCAGAGCGACGGAGACGATAAGGCAGGCGAAGGCCACCAAGGCGAGGATCAGGGAGGGGCTCCCGTTGCTGGTAAGTAGCAGTACCAGCCCCGTAGCGCCGGAGGCAACGATGAGGGCAGCCAAGCCGCGGTTCTCTGGTGGCTCAGTCTCCATGGCCAGGCTTCCTCACTCTGGTCGGATCGGGCTCATACTGTCGGCCACCGAAGCCCTTGGCAAGATTCAGTACCGACCAGATAGGGGTGGGCAGCCGACCGGGCAGAGCACCGCCTAACCGGCCATCAATTCTTTTCTCTCTGAATTGAGGGCAGGGATGGGCCATCCACGGGCCGGTAGCCGTGGCGCCGGGCGGCCACCTGGGCACGAACGGTTACGCGTTCCATGCACTGATCCGGCCCACCACGTGCTTGGCGGCGGTGACCTTCGTGCTTCCAAACTGGCGGTACCTACACTGCGGGCTGTGGATCAGGACGAGGTTGTGGTCAGACTCAGCCACGACGAGGCACTGGTGCTGTTCGAGTGGTTGTCCCGCACCGATGAGCTGACCAACGACTTTGGCGACCTGGTCGAGGACCAGGCCGAGCAGCGGGCGTTGTGGAACCTCACCTGCCTTCTCGAACGGGTGCTTGTCGAGCCCGTCCGGTCCGAGCATCGGGAGTTGGTTGAGCAAGCGCGGTCCCGGCTTCGAGATGAGGACTGACGCGCCCGGCGCATCAGCCGGTGCGGGAAGTGGCCGCCCGGGCCCATGTGTGGGCCACAAGCGGGGGACCGGCCGGGCTGGATGAGGCGATTCGGGACCACTAGGACCAGCCTGTGGGCCGTGCAGAGCCCCAACCTTGGCAATTCCAAGCTGACGTTCCGTCCGGCCGGGCGTGCCCGTTGGCACGGGAGCCGAGGATAACGGCGGTCAGCTCCTGGACGTGGCGGCCGGCATGGCGGCGCAGGTCAAGCCAGGTCAGTGCCGCGCGACTTCCGGCCGTGTCCACGTGCCGGGACACGTCATCGGGGCCGGCGGCGGCTGCGGCCTGCACGAAGCGGCGGCGAAATCCGTGGTAGCTCTGCTGGCGGTGGCCCCCGCCAAGATGCCGATCAGCGGCAGTCGAGGGACCTGCTAGAGGGTGAAGTTTTTGGGTGCGCCTTCACCCACGCGACCGTCCACTGCCTCACGAAGGATGTCCGCGTGGCCCGTGTGTCGTGCGTACTCCTCGATCATGTCCAGGAGCATGGCGCGGACAGTGGGTGTGCGACCGTCCGGCCAGGTGAAGGACGCCGGTCCGTCGAGCCCGCGCTCCTTGATGACCTCAGCTACGAGCCCGCGCGACCGCTCGACCGCGTCACGCCACACCGCGTAGAGGTCTTCCGGAGAGTCCAGCGCCCCGGTACGCCATTCCCAGTCAGGGTCGGCGTCGAAATTCACGGCGGCCCAGGGGGCTCCGTACTCGCGGCCCGCCAGCTTTACCGCCAGCCAGTCCGCCTCGACCAACGCCACATGCTTGACGAGACCACCGAGTGTCATCGAGCTGGCAGCCGTGGTCGCGCGCATGCCCTTCTCGTCGAGCCCCGCCGTCTTCCAGGCGAAGGTCCGCCGGTTGCGCTCAAGAACTGAGAGCAGGGACTCCACCTCGGAGACGGCAGCAGACGGATCAGGCTTTGCGGCTGATTCGCTCATGACAGGAGCATAGTCAACCGATCGACTACCACTCATCGACAAGAGCGGATACCAGCACACCAGGGGCGGACCGCCGGCGTGACAACCAGCACTTGGCGCGGCGAGGGAAGGTGTAACCCTTCAGGTTGACTCACGAGCCGCATCACCCGATCCCGTCGTCGCTGACTCTCCCGGCCACCGCCGACTTCTTCACGCTCCGGCTGTCCAGCGGCCTCGCCGAAGCAGGGCTCGGCGGGGATGTGGCAGCGCACTGACGTCCGGCCGATGTCCGGCGTCGGGATTGTGCGACCCCTATACCTAGAACTACTATGCATTGCAGTCCTAGGTATAGGCGGTCACATGCACATCACCAAAGACCTCGTGGCGGCCTCGGCGACGCCGCTCGTGCTGGGGATCCTCGCCGAAGGCGAGAGCTACGGCTACGCGATCCTCAAGCAGGTCAACGAACTGTCGGGCGGGCAGCTGGAGTGGACCGACGGTCTGCTCTACCCGCTGCTGCACCGCCTGGAGCGGCTCGGTCACGTCGACTCGGCCTGGGAGACCCCGCCCGGGGGACGCCGCCGCAAGTACTACCGCATCACCGACCAGGGCCGGGCCGAGCTCGCCGAGCAGCGCCGCCAGTGGGCCGCGGTCGTCGACGCCCTGCGGGGCGTCTGGAGCACGGCACAGTCCATCAGGCCGATCACGACACTGGCATGGGAGGCCGGTCGATGACCGTCGACGGCGACAACGACCTGGAGGGCCAGATCGCCGAGTGGCGGGCCTACACGCGCCGCCGCCGGGAGCTGCACCACACCGATGCCGAGGAGCTGGAAGACCATCTTCGCAGCCGGATCACCGAGCTGATCGAGGCGGGCCTGCGAGCGGACGAGGCTTTCCTCATCGCTGTCAAACGCATGGGGAGCCTCGACGAGCTGTCGCGGGAGTTCGCTCGCGAGCATTCCGAGCGGCTGTGGAAGCAGCTCGTGCTGCCCGGGGAGCCGGACGGGTCCGCCGCCGCCCGTTCCCGTCGCGAGCTGCCTGTCATGGTGCTTTGTGCGACCGTGGCGGCGCTCGCGATCAAGGTGCCGGGTTGGTTCGGGCTCGACATGTCAGACGACAACTTCGGCTTCTACGCGCGAAACGTCAGCCTCTTCGCGCTGCCGGCGCTGGCCGCCTACTTCGCTTGGCAACGCCGGGTCGGTCCTCGCGTCATCGGGGTGCTCGCGTTGCTGTTCGTTCTCGGCGCGGTCGCCGCGAACGCGTATCCCCTGGCCGACGACTCGCAGACCTTCGTGCTCACGGCGATCCACCTGCCGATCGCGCTGTGGCTGGTTGTCGGCGTCGCCTACGTGGGCGGTGACTGGCGTTCAGACCGGCGGCGCATGGACTTCATCCGGTTCACGGGGGAGTGGCTGATCTACCTTGCCCTCATCGGGCTGGGTGGCGGCGTGCTCATGGCCTTCACGGTGGGCACCTTCAACGCCATCGGCCTCGACGCCGAGGGATTCCTCGAATCGTGGCTGCTGCCGTGCGGCGCCATGGGCGCGGTCATCGTGTCGGCATGGCTGGTGGAGGCCAAGCAGAGCGTCGTCGAGAACATGGCGCCGGTGCTGACCCGCGTCTTCACACCGCTTTTCGCGGCCACCCTGCTGGCCTTCCTGGTCGCCGTCATCTGGACCAACAACGGCATCGACGTCGAGCGCGATGTGCTCATCCTCTTCGACCTGCTGCTCGTCATCGTGCTGGGCCTGCTGTTGTATGCCATCTCCGCCCGTGATCTCGCGACCCGGTCCGGCCTGTTCGACCGGTTGCAGCTCGCGCTCGTCGTCAGCGCCTTGATCATCGACGTCATGGTGCTGCTGGCGATCACCGGCCGGATCACCGAATGGGGCTTCAGCCCCAACAAGACCGCGGCATTGGGCGAGAACCTCATCCTGCTCACCAACCTGGCGTGGTCGGCATGGCTGTTCCTCGGCTTCGTGCGTGGCCGCATGCCGTTCGCCCGCCTGGAACGCTGGCAGACCCGTTACATGATCGTGTACGCCGTCTGGGCCTGGACAGTCGTCGTCGCCTTCCCGCTCGTGTTCGCCTGAGCCTCCGGCCGCCTCTCGCGCTCGAACTCCGCGATCGTGGTCACCGACACAGACTGGCCGGGTGTTACCAGGGTTGACCTGAAGCCTGGTGCAGGTTGTCGGATGGGTCCATGCGTGCGATTCAGCTTCACGAGTTCGGTCCCGCCGAGAACCTGGTGCTCGACGACCTGCCCGACCTGTCGCCCGGCCCCGGCCAGGTCCGGATCGCCGTGTCGGCCAGCGGGGTGCACCTGCTCGACACCACCCTGCGTCGGGGTGAGGCGGGCGGCCCGCTTCCGCTGCCCGACCTGCCGACGATCCCGGGCCGGGAGGTCGCCGGCGTCGTCGACCAGGTCGGCACGGGCGTGGACGAGGCCTGGCGGGGCCGGCGGGTGGTCGCGCACCTGGGCATGGTGCCGGGCGGGTACGCCGAGCAGGCGGTGACCGCGGTGGAGTCGCTCTTCGTCGTACCGCAGAAGCTGACCTGTGCCGAGGCGGTGGCCGCGGTCGGCACGGGCCGGACCGCCCTCGGGGTCTTCAAGCTGGAGCCGCCGACGGCGGACGACGTCGTCTTCGTGCCCTCGGCGGCCGGGGGTGTGGGTTGGCTGCTCGTCCAGGCGGCGCGGTCGACGGGCGCCCGGGTGGTGGCGGCGGCGCGCGGCGCGGAGCGGACGGCGCGGCTGCGCGAGCTGGGCGCGGACGTGGTGGTGAACTACGGGCTCGCGGACTGGGCCGACCGGGTGCGGGAGCAGGCCGGCGGCCTGACCCTGGTGTACGACGGGGTGGGTGGCGCGGTGGGCCGGGCCGCCCTGAAGCTGCTGGCGCCGGGCGGCCGGTTCATGATGTTCGGCTGGTCGGCCGGCACGGCGACGCGGATCGACACCGAGGACGTCATCGGTCGGGGCCTGACCGTCGGCTGGCTGGGGCAGCGGATGCGCGCCCTGCCCGGCGGCATCCCGGCGCTGGCCGCCCGCTCGCTGGAGCTGGCCGGCCAGGGGTGGTGGCGTCCGCTGGTGTCGACCTATCCGCTGGCCGACGCGGCCGGCGCGCACGCGGACCTGGAGGGACGTCGGGCGCTGGGGAAGGTCGTCCTGACGCCGGGCGG
>NZ_JAMOKF010000431.1 GCF_023656545.1 Micromonospora phytophila | reverse complement strand
CGCAGGCCGCGTTCCTCCCAGTCCTCCCCGTACGCCGCCGCGGCCACCTGCTCCAGCACGGCGAGGAAGGCCTGCGCGGGCTGGGGACGCTCGGCGGGCTGCTTGGCCATGCCGTGCCGCAGCAGGTCGTGCACCGGCTCGGGGGCCGGGTCGGTGGGGACCGGCGCCTGGGCGTGCTGCTGTCGCAGGGTGAGCAGGTCACGGCCGTCGAAGGGGGGCCGGCCGGTCAGGCACTCGTAGAAGGTCGCCGTGGCCGCGTAGATGTCGCAGGCCGGGCTGGCGGGCGCGCCGGTCCACTGCTCCGGCGCCATGTAGCGGGGGGTGCCGGTGACGCTGACCCCGGAGCCGGCGCCGACCGGCATGGCGATGCCAAAGTCGGCCAGCTTGCTGGTGCCCTCGGCGGTGACCAGCACGTTCTCCGGCTTGTAGTCGCGGTGCACCACGCCCCGGGCGTGCGCGGCGCCCAGCCCGGCCAGCGAGCCCTTGAGGACGCAGAGCGCCGACTCCGGGGTGGTCGGCCCGTGCGCGCGCAGCATCTGCCGCAGCGACACCCCGTCGACCAACTCCATGACGATCACCGCGCCGCCGGGCGACTCGACGTACTCGTAGAGCCGGGAGACGTGCGGGTCGTCGATCTCGGCCAGCAGCCGGGCCTCGTCCCGGAACGCGGTGCGGAACGACGGGTCGTCGCCGATCCCGGCGGTGAGGTACTTGATCGCGACCGGTGTGCCGGTCGCCTCGTGCACGGCGAGGTCGACCCGTCCGGACGCGCCCGCGCCGAGCTGCCGGACCGGGGTGTAGCCGGAGACCTGCCAGCCGCTCACGCGCTCACCTCTCCCGTCCGGGACGGACGGCTGTCGTGGCCGCCACGCTGGTCATTCTTGTCGCGCGGCGCGGTCGGGCCATCGGCGCAACGGCTGCTTCCGGCACCCGGACGTCCGCCGGGTGCCGGCCCTCCACCCGGGAGGTACGGGGGCGGGGCGGCGGCATGGTCGGTCACGGACACAACGCCACTGGTTAGCACCCGAGGGCAAGTCCTCACCGGTCACCGCGCGACCGCCGGTGGCCTGAACTAGGGTGCAGCCCGTGAGCGGCAGCCTGCCTTTCCGCACCTCCGCCGGCCGGACGATGACGACCCGCCGGTGGCTCAGTGTCATGTTGCTGACGATGACCGCTCTGGTCCTGCTCGGCGGAGGAGTCGGGGCCGCCGCCCTGACGCACACCGCCGCGGTGTCGGACCGTCTCGCCGACCGGATCGCCCCGTCGCGCACGGCGGTCGGCCAGCTCGACGTGGGACTGCTCGACCAGGCCACGGCCGTGCACACGTACGTCATCACCGGTGATCCCGCGCTCCTGACCCCCTACCGCGGCGGGATCGACGCCGAACGCGCGACGGTGGCCCGGCTGCGCAACCTGCTCGCCGACGAGCCGGAAGCCCTCGATGACCTGGAACGGGCCGGGCAGCTCGCCGACCGGTGGCGTGCCGACTTCGCCGAGCCGCTGGTCGGATCCCGGCGAGCCGCGACGACGCCGGTCGAGCTGGCCCCGGTGGTGACCCGGGAGGCGGCGGCATTCCAGGCGGCCCGGGCGCAGCTGACCGGGTTGGCGGGCCGGCTGGACCGGATCCGCGACGCGGGGCGACGAAACCTCGACCACGCCCGGGCGCTGCGGGACCTCACCTTCGTGGCCATCCTGGCCGCCCTGCTGCTGTCGAGCATCGTCAGCTCGGTGCTGGTCCGCACGACGGTGCTGCGACCCTTGGAGCGCCTGGGCGCATCGGTGCGGCAGGTGGCCGGCGGCGACTTCCGCCACCAGCTGCGCGCCCAGGGGCCGGCCGACATCGCCCGCCTGACCACCGACGTGGAGACGATGCGCCAGCGGGTCGTGGACGCGCTGGAGCGCAGCCAGCACGACCGGGACGCCCTGGAGCAGCAGGCGGCGGAGCTGCGGCGGTCCAACGAGGACCTGGAGCAGTTCGCCTACGTCGCCTCGCACGACCTCCAGGAGCCGCTGCGCAAGATCGCGTCGTTCTGCCAGCTGCTGGAGCGTCGCTACGCCGACCAGCTCGACGACCGGGCCCGGCAGTACATCGGCTTCGCGGTCGACGGGGCGACCCGCATGCAGGAGCTGATCCACGACCTGCTGACCTTCTCCCGGATCGGCCGGGTCTACGCCGACCTGCGCGAGGTCGACCTGACCGAGGTGTTCGCGCAGGCCGAGTCGAACCTGTCCCGGGCGGTCGAGGAGGCCGGCGCGACGGTCACCTGCGACCCGCTGCCGACCGTGCAGGGCGACCCGACCCTGCTCACCATGCTGTGGCAGAACCTGCTCGGCAACGCGGTCAAGTTCCGCAGCCCGGACCGCGACCCGCTGATCAGGGTGACGGCGACGCGGACGCCGGAGGGCTGGTCGTTCGCCGTGGAGGACAACGGCATCGGCATCGACCCCCGGTACGCCGACAAGATCTTCGTCATCTTCCAGCGGCTGCACCCGCGCGGCACGTACCCGGGCACCGGCATCGGGCTGGCCGTGTGCAAGAAGATCGTCGAGTACCACGGTGGCACCTTGGCCCTCGACGAGGCGTACACCGGTGGGGCGCGGTTCCGGTTCACCCTGCCGCCGGCGCCGGCGGTGGTCGTACCCGAGCAGCCGGGTGAGCCGGCCGCGGAGCAGGCGGCGACGGTCTGAGATCGAGGTCGTGCGCGCGGGCCAGCGCAGGTGGCGGCGTCAGGCCGGCGGGCGGCGGTGGCCGTCACCCGGCAGCGGCGCGGCGGGAGCGGGCTCGGACCCTTCCGCCGGCTCGGCCGGCATCGCCCGCTCCGCCAGCGGCTGCTCCGCGTCGCGGGCGAACCTGTCGAAGAAGCGCAGCAACTCGACCGGGAACGGCATCACCAGGGTGCTGTTCTTCTCCGCCGCCACGTCCACCACCGTCTGCAACAGCCGCAGCTGGTACGCCCCCGGCGTGGCCGCCATCGCCCGGGAGGCGTCGGCGAGCCGGCGAGAGGCCTGGTACTCGCCGTCGGCGGCGATCACCCGGGCGCGGCGTTCCCGTTCCGCCTCCGCCTGGCGGGACATCGAACGCTTCATCCCCTCGGGCAGCGCGACGTCCTTGACCTCGACGCGCTCGATCAGCAGCCCCCACGGCTTCTCCGTCGGCGCGTCGATGACCGCCTTCAGCTCGGTGTTGATCCGCTCGCGGTCGCCCAGCAGGGTGTCCAGGTCGGCCTTGCCGATCACCGACCGGAGCGCGGTCTGCGCCACCTGGAGCACCGCCGAGGGGTAGTCGCGGACGTTGACCAGGGCCTTCACCGGATCGACGACCCGGTAGTAGACCACCGCGTCGACGGTGAGGGTGACGTTGTCGCGGGTGATCGCGCCCTGCGCGGGCACCCCCATCACCACGGTCTGCATGCTGACCCGCACCATCCGGTCGGCGACCGGGACGATCAGGCGGAGACCGGGCTGCCGGACCGACTCCAGCACCCGGCCGAAGCGGAAGACGATGCCGCGCTGGTACTGCTGCACCAGCCGGATGCTGAGCATGCCGAGCAGCACCACGAGCGCCAGCACGATCACCACACCGAACACGACGGCTTCCACGGCATCTCCGATCCCCCGAGGCATGCGCCTCCGGCGCCGCCCTTTCCCGCTGCGGCGGCAAGTAGTCCTGCCACTCGTCACGGGGCGGCACGGATCGACCTCGGTTGGTAACGTGACGGCGCTCAGGTGGCGCTGGTGCGGCCCCGCCGCGGGCCCGCTGGACCGACGCGGCGGCGGGTTCCGTGCGGGACAGCGCCGGCCGGCTGGGCGCGGCCGCCGACC
>NZ_JAMOKF010000430.1 GCF_023656545.1 Micromonospora phytophila | reverse complement strand
AGTCCGGCGCGACGCGGCCTGACGAAGGACGCCGGCTGAACCGAGTCCCGCCCGACGCGGCCTGAGGAGGGACTCCGGCCCACCCGGCACCTGGCCGTTGTCGGTCAGGCGGCGGCCAGGGCGGTCAAGCCGGCGTGCTCGGGCGAGGCCAGGAAGCGGGCCAGCACCTCGGCGGTGCCGGGGGTCCACGGGCGTCCGTCGAAGAGCTGGTCGGTGGGGACGAAGACGATGGCCTCGCCCTCACCGAGCACGACATCCCGCTGCCGGGCCCGGGTCGCGCCGCAGAAGTAGTGCTTGACCAGCCCCGGCCCGGGCAGCTCCTGGGTGGCGAAGTGGGCAAGGCCGTGCGCCGCGCGCAGGCCGGTCTCCTCCCACAGCTCCCACACCGCCGTC
Source organism: Micromonospora phytophila (assembly GCF_023656545.1). GTDB lineage: Bacteria > Actinomycetota > Actinomycetes > Mycobacteriales > Micromonosporaceae > Micromonospora > Micromonospora phytophila. The sequence goes on along the minus strand of NZ_JAMOKF010000430.1, from coordinate 3,473 downwards.
TCCGCGATGCTCTCCCCCGGCTCGTGGTGCCCGCCCGGCAGCCCCCAGTGGCGCGGATGGCGCGGCGCGCGCCCGTCGCGCAGTTGCACCAGCAGCCGGCCGTCCCGGTCGACCAGCAGCACGCAGGCGATCTCGATCACTCCCGCAGCCTAGGGCCTGTCCTGCTTCGAAACATGGCCTACTAGCCGCGCTTGGGCCAGATGAGGCCCTGATCGGTCCAAATGACACCCTTGTTGCGGCAGAGGCAGAAGGGGTGGCCAATGGGGTCGGCGTAGACGCGGAAGCCGTAGCCATTGGGGCCGATGCAGTCCCGCTGCAGGGTCGCGCCGAGGGCCAGGACGCGGCGCTGTTCGGCCTCGATGTCGTCGACTTCGAAGTCGAGGTGGAACTGCTTGGGGTGCTCGCTGTCGGGCCACTGCGGGGCGCGGTAGTCCTCGACCTGGATGAAGGCCAGTTCGATCTCGCCGAACTGGATACCGGCCCAGTCCTCGTTACTGCCCTCCTTGACCGGGAGCCCCATCACCCCAGAGTAGAAGGCTGCCAGCTTCATCGTGTCCGGGCAATCGATGATGAAGTCGGTTAGTCGTAGCATCCCGCGATCTTGCCACAAGATCAAATGAGCCGGACTTTGAGACAGGCCCCTAGCCGGGCCCGCCGTCGCCACCCGACCCGTCGATCTGGTAGGGCCGCGGCGTACCGCGGGTCGGCGGCGCGGCCGAGCGCCGGTGGCTCTACTGCTGCCTGCTGCGACGGGCGGCCCGCACGCCGAACACCACCGCGCCGACGACGAGCACGACGCCCAAGAGCTGGAGCCCCGGCGAGTCATCGGCCTCCCCCAGCACGATGCCTGCAACCCCGATCGCGATGGCGAGGACGGCGAGGACGTACTTCATGGATTCTCCTGTCAGAGGCCGAGCCGTCGGCGGTCCTGCCGGTGCGCGGGTCGACGTGGTCGACGTATTCAGTGCGCGGCACGTGGTGGGCGGGGGTGGTTCATTCGTCGACCACTCTGCGTCGATGCGCACGACGATCGGCATCAGATCACCGGATCGAGTATCACGCGATAGCTATCGAAAGTCAATCGATTTGGTGATCTCCTGCGGGAGCGTCCCCGCCGCTGGGTCATGCCGCCGACCCGTCACGATGGACACGGTGAGCCAGGCGAGCACGCCGGTTGCCTGTCGGCTGGAGGATAAGGCGGTGTACGTGGTGAATGCCCACAGCGCGACCCCTCGGGTCGTGAGGGAAGAGGACCTCGTCGGCTTCACGGCCGGCCAGCTCGTGGACGTGATGAAGGCCCTCACGGTGATCCTGACCCTGCCCCAGTCGGCCGCCGATCACGTCGACGCACTCGTCATCGCCAGCGGTCAGGGCGAGGAGTGGCGTTTCACCCACGCGATCCGCACCTGGGAGGCGAACCCGGGCCTCCGCCACCTCCTGATGGCGAACGGGAACCCGGCCGAAGAGACCTACGTCGAGATCACGCTCGACTACCTGCGCAGCCTCGGCCTCCGTCGCATCGACGGGGTCCACGTTCAGGCCGAACCGGCCCCCAACACCGGCCGGCAAGCCGCATGGATCGTCGACCAGGTCAAAGGCCGCGGCATCAGAAGCCTCGCGCTCACCGTCTCCCCCTACCACCTGCCCCGCGCCTACCTCACGGTCCTCAAGGCATGTGACAGCAGCGGTGTTCGCCTCCCCATCATCCCGGCCCCCGTGGCCGTCCCCCCGGACACACCTGTCCCGGAAACCGGAGCCACCGCCTACGACCTCGTGCCAGGGGAAGTGAAACGCATCCTCACCTACATGGACGAGGGATGGGTCGCCACCTGCGAGGACCTTCAGCAATATCTGCAGTGGCTGTGGAGCCGACACAGGTCCCTCCTCCTGCGAGCCTCGGCCTGAGACGCACGGCCACGATTCCGAAAGCGCTTCAACCGCGGCCGGAACGCCCTCCGCAAACCGCAAACCTTCAGATGATCGACCGGGCCGCTCTTCGGGCTCGGCCGTGGAACTCGGCGCAGGCCTGCTCGCGGCGGCGGAGACGGCCGGCGCGGCGCTGCAGGACAGCGCCGACGCGGTCGACGTCGAGGTCGGCGAGGTGAGGAGGGTCAGCGAGCCGGCCGGGCGGGGCACGGGTCACCTGGCGCTGGTCGACGCGGTCGCGCTCTGGACCACAGGGCTGTTCTGCCTGAGCCTGGTGCTGCCGGACCGGGTGCAGCGCGTGGCGACGCTGGTCTTCTCGATCGTGCTGATCATCGTGGCGTTCGTCGCGCTGCTGGTCGCCTTCGTCGAGCTCACCGTCATGGTGTCGCTCTTCCTGGCCCCGCGCTTCGGCACGCTGGCGTACCTCGCTGTGGGGGTTCTTCCCGGTCGGCGACGCCGCGCTGGTGCTCGGGCTGGTGCTGCTGGTCGGCTCGATCCCGGCGATCGTCAAGGCGGTCCGGGTCAGCGCCACCGGATGAACCGGACGAGTGGGCGGCATCGGACGGTGCGGGCGGACCCGTCGGGCGCCCCGCGTGTCGGAGTCCACCCGGTGACCCCGATTCAACCCGGCTGCGGCTGGGGACAATAGCGCCGGCGGGCTGCCCGGGACCGGGAACACTCGCGGGGACAGGGGGGCCGGACGTGGATCGAGGAGAGAGCGGCAGCGGGCCGATGGAGCCGCCGCCGTCCGTGGACGACCTCTTCCCCGGCGACGACGCGACCAGCGCCGCCCACCGGGCGTGCGACTGGGCGGCCACCCCGCTGGGGCCGGTGGAGTCGTGGCCGGCCGAGCTGTGCGCCGCGGTGCGCACCGTGTTGCCGTCGAAGATCCCGATGCTGCTCTGGTGGGGTCCGGAGCTGGTGCAGATCTTCAACCACGCGTACACCCCGGTCCTCGGCGACAAGTACCCGGCGGCGGTCGGTCAGCGGGGCGCGGAGTGCTGGGCGGAGGTCTGGGCGGAGCTGGGCCCGCTCACCGAGCAGGTGCTCGCCGGCCACGGCGCCACCTACTCCGAGAACCAGCTGCTCATGCTCGACCGGCACGGCTACCTGGAGGAGACGTACTGGACGTTCTCCTACAGCCCGGCCTGTGACGGGCGGGGCCGGGTCGCCGGCATCTTCGTGGCCACCACCGACGTCACGGCCCGGGTGCTGGGCGACCGACGGCTGGAGACGCTGCGCGAGCTGGGATCGGTCTCCATCGCGGAGGCGGACACCGCCGACGACGCCGTCCGGGCGGCGGGCCGGGTGCTCGCCGGCAGCCCCGCCGACCTGCCCCTGCTGATGATCTACCTGCGGCACGGGCGGACCGTCCCGGACGAGGACGCGACCCCCTCGGCGGACCCCGGCGGCGACGAGCTGGTCCTGGCCGCCTCGTTCGGGGTCGACGCCGGCGACGGACCGGTCGCGGGGCCGGCGCCGGAATGGCTGCCGGAGGTCGTCGAGGTGATGCGCACCGGGCGGCCGGTGCGGGCCCGGGGACTGGC
>NZ_JAMOKF010000429.1 GCF_023656545.1 Micromonospora phytophila | reverse complement strand
CCGCTCTGGCCGCGGACGTGGCCGGCGTGCTGGTCGGCGTGCTGGCGGTCGGCGCGCTCGCCGCCGTGGAGGTCGCGCTGGCGCTGGTCGGGGCCGCCCGGCAGTGGACCCAGCTGCGCAGCGGCCTGGCCCGGGTGGCCGCCCTGCTCGACGAGCCGGCGGCGGACCGGGCGGAAGGCGGCACGCCGGTCGGGTCCGGCCCGCACGACGTGCGGTTCGACGAGGTGACCGTGCGCTACCGGGAGGGGGCGGCGCCCGCCCTGGACGGGTTCAGCCTGGACCTGCCGGCCGGCCGCCGGGTGGCCGTGGTCGGGCCGAGCGGCGCCGGCAAGAGCACCCTGGCCGCAGTCCTCACCGGGGCTGTGTCGCCGGCGGGCGGGCGGATCACCCTGGACGGGCGGGAGCTGTCCGCGTACCGGGCCGAGGAGCTGCCCGGCGCGGTCGGTGGGCTGCTCGCCGAGGCGTACGTCTTCCACGCGTCCGTGCGGGAGAACCTGCTGCTCGGCCGTCCCGCCGCCGGCGAGGAGGAGCTGGCCGGGGCGACCGCGGCGGCCGGGCTGCTGGACTGGGTACGCGCGCAGCCGGAGGGCTGGGAGACCGTGGTCGGCGAGGAGGGCGGTCAGCTCTCCGGCGGCCAGCGGCAGCGATTGGCGCTGGCCCGGGCGCTGCTCGCCGCGCCGGGCGTGCTGGTGCTCGACGAGCCCACCGAGGGGCTCGATCCCGCCGCCGCGGACGCGGTGCTCGCCTCCACGCTGGCCGCCACCCCGGCGGGGCACACGGTGCTGCTGATCAGCCACCGGCTCAGCGGACTCGCCGACCTGGACGAGATCGTGGTGCTGGACGCCGGCCGGGTGGCCCAGCGCGGCCGGCACGCCGAACTGGTCGCCACCGGTGGCTGGTACCGGGACCAGTGGCTGCTCCAGGAGGCGGCCGAACGCGGCTACCTCGCGCTGCGCCCCTGACCGGATCCGGCGGCGCGCGCCCCGGTCTCTCGGGGTCCGGCCAGGGTTCTCCCCGACGACGGACGGCCGCCGGTCGTGGCAGGGTGGTGCCATGGGGGGCGGTGAGGGCGTGTTGGTGGAGGAGCGGCTGCGGGAGCTGGACGAGCGGCTGCGGGGACCCCGCCGGCTCAAGTCCGACCTGCTGACCGAGGCGCGGCACGGGCTGCTGGACGCCGTCGACGCGTACCGCGAGGGTGGGTTGTCGGCGGCGGAGGCCCAGCGCCGGGCGGTGGCCGAGTTCGGCACCCCGGCGCAACTGGCCGCGGCCTACCAGGCGGAGCTGGCGGTGGGCGCGCTGCGCGGCCTGTCCGTGCGGGTCGTCGGCATCGCGGCCGTGCTGATCCTCGCCGGCGACCTCACCTGGCAGGGGTCGAGTTGGAGCGACGGTCCCGGGCCGCCGGCCGGCTACCAGCTCCTCTCCACCACGCTGGACTGGCTCTGGACCGCCGCGTTCCTGCTGGGGGCGGCCGGCCTGGTGCTGGGCCTGCGCGCGGCCCGGTCGGGCCGGGCGGGTGGCGTCCTCGACCGGGCGCTCGGCGCCGCGTTGACCGGGGTGCTGGGTCTCGGCGTGCTGGCCGGCTGCGCGATCTTCGCCTGGTCGATCACGCTCTGGGACGCCGCGCTGACCTGGCCGCCGTTGATCGTCGGCGCGGTCGTCGCCGCCGCGGCCTACCTGTGGCTCGGGCGGGCGGCCCGCACCTGGCTCCTCGCGGCCCGCTGAGCGTCGGCCGGACCGGCGGGGGGCACGCGGCGGGCCCGTTCCGGTGCCCGCCGGGGCGCGGTCAGGCCGGAGCCCCGGGCGGGATGTCGGCGTCGAGGAAACGCCCCACGGTGGAGCTGAACTCGCGCCAGCCGGACCGCTCCCCCGCCAGCGCCTGCCGACCCGCGTCGGTGAGCCGGTACGTCCGCCGCTCCCGCCCGTTGACGGTGCTCCAGGAACTGGCCACGTGACCGGCCCGCTCCAGCCGGCGCAGCGCGGGATAGATGGTGCCGGTGGGCAGGTCCAGCTGGCCGTCGCTGCGGTTCCGCAGCGACTCGATGATCGCGTAGCCGTGCAGCGAGCCCTGCTCCAGCACCGCCAGCAGCAGCGCGTCGAGGTGTCCGTGCAGCGCCTGGGCCTTCATGCGTAGCAAGCCTACTTGTCGGCGGCACGGTCCGCCACCGGGGTGCGGGCACCGGCCTTCCGGAGCAGCCCACTAGGGTATGTGCCCAGAGTCACTCGCCGGCGGCGGACGCCGGCGGGTGGGCAACCCGAAGCACACGGAGGTCAGCGTGGCCCGCCAGTCGCCCCAACGGCCCGACGCCGACGAGCCCGAGCTCGACGACACCGCCGACCCGGCCGAGTCCGGCACCGCACCCGCGTCGGCCGACGCCGCCCGCGCGCTCTGGGACGAGCTGCGGATCGACCCGGTGGAGATCGCCCTGCCCGCCGGCACCGGCTACACGCTGCGGGCGTACCGTCCGGCGCGGGAGCTGACCCCGACCGACGTCACCGAGCGCGACGAGGACGACCCCTTCCTGGCCCGCCGTCAGGTGGTGGCGGAGGAGGACGAGGACGGGGCCGTCGTCATCCTCGACGAGGAGCTCGCGCAGGAGTTCGCCGAGAGCGAGGAGGAGGCGAAGGCCCGCGGCCGGGCCGCCTCCGGCGACGACGAGGACGCCGACTCCGAGACCGACGACGCGGCGGGGGACGAAGAGGTCCCGGCATTCCTGAGCCACCGCGGAAAGCTGCTGCTCTTCAAGACTCCTGAGTCGCTGGTCAGTTTCATCCGCTCCGGAGCACCGCACGATCTGTCCCAACTGGACAGCTGGAATGAATTGTCCGAACGGGTGGAGCCGGCCGACATCGCGCCGCTCGACGAGGACATGTACGAGCTCGACCTGGTGGTGGAGAACCTCCGCGGCGGGCACGACACGTGGGACCCGACGCTGCTGATCGAGGCCGGCGAGGTGGCCCGTGACCTGGCGTACGCCCTGCGTCTGCCCGCGATTCTGGACATGCTCTCCGCCGGGTCCAGCCTCGATGACCTGGACGAGGCGCTGCGCGCCACGGTCAACGGCGGGGTCGGCGCATTCTTCGGCCGTAGGCGGCTGAAGAAAATCGGGGCACAAACCGCAAGTTTGGGTTGGCGCACCATTGTCGGCAAGATCTCTGCGGTCGTGGACTGGCGCGACTGACCCGCACCAGGGAGCATCAGTCTCTGGCAGAGAAAAGCCTTGTGTCCCGGGAGGAGGACGACGCCGTGGCGCTCGTGCGCGTGTACTGCGGTCTGGCCTCGGCGGATCCGGCCGACCGACCGGCTTCGGCCGGTTCGGCGCTGACGTCCGCTGTGGTCGACGACGCAGGCCGTCTGCTGCATGTCTGCGAGATCGGCGACGACGCGGCTGGCTACGCCCAGCTGGTCGCGCTTCTCGTGGAGCGGTCGGGCGGGCCGAGCGGTGCGGCGATCGCCGCCGACAGCGACGACCACACGGTCACCTCGCTGCTCAGCGCGGCGGGTCGCCCCCTGGCCATCGCCGACGACGACTCCGTCGACGACTTCGCCGAGCGGTTCGCCGACGACGACTCCCTGGAGGAGATGCAGTCGCCACCGGCCGAGCGGCGCGCCGTCGGGCTGGCCCGCGCCCTCCAGGCCGGCGCGCTCTCCGCCGTCACCCTGCCGGCCCCCCGGGATCTGGCCGGCTACAAGCAGGTGCTCGCCGCGCACGCCGCGCTGGCCAGCGGCCGGCACTCCGCCGCCGTCGCGCTGCGCGAGGTGCTCCGCGAGCTCTACCCTGCCGCGCTGCGCGCCTACCCCGACCCGGCCGAGCCGGTCTCGCTGGCCGTCCTGGACGCGCTGCCCGAGCCCGGGATGCTGGGCGGCACCGTCGCCCGTGGCCGTGAGGTCTCGGTCGCCGCCGAGG
>NZ_JAMOKF010000428.1 GCF_023656545.1 Micromonospora phytophila | reverse complement strand
GACCCGGTGTCCGTTCCGACCGGCAGCGGGGAGGGCTCGTCGGTCACCAGGTCGGCCGGGATGAGCACCACGGCGGTCAGCCCGGTGCCGTCGGACGGACGCAGCCGCACCCGCACCCCGTGCCGGGCGGCGAGCCGGGCCACCACGAAGAGACCGAGCCGGGCCGTCTCGGTGGGTTCGAAGTCGGGCGAGCGGGCCAGCCGCCGGTTGGCGTCCTGGAGGTTGGCGGCGGACATGCCCAGACCCCGGTCGGTGATCTCCACCGCGTAGCCGTTCGCCACGCGCTGCCCGGAAATCTCCACCCGGGTCCGCGGCGGCGAGAACGCGGTGGCGTTCTCGATCAGTTCGGCGAGCAGGTGGATGACGTCGCCGACGGCCCGCCCGACGGTGCCGGCGGGCTGCACGGTGGTGATGTCGACCCGGTCGTACGACTCGACCTCGGAGATGGCGCCCCGGATCAGGTCGACCATCGCCACCGGGTTGCGCCAACCCCGCCCCGGCGCGGCGCCGGCCAGGATGACCAAATCCTCGGCGTGCCGCCGCAGCCGGGTGGCGAGGTGGTCGACGCGGAACAGCTCGGCCAGCTCGTCCGGGTCCTCAGTGTGCCGCTCCATCCGGTCGAGCAGGGCGAGCTGCCGGTGCACCAGCCCCTGGCTGCGCCGGGCGATGTTCAGGAAGACCTCGTTGAGCCCTCGGCGCAGGGTCACCTCGTCGACGGCAGACTGGACCGCCGTCCGCTGCACCTCGGTGAACGCCCGTCCCACCTGGCCGATCTCGTCGCCGCCGTACTCCAGCGGTGGGGCCTCCCGCGCGACGTCGACCTGCTCACCCCGGCGCAGGCGGGCCACCACGTCGGGCAGCCGGCGTTCGGCCATCTCCAGCGCGGCCGTCCGTACGTCGGTGAGCCGGTGCGCGAGGGAGCGGCCGACCCGCAGCGACACCAGGAGCGAGACCACGACGGCGACCAGCCCGAGCACCCCGGCGGCGGCGAGCCGGACCAGGACGCGGACGGCCGTCGGCACCGACCGGTCGGCCAGGCCCTCGGCCTGGGCCAGCTCGAAGTCCCGCAGCGTCTGCCGGACCGCGTCGTAGTCGGCCTGCCAGTCCACCGGGTCCACCGGCGGACGCATCGAGGTCTCCGCGCGGACCAGGGCGTCCTGCATGGTCCGCAGCCGGCCGAACGCCTCCTGCTCGGTCAACCGCTGGTACGCGGTCCGCTCGGCCTCCGGCAGGTCCGCGACCGCCGACTCGACGAGGAACCGCTGGTTGGCGATGGTCTGCACGAGCTGGGTGTGCTCGCCCTCGGCGTACCGGCCGGCGGTGAACGCGCCGGCCAGCAGGGCGTCGGTCTGGCCGAGCAGCTCCCGGGACCGGCCGAGCGCGGTGACGGCGAGCGCCTCCCGGTTCAGGCCCTGGTCGGGCAGGTTCGCCATGGCGGAGAACGCCTGGAAGGCGGAGCCGATCATCCCGCTGTAGAGCCCGACGGCTCCGGCCCGGTCCACCTCCCGCCGGTCGATGAAACCCCGCCCCGCAGGCAGCGCCTCCAGCGCGGTGACCAACTGGTCGAGCCGGGCGTCGAGGAGGTCGCTTGCGGCGTCGCGCAGCTCCTCGCCGTCGATCCGGCGGCGCAGCTCGGCGATCGCCAGGTCGGTCCGCTGCCGCTGCTCGGCCAGGCCCGGCGCAGGGGCGCCCTCCCCGGCCAGCTGCACCACGGAGAGCCGACGTTCCCATTGCAGCTCCGCCACCACGGTCTCACCGGGGCGTCCGAGGTCGTAGAGGAGCGTCCGGGCGGCCAGCAGGTCCAGCGCGGGGCCGAAGGTGAGCGTGGTGGCGAAGATCCAGAGAGCCAGCAGCGCGGTCACCGGGACGACGACCAGCGCGGTCAGCTTGGAGCGGATCGGCCAGTCGCGGGTGTTCAATCAGACCTCGCCCGGAAAGGTGTGGCTGCGGGGGCGCCGGCGCCTGCCGGGCAGCGCCCGGCCCGGCAGCCCGGCCGCGGCGCCGGGACGCCGCCGGTGGACGCCTTGGGCAGGATACGTAATCCGCGCCCGTTGCACTACCGTCCGTCGCGCCGACCGGTCGCGGGACCGACGTCCACAACCGACGAACGCTCCGCCGGTGGGTCGGCGGGGCGCTCCTGAGTGGAACGATCAGCCGTTGACGGAGAGGCCGAGGCCTCGGCGACCCGACGGCCGCAGTCCTCGTCGCACTGGCCGAAGTGCCAGACCATCTTCTCCTGGATGTGCTTGTCGCACCGGCCAGCAGGGTGGTCAGGTTGAGGATCAGGTCGGCCCGCTCCCAGTCGGCCATCTCGCGGAACCGGCGACCGGCCTGGGCGTAGTTGTTCTGCCGCTCGATCGGGGCCTTCATGACCTGACCGGAGACGAACGGGCGGTACTCCCGGTAGGACTCGTCAGGTTGTGCTCGCCCTGCCGGGTCATCCAGTGGAACTTGACCAGCACACCCTCGCCCTCGGCGTCGACCAGGCGGTAGGTGTTCACCCCGGAGCCGCGCATCGTCCGGTGGTTCTTCGGGATGCGGCGGGTGTCCGGAGGCGTTCGGGGTCGGACTCGACCGGCGTCAACCCACCCGAGCGCACTTTCTGGAATGAGTCAAGTCTTTGCCCCGATGCCGCCCTGTGGCTCTCGTCGTCGGCGAGGGAGGTTTCAGCGTTGCCGAGGAAAGTGCCCCGGATAGGGATTGGCGATCAGCAAGCTGAGGGAATACCAGCGGCGAAGGAGGAGCCATGTCGCCCACGCAGGTAATCGTCATAGTTCTCGTCGTGCTGGTGATCGCGGCGCTGGCCGTGGCCGCCCGGTCGTACGCCCGCCGCCGGGCACTGCGGTCCCGGTTCGGTCCGGAGTACGACCACGCGCTCGCCGAACAGGACAACCGTGCCGCCGCCGAGCGGGAGCTGCGGGACCGCGAACGCCGCCACGCCGAACTCACGCTCACGTCCCTCGCCCCCGAGTCCCGGGCCCGCTACGCCGCCGCCTGGGAGGAACTCCAGGTCCGCTTCGTCGACTCCCCCGCCGAGACCGTGGGCGACGCGGACGAACTGGTCACCCGGCTCATCGCCGAACGCGGCTACCCCACCGGTGACTTCTCCGACCAGATCGCCCACCTCTCGGTCGAGCACGCCCGCACGCTGACCCACTACCGGGACGCCCACGAGATCCACCTGCGCAACTCCCGGGGCGAGGCCAGCACCGAGGAACTGCGCCAGGCCGTCGTGCACTACCGCGCTCTCTTCGCCGACCTGCTCGGCGAGGAGCCGGTCGGGCACCGGCCGCCCGAGCAGCGAAAGCCGGACAGCCCGCATGACGTCACGAGCCGCTGAGGAGATCACCATGCGCCAGGAAGAGCACCCCGAGGCCGTCCGCTCCGCCCCGGTGCGGGTACCGCCGCCCGAGGACCGGGTCGGTCGGGCCGACGTGCCCGAGGACGCGCTGGACGACCGGGGCACGTTCGACGACCCGGCGGTCGCCGGCGAGCGGACCTCGGACGACCGGGACGCCGACGAGCGGACGGACGGCCGGGACAATGACGGCCGGCGGCCGGAGTTCCACGAGCCGGGCCCGGTGCCGACCGCCTTCGGCGCCACCACCGTCGGTGGCGCGGTGGCCGCGTCCGCGCTGGCCAGCCCCTACCCGGAGGACGAGCCCGACCCGCGTACGGAATCGACCGCCCGCCCCGGCGACGGCGCCGTCGACGGGCCGCGGGAGGGACGGCGGGCCGACCCCACCGCCGGGTTCCACCGGGCCGGCCACGACGAGATCCCGACCGACGACGACCCCGGGCGGACCGGCGGCGCGACCGTGCTGCCGCCCGACGCCACCGACGGGCGTCCGGAGCGGCGCTCCGACCTGACCGGCTGGGCCGGCGACCCGGACGCCACGGCGGGCGCCGC
>NZ_JAMOKF010000427.1 GCF_023656545.1 Micromonospora phytophila | reverse complement strand
CCGCCGAGGGCGAGGCTGCCAAGCCCCGCCGCCGCCGGCGCCGTCGTGGTGGTGGCTCCGCCGCCGGTACGCCGGCCGAGGCGACCGCCGACTGACGACAGCGACACTCGACGTCCCCCGTACCGGTTCCCCGGTCCGGGGGACGTCGCCATTCCGGCCCGGCCGCTGCCGGTCGGCCGGCCGGCCGTGGCACCTGATCGCACCCGCACGGCGACGTGGAACCGACCCCGCCCCACCTCCTTTGCTCTGCACCCACAGAGGCGACACGCCTCCTTTGCTCTGCACCCAAATGCGCGACGGCTGCGAAGCGTGACCGGTGCATGGGTGGGTGCAGAGCAAAGGGCGCGGCGCGGAACAGTTCCAGATGCTGCGCAGGGCCGGCAGGACGGCGGCTGGCCGGGTGCAGGCGGCGCTGAGCGCTTCAGACGCCCACCGACGGCCCGCAGACCGTCCGCAGACCGCCAGGCGGGCCGCAGACAGGGCAGACGGCCGCAGACGGGGCCGACGGCCGCAGACGGGCCGGCGGTCCGCAAACGGGCCGAGGGGCCGCAAGCGGGGCGCCGGTCCGCAAGCGGGGCGAGGGGGCCGCAAGCGGGGCGAGGGGGCCGCAAGCGGGGCGGCGGTACGCAAACCGGCCGAGGGGCCGCAAGCGGGCCGACGAAGGGGTCGGCTTACGGCCGGCGAAGGGCCGGCGACGGCCGACAGTGAGCCCGCCCGCAGGGCGGAGCCCGAGGAATTGACGCAGGACATCCGGCACCGGCCCGTGCGACGTGGCCGCCGGTGGACGAGGAAGATGGAGCAATGCCCGAATCGTTGGACGCCGCCCTGACCGAGGTCCGGGCACTGCTGCTCGACCCCGCGCTGACCCGGGCGGTCGCCGCCGGGCGCCGGCGCGGCCACCGCCCCACGGTGGTCCGGGCCGAACTGCGACCGGTCGCCCTCAAGGCCGGAGCACGGTTGCAGATCTCCACCTCCGACGGCGCCCGGCCGTACACCCGCAACGTCGCCCCGGGATCGGAGGCGGAAACGGCGGTGGACGCGCTGCTCGCCGAGCCGTTCGGCAACTGGCACGTGGAGACCGCCGACGCGACGCTGCAACTGCGGGTGACCAAGTCGGGTGAGGCGCAGGTGCACCGGGCCGCCGCCGTCCGGCCCGCGGTCGAGCCGGGTGGGCACGACCGGGCCAAGGAGTACCTGCTGGACCCCGGCGATCCGATCTTCGCCGAGATCGGCGGCTCGGCCGCCAAGCGGCGGCAGGTGGACGCGTTCCTGCGCGCGCTGGCGGCGACCCTGCCCGACGACCTCACCGGCCCGCTGCGGGTTGTCGACCTGGGGTGCGGGAACGCGTACCTGACCTTCGCCGCGTACCGGTGGCTGGCGCAGCGGGGGCTCGACGTCGAACTGGTCGGCGTGGACGTGCGGGAGGACCAGCGCCGGCGCAACACCGAGCTGGCCGAGCGACTCGGCTGGGCCGACCGGGTGCGCTTCGTGGCCGGGACGATCGCCGACGCCGTCGTCGAGCCCGCCCCCGACCTGGTGCTCGCCCTGCACGCCTGCGACACCGCCACCGACGAGGCGCTGGCCCGGGCGGTGCGCTGGCGGGCCCGCTGGGTGCTCGCCGCCCCCTGCTGCCACCACGACGTCGCCGCTCAACTCCGGACGCAGCCCGCCCCGGCCCCGTACGAGCTGCTGACCCGGCAGGGCATCCTCCGCGAGCGCTTCGCGGACGTCCTCACCGACGCGCTGCGGGCCGGGCTGCTCCGCCTGCACGGCTACCGGGCCGAGGTGGTGGAGTTCGTCGACTCCCAGCACACCCCACGCAACCTCTTGATCCGCGCCCGGCACACCGGCACCGCGCCGACCGCCGACCAACGGGCGGACTACCGGGAGCTGGTCGGCCAGTGGCGGATCACCCCCCGGCTGGAGACGCTCCTCGAGGCGACCACGACCGGCAACGGGCCCGGTGACACGCCGTCGGCGACCACGACCGGCGACGCCACGCCAGCGGCGACCACGACCGGCGGCGAGCCGGGTGACATGCCGGACGACGGGGTGCAGGCGGGCTAACGGCGGCGCTCGCCGTTGGTCCCCCGCGGCGACACCCGCTCGCTCTCCGACGGCGCGGTCGGGAACGGCACCACCTTGCCCCGGTGCTCGGCGTTGCCAGCGGCCGCGAAGGCGTTCCAGGAGATGTCGACGAGCAGCCTCTTCAGCTCGGCGTGCCGGTCGGCGACGCTGCGTTGCAGGGCCAGCCGCGCACCCAGCACCACGCCGACTCCGGTGGTGGTGATCGCGCCCGCGGCGGCCAGCACGTGCAGGCCGGAGGCCTGCCCGCCGCGCAGCACGAGGATCAGCAGCCAGATCCAGAAGCCGAACGCGAAGACGCCGGCCTTGGCGACGAAGAAGAGACTCACCGCACCCGGGCGGTGCGGCTGCGAACGGTCGGGGTCGGCCATGGCGCTCCTCGGCGGTGCTCCGGCGCGACGCGCGCGGGCGGGGTCCGCACCGGTCAGCGGACGAACGCCGATTTTAGTTGGAGAGAGACAACCATCGCTTGGTCACTGCGCCATTCGCACCATTGATCCGACTCGAAATCCCGTCCACGGGACGGTCTGGTCGGTCAGTCAATTGTTTCCCTCCCTTTCCGTACTACCCTCGGAGACGCACCGCCGGGTGCCGGCCGGGAGGGAAGACCCGCACGGATGGGTTCGGTAGAGGTATCACCGCAGATGGCGTTCGCCCGCTTCGTGCGGCGGGCCATCGACGACGCCCGGGACGAGCGTGGCTGGACCGTCACCGACCTGGCGTCCCACACCGGCGTCGGCCGCTCCACGGTCTTCCGCTGGCTCGCCGGTGACTGGCAGGACTACCCGGAGCTGGCCAAGGTGCGGGGGTTCTGCGCCGCGCTGGACCTGCCGGTCGCGGCCGCGTTCCGCGCGCTCGGCCTGCCGGACGCCGGCCCGACGCCCCGTCGGCGGGTCGACGACGGCCCGGTGGAGGCGGACATCCGGGTGATCCTGCAACGGCTGGCCGACCCGACCGTCCCCGCCGAGGAGAAGCACCACATCCGCGATCTGCTGCGCTACCTGGCCCGTCGGCCGGTCCGTCGCGCCGGCTGACCGCCCGAGCGGTCGTCCGGCCCCGAGTCAGGGGACGCGGTCGTCCGGCCCCGGGTCAGGGGACGGTGACGGTGAACTCGGCGGTCCGCACCACCCCGGCCACCCGGAAGTCCAGGAAGAGCCGGTACCGGCCGGGGCCGGGGACGGTCAGCCAGAAGGTCACCGCGCCGTCGGCCAACTCCGGCTCGGGATGAACGTGCAGGTAGCCCAGGTCGCCCTCGCGCAGCGCGACCAGGTGCCCGTACGCGCCGAGGTGGGGCTCCAGCGCGGGGGTGCCGCCGCCGGCGGCGGCGACGCGGAAGGTCAGCGGCACGGTCAGGCCGGCCTGCGGGGTGCCCCGGTAGTCGACGGTGAACCCGTCGACCGTGGCGGTGGTGGCCGCCGCCGGCAACGGCCGCGGCTGGTAGGTGCCGGGCGCGACCAGGTCGACCCCGAGGGTCACCGCCGTCTGCCGGCCGTCGTCGGCCAGCGCGGCGAAGTCCGCGTACGCGCGCCAGACGCCGGGCTCCGGCAGGGTCAGCGGCACCGACCAGGTGCCGTCCGCCGCCATCGTCGGGTGCAGGTGCTGGTAACCGGTCAGGTCGCGGCGCACCACGACGAGGTGCATCGGCTTGTCGTGCACCACGGCGAACCGGGTGACCGGCCGACGTTGCACGTCCCGGACCTGGAAGCGCAGCTCGCCCGGACGCCCGGCGGCGAACCCGGCGGCGACCGGGGTCAGCGTGTAGCCGGCCGCGCTGACCGCGAGGCCGCCCGCCTCCGCCGCGGCGCCCTGGTCCGCGCCGTGCTCGTGCGCGCCGGTGCCGGGCTGGTGGGT
>NZ_JAMOKF010000426.1 GCF_023656545.1 Micromonospora phytophila | reverse complement strand
CAGCGGTTACCTGCCGGTAGCCCCGGGCCGTAGCCTGGGTCGGTGGACGCGACGGGGGAATACCGGCAGGAGTTCGTCGAGGTCGACGGGGCGCGGCTCGGCCTCCAGGTGTACCCGGAACCGGACGGCGTGACGGACGCCCCGCTGGTGCTCGTCACCCCGGCGATGGGGGTGCGGGCCCGCTACTACCGGCCGTTCGCCGCCGCCCTGCGCACCGCAGGCCTGGCCGTCGCCGTGGCCGACCTGCGCGGCACCGGCGAGAGCACCCCGCGTCCGAGCCGCGCCTGCCGGTACGGCTACCCGGAGCTGGCTGCCGACGTCGGCGCGGTGCTGGCGGCGCTCAAGCCCCGGCGGGACGGGCGCCGGACCCTGCTGCTCGGGCACTCCCTCGGCGGGCAGGCGGCGCTGCTGCACCTCGCCCTGCACGGTGACCACGAGGTCGACGGCCTGGCGCTGGTCGCCGTCGGCGTGCCCTGGTGGCGCGGCTACCCGGGCCTGCGCGGCTACGCCGTCCTGCCGTACACCCAGGGGATCGCGGCCGCGGCCGCGCTGCTCGGCGTCTGGCCGGGCTGGGGCTTCGGCGGACGGCAGGCCCGCGGGGTGATCCGGGACTGGGCGTACACCGCGCGGACCGGCCGCTTCCCCCGGCTGGACGGGGTGGACGCGGAGGCCGCCGTGCGCGCGGTACGCACCCCCGTGCTCGCGGTTAGCGTGGACGACGACCAGTACACGCCCCACCAGACGCTCGACCACCTGTGCGGCAAGCTCGCCGCGGCACCCGTCACGCGCGAGCGCTACACCGCGGCGCAGGCCGGCGCCCGGCTGGACCACTTCACCTGGGTACGCGCGTCCGCGCCGCTGGCGGCGCGGGTGGCCCGCTTCGCCGCCGACCTGCCGGCCCGCTGACCCGCCGGCCCGGTGACCCGCTGACCCGCGCTCAGTCGTCGAGCCGGCACACCAGCAGGGCGATGTCGTCCGTCGGTTCCGCGGCCAGCTCGGCCAGGAGCGCGTCGCTGAACGCTCGGCCCGCACCGCCCCGCGTCGGTCGGGCGGCGCGCGACCGCCGCCCGACCGCACGCTCACTCGTCCGTGTCGATCGGCACCATCCCGCGGTCGCTCTCCACCCGGATCTCGCCGTGCTCGGCCCGGGGCGGCACCTCGGCGGTCCTCTTGCGCGGGTCGTTGTCCGGGTGCATCAGCACGGCGTCGGTCGAGGCGGTCTTCTCCCGGCTCTCCTCGGGCTGCGACATCGGGTTCCCCTCTCGCTCGGATCCTCCGTCCGGCGATCTACCCGCCAGGCCCCCGCCGACTCCTCTCGGGCGCCACCGGCTGTCCCGGCCGACCCCGCCGGTGCCGGTCTCCGCCCGAATCCACGTCCCCGCGTCGTATCAGCAGGTGAGGTGCGGGATTAGCCGACCGGGCGATGGGTATGCCGCTGCGCCCGAACACGGTGGAAGGGGATCACATGACCGAACGGCATACCGCACTGCGCTCCATGCACGACCTGGGCCTGGCGGCCTGGTTCGGAGGCTCCCTGATGGGAGCGTTCGGCGTCAACGGCGCGGCGGCACGGATGAACGACTCGACCCAGCGGTTGCCGATGGCCTCGGCGGGGTGGGCCCGGTGGACCCCGGTGAACGCCGCGGCGATCGGCGCCCACCTCGCGGGCGCGGTGGGCGAACTGGTGACGGAGAGCCCACGGGTGGTCGCCCAGGCGGGCGTGGGCCGGGCCAGCACGGTGAAGACCGCGCTGACGGTCAGCGCCCTGGCGGTGACCGGCTACAGCCGGCTGCTCGGGATGAAGCTCGAGAAGGCGGGCAACGCCCCGGTCGAGGGGACGACGGAGCCGAACGGGCAGACGCCGTCGAACGTGGCGTCCTGCCAACGGCAGATGAAGGCGCTCCAGTGGGCGATTCCGGCCCTGACCGGCGCGCTGATCGTGGTCACCGCGTACATGGGCGAGCAGCAGAAGCCCGGCGAGGTGTTCCGGGGCATGCTCGGCCGGGTCGGGATGGCGGGCTCACCGAAGGGCATCGGCCGGATCGCGGCGATGAGCGCCGCCAGGAACAGGAAGCGGATGTCCTGGTCCGGCCGCTGACCGCGGCGACGACCGCGCGGCGCCCCGCCGAGCCCTCGCGACGGGGCGCCGCTCGCCGTGCCCACCCACGACCGATCGTGCCGCCGGGTGGGACGCGACGCCCCCGCGAGAGGCATGAGCCGCTCCCCGACGGGCAAGCGGGGCGGGTACCGGCGGACCGATCAGCGAGGTGAGCATGGTGCCAGGAGACGGACGCAGCGGAGACCGGTCGTCACCGGAGACGGTCGAGCCGTGGGTCACCAGGGACGGGTTCGACGCCGACCCGCCCTGGGGGACCGGCGAGCACGACCCGATGGACGAGGGCAGCGAGGAGACCGCAGTACCGGAGGGCCGGCGCGGGGATCGCCGGGCCGCGGACGTCCGGTCGGACCCGGCGCACCCCGCCGGCCGGCACAGCATCGGCTCGGTCGAACCGTCGCGTATCCCCGAGGCCGGGCCGGGCGCGCCACCGGACCCCGCGCCGTCGCGGCGGTCCTTTCCCGACGACGCCGACATCGGCCCGCGAAGCGAGGACGCGCTGCGGACCAGGGGCCGGCGCTCGTCCTGACCGGCGCCGCGCCGCCACACCACACGGACGGGTTGTTTGCCGCCCGTCCAGACGGGCAGGACTGAACCTATGCCGGCCGACCTCGCGACCCGCCTCGACAACACCCTGCCGCTGGCCCTGGAGGGCTACGCCTGGTTACCCAACCGGCTGCGCCGCTGCGGCGCCGACGCCCTGCGCACCCGGCTGATGGGCCAGCGGGCGGTGGCGTTGCACGGGCCGGACGCGGCCCGGTTCTTCTACGACGAGCGACACATCCGCCGGCACGGTGCGATCCCCGAAGCGGCGCGCGGCACCCTGTTCGGCAAGGGCGCCGTGCACACCCTCGACGGCGAGGCGCACCGGGTCCGCAAGGCGATGTTCGTGGGGCTGCTGACCGGCGGCGGGGTCGACGACCTGGTCGACCGGGCCGGGGCGGCGTGGGACGAGGCCGCCCGATCGTGGGCGGCCCGGGGGCCGGTGGTGCTCTTCGACGAGACCGCGCGGGTGCTGACCCGGGCGGTCTGCGACTGGACCGGCGTCCCGCTGGACCGCGACGAGGTACCCGAGGTCGCCGCCGACCTGGTCGCCATGGTGGACGGCTTCGCCACCGCCGGCCCCCGGCACTGGCGGGCCCGCCGGGCCCGGGGGCGGCGGGAGGCGTGGCTCGCCGACCTGGTGGACGGCGTACGCCGGGGTGCGGTCGCCGTGCCGGAGGAGTCGGCGGTCGCGGCGGTGGCCCGGCACCGGGACGCCCACGGCCGGCCGCTCGACCCGCGTACGGCCGCCGTGGAGCTGCTCAACATCATCCGTCCTACGGTCGCGGTGACGTGGTTCGTGGCGTTCACCGGCCACGCCCTGCACCGCTGGCCGGAGCAGCGCGAGCGGCTGCGCGCCGCCGATCCGGCGTTCACCGAGGCCTTCGCCCACGAGGTCCGCCGGTTCTATCCGTTCGCCCCGTTCGTGGGCGGTCGGGCGGTGACCCAGGTGGAGTGGGGCGGCGTACGGATCCCCGCCGGCACCATGGTGCTGCTCGACCTGTACGGGCAGAACCACGACCCCCGGCTCTGGCCGGAGCCGTACCGCTTCGACCCGGACCGGTTCGTCGGTCGGGAGATCGGCCCGTTCGAGCTGGTGCCGCAGGGCGGTGGTGATCCGCGCACCGGGCACCGTTGCCCGGGCGAGCTGAGCACCGTGGCCCTGCTGCGGGCGCTGGCCGTGCGGCTGGCCCGGCTCGACCACGACGTGCCCGAGCAGGACCTCCACATCCCGCTGCACCGCATTCCGACCCGCCCGGCCAGCGGCCTGGTCGTCGACGTGCGGCGGGCCCCCTGACGGACCG
>NZ_JAMOKF010000425.1 GCF_023656545.1 Micromonospora phytophila | reverse complement strand
CGAGCGCGCCCGCGCCGGTGAGCAGGGCCCGGCGCGTCTGCGCAGCCGGCCCGGTCAGCACCTGATCGTCACTCATGCCTCGCCTCTCTCTCGGCTGCCGCCGCCAGTCATGATCCGCGGCCACACTCGGGTACACGGATCACTGTGCCCGACGGTTCACCCGATCGGCGACCACGCGGCGCCCGGGACGGGCCCGAGGACCCGCCCGGGGGCAGCGCCGCTCGTGGCGTCAGCGGGCCGCGGCCGGGACCTTGCGGGCCCGGGACTTCGTGCCGTTGGCCTTGGCCGCCCGGGAGGTGGCCGCCGCCGCGCCCTTCGCCTCGCCGTCGAGCTTGAGCACCTGGCGCAGGAACTGCCCGGTGTGGCTCTCGGGCACCTCGGCGACCTCCTCGGGCGTGCCGGTGGCGAGCACCGCGCCGCCCCGGTGGCCGCCCTCGGGACCCATGTCGATGAGCCAGTCGGCCGTCTTGATGACGTCGAGGTTGTGCTCGATGGTGATCACCGTGTTGCCCTTGTCGACCAGGCCCTCCAGCACCATCAGCAGCTTGCGGATGTCCTCGAAGTGCAGGCCGGTGGTCGGCT
Organism: Micromonospora phytophila; assembly: GCF_023656545.1. Classification (GTDB taxonomy): domain Bacteria; phylum Actinomycetota; class Actinomycetes; order Mycobacteriales; family Micromonosporaceae; genus Micromonospora; species Micromonospora phytophila. The sequence goes on along the minus strand of NZ_JAMOKF010000425.1, from coordinate 3,387 downwards.
CGTCGAGGACGTAGACCGTCCGGCCGGTGGAGCGCTTCTGCAACTCGGAGGCGAGCTTGACCCGCTGCGCCTCGCCGCCGGAGAGGGTCGGGGCGGGCTGCCCGAGCCGGACGTAGCCCAGGCCGACGTCGACCAGCGTCTTGAGGTGCCGGTGGATGGCCGGGATGGCCGAGAAGAACTCGGCCGCCTCCTCGATCGGCATCTCCAGCACGTCGGAGACGGTCTTGCCCTTGTAGTGCACCTCGAGGGTCTCCCGGTTGTAGCGGGCACCCTTGCAGACCTCGCACGGGACGTACACGTCGGGCAGGAAGTTCATCTCGATCTTGATGGTGCCGTCGCCGGAGCACGCCTCGCAGCGACCGCCCTTGACGTTGAACGAGAACCGCCCCGGGCCGTAACCGCGGACCTTGGCCTCGGTGGTCTCGGCGAAGAGCTTGCGGACGTGGTCCCAGACCCCGGTGTAGGTAGCCGCGTTGGACCGCGGCGTCCGGCCGATCGGCGACTGGTCGACGCCGACGACCTTGTCGACGTGCTCCAGGCCGCTGACCCGGGTGTGCCGGCCCGGCACCAGCCGGGCGCCGTTGATCTGGTTGGCCAGCACGGCGTAGAGGATGTCGTTGACCAGCGTCGACTTGCCGGAGCCGCTGACCCCGGTGACCGCGATGAGCTGGCCCAGCGGGAAGCCGACGGTCAGGTTGCGCAGGTTGTGCTCGCGCGCGCCGTGCACCACCAGCTCCCGTTCCGCGGTCTGCGGGCGGCGCCGCGCCGGCGTCGGGATCGCCTTGCGGCCGGAGAGGTACGCCCCGGTGACCGACTTCGGGTTCTCCAGCAGCGCCGGCACGGAGCCGCTGTGCACGATCTCGCCGCCGTGCTCGCCCGCGCCCGGGCCGATGTCGACGATCCAGTCGGCGACCCGGATGGTGTCCTCGTCGTGCTCCACCACGATCAGCGTGTTGCCCAGGCCGCGCAGCCGCAGCAGGGTCTCGATCAACCGGTGGTTGTCCCGCTGGTGCAGGCCGATCGACGGCTCGTCGAGCACGTAGAGCACGCCGACCAGGCCGGAGCCGATCTGGGTGGCGAGCCGGATGCGCTGCGCCTCGCCGCCGGAGAGGGTGCCGGCCGGGCGGTCCAGGGAGAGGTAGTCGAGACCGACGTCGAGCAGGAACTTCAGCCGGGCGTTGATCTCCTTGAGCACCCGCTCGGCGATCATCTTCTGCCGGTCGGTGAGCTCGATGCTGGCGAGCAGGTCGGCGGCCTCGCCCACCGACAGGTTGCAGACCTCGGCGATGCTCTTGCCGGCGAGGGTCACCGCGAGCACCTCGGGCTTGAGCCGGGCGCCGCCGCAGGCCGCGCAGGGCACGTCGCGCATGTAGCCCTCGTACTTGTCCCGCGACCACTCCGACTCGGTGTCGGAGTGCCGGCGCTCGATCCACTGCACCACGCCCTCGAAGCCGGTGTAGTAGGAGCGCTCGCGGCCGTACTTGTTGCGGTAGCGCACGTGCACCTGGTCGTCGGAGCCGTGCAGGATCGTCTTCTGCGCCCGCGACGGCAGCGCCCGCCAGGGGGTGTCGACGTCGAAGTGCTCGGCCTCGCCGAGGGCCTCCAGGAGGCGGAGGAAGTATTCGAGGTTGTGCCCGGAGGCCCAGGGCTGGATCGCGCCCTCGCGCAGCGTGCGCTCCGGGTCGGGGACGAGCAGCTCCGGGTCGACCTCCTTCTTGGTGCCCAGGCCGGTGCACTCCGGGCAGGCGCCGTAGGGCGCGTTGAAGGAGAAGACCCGGGGTTCGAGGTCCTCGATGGCCAGGGGGTGGTCGTTGGGGCAGGCGAGGTGCTCGGAGTAGCGACGCTCGCGGTCCGGGTCGTCCTCGGCCAGGTCGACGAAGTCGAGCAGCACCAGCCCGCCGGAGAGGCCGAGGGCGGCCTCGACGGAGTCGGTCAGCCGCTGCTTGGCGCTGGCCTTGACGGTGAGCCGGTCGATCACCACCTCGATGGTGTGCTTCTCCTGCTTCTTGAGCTTCGGCGGCTCGGTCAGCGCGTGCACCACGCCGTCGACCCGGGCCCGGGCGTAGCCCTTGGCCTGGAGCTCGGCGAAGAGGTCGACGTACTCGCCCTTGCGGCCACGGATCACCGGGGCCAGGACCATGAACTTCGTGCCCTCGGTCATCGCCAGCACCCGGTCGACGATCTGCTGCGGGCTCTGCCGGGAGATCCGCTCGCCGCAGACCGGGCAGTGCGGCTCGCCGATGCGGGCGAAGAGCAGCCGGAGGTAGTCGTAGACCTCGGTGATGGTGCCCACCGTCGAGCGCGGGTTGCGCGAGGTGGACTTCTGGTCGATGGACACGGCCGGGCTGAGGCCCTCGATGAAGTCGACGTCCGGCTTGTCCATCTGGCCCAGGAACTGCCGGGCGTACGAGGAGAGCGACTCGACGTAGCGCCGCTGCCCCTCCGCGAAGATCGTGTCGAAGGCCAGGCTCGACTTGCCCGACCCGGAGAGCCCGGTGAACACGATCAGGGCGTCCCGGGGCAGGTCGAGACTGACGTCACGCAGGTTGTGCTCGCGCGCGCCACGGATGATCAGTCGGTCGGCCACTGTCCGTGTACTCCCGGGTGAAGAAGATGAGGAGGATCTGTCCGCTCTCAGGCTGATCCGAGCGGTTGTGAGGGCGCAGGAAACACGCCTCGGCAACTCTAGCCCCGAGGTACGACACTTTCCCTTGCCGGCACATTCCCCCAGCTCACCGCGGTCGGGCGGGCCCGGACGGGCAGGTCGGTGACCAGCCCGTCCGGGCCCCAACAACGGGGATCGGGTCAGGAACCCGACGGCTGGAACGGTCAGGGACGTCACGTGCGGAACACGGTCGAGCCGTGACCCCGGGAAGACGGTCAGGCCGTGACGCGCAGACGGTCAGGGACGTGACCCCCGGAGGGCGGTCAGGGACGTGCCGCTCGGCGACGGGCCGAGCGCCAGCCACCCCGCCGCTCGGCGGCCAGCCGTGTCTCCCGCCGCCGGCTCTCGTACTCCACCTCCCGCTGCAACCGGCGCCAGCTCTCCCAGCGCCGGGTGGGGAGCTCACCGGTTTCCAACGCCTCCCGCACGGCGCAGCCGGGCTCCCCGTCGTGCCCGCAGTCGCCGTACCGGCAGCCGGTGGCGAGCTCGGTGATGTCGGCGAACGCCCGGTCCAGCCCGGCCGAGCCGTCCAGCAGGCCGACGGCCCGTACGCCCGGGGTGTCCAGCACGGCGCCACCGCCGGGCACCGGGACCAGCGCGCGCCAGGTGGTGGTGTGCCGGCCCTTGCCGTCGACGCGGCGGATCGCCTGTGTCGGCATCACCACCGCTCCGGCCAGGGCGTTGACCAGGCTCGACTTGCCCGCGCCGGACGGGCCGAGCAG
>NZ_JAMOKF010000424.1 GCF_023656545.1 Micromonospora phytophila | reverse complement strand
CCGGCGACGCGGCGTACGTCGTCATCGCGGCCACGCCGCTGTCGACGCTGGACGACCGCGGCTACCGCGACGCCCAGCTCGCCGCCGGGCTGGTCGAGGGGCGGCTGCACCTGGCGGCGTACGCCCTGGGTGCGGGCGCGTCCGGGATGACCTTCGTCGACTCGGAGGTCCCGCACCTGCTGGCCGAGCCGGACGACCTCGCGGCGTTGCTCTTCACCTGCGTCGGCGTACCGGCGTACCGGTCGCGCGCCGGGGGCGGGCCGGGCGCCCCGGTGGAGGTCCGCCCGGTCGCGCCCCGCCTCGGGCGGTCCTGAACCGCCACCCCGGCAACGGGCGCGGTGTCACGTTGATTGTTGACTATCGATGTGTGGTTCTGAAGAAGACGTTCATCAGTGAGTGGAAGATGCTCGTGGACGCGAACTGGAATCGCGAAAGTTCGATCACATCCATGGCCGTGACCTCCTGGACGACCCTCGAGTGAGGGTCGTGAGTCGCGCGGGGACCCGCACCGCGACCTCACGGTAACCAGCCGCCGGGCGGGACGCGGAGATTCCGGCAAATACCGCCATAAGCCACGCTTAGTGACCGGATCGCCCAGGCACCGGGCATCAGCGCCGTCACCGCAGCCGGCGGTTCCACCAACCCGGCCGCCGACGGGCCAGCTCCCTGAGCCGCCAGTGCTCGGCGTGTTGCGCCACGATGAGCACCGGCACGAGCCCGAGCGTCAGCAGCGGAAGCCAGCGCGGCGCCGAACGGTTCTCCCGCACGAGCGCGGCGAGCGCGGCGGCTCCGGAGACGTACAGGATCGGGTTGTAGAACGGCATGAGTTCCGGCCCCAGCCCCTCGCACTCGCGCAGCCACGGCAGGCCGAGACGGTTGCGCCGGCGCGGCCACCCTCGGAGGTGAGCGATCACCGCGGCCAGGCCGATGCCGTTGCAGACGGCGAGGGCGGCGTCGCCGGACGCTGGGCGGGTGCCCGCCGCCCGCCAGACCGCCCCGGTGCCCAGGGCCCACAGCCCCGCGGCGGGCACCGGACCCAGGATCGACGCCGCCGGCATGCCGACCCCCGCGCCAAGCTCGAAGAAGACGTGCGCCGCAACACCGGCCGTCGCGACCCTCGTCAGGGGTCGGCGCTCGGCCCGGACGGGTGGGGCGCCGAGCCTCGCCAGGGGTCGGCTCCCGGGCCGGACGGGTCGGGTTCCGCCGCCCGCATTCCGACCGGTCCTGCTCGGCATCACGGCGACATCCTCTCGGCGTTCGGAGACCGGTCGTCGCGTTACCCCCTGACCGCCGACCCACACCCCTCCCCCGCCCTCGGCGCGGCCCCGGGCACGTCGCGCCCCGCCATCTCCGGCCCGGGCCAGGTGGGCCCGTCGTTTGTGGCTGGTCGTGGCGGGTAGCCACGCTGCCTCCGAGACGGGAGGACGGGCATGGTGGAGCTGAAGTTCTTCGAAAAGGTGGCCGCACGGGCAGGCGTCACGCCGGAGACGGCGCGGTCCCTGACCCAGGCCACTCTCGGCACCCTCGCGGAGCGGATCAGCGGCGGGGAGGCGGCCGACCTGGCCGACCACATGGCGGACGAACTGCGCCCGTTCCTGGTCAAGGGCAGGGAGGACCCGGAGGCGTTCGCGTACGACGAATTCCTGCGGCGGGTGGCGGAGCGCGCGGGGGTCGAGCGCGGGATCGCGGAGCGCGGGGTCCGCGCCGTCCTGCAGACCCTGCACCGGGTGGTCGGGCACCGGGAGTTCGAGGATGCGATGTCGCAACTGCCGACCGATCTCCGAGCCCTCGCCGAGCCCGTGCCCCGCGCGCCCTGAGGCACCGTGGCCGGGCTCGTGAACGGCACGCCGGGGTGGACCGGTGGGGTTTGCCCGACAGGACCCCGGGAAGCCATCGCGGAACGACGACGCGAGGCGGTTGCTGGCGTCGAATTCTCACGGGGAGGGTGACATGGCCGATCGGGAAAAGCTCCACGACCTGCGTCAGCAGGCCCACAACGCGGGCATCGAGGGCAACTCGAAGATGACCGAGGACCAGCTGCGTCAGGCCCTGCGCAAGGTCGGCAAGGGCGCCGAACCGCAGCTGGCGAAGCGGGAAGCCAAGAGCTGACCGGCTTCGCCGACGCCAGCACCCGGACCGGGGTGCTGGCGTCGCTTCGTCCGGTCGAACCGCCTCCCCGTCCGACGGATCAGAAGAATCTCGATTTGGGCAGCCAGCCGAGAAATCGAGCCTGGGCGTGACCGACCGACAGCGCGGGCAGGTCCTGCAACGCCGCGCTGAGGCAGGAGCCCAGATAGACGGCGAGGGCGACGCGGGGACCGCCGAACTCCACCAGAAGCTGACTCTGCTTGGTGACACACGGCCAGTCCTGCCCGCATCCGGTGCAGGTCCAGGTCGGCGGCATGGGCAGATGACCGGGCGGTGACCGCCGCTGACGGGAGGCGGGCGGCAGGTTCGCCGCTCGGGGACGCACCAGGGCGGCGCCGCGTCTCACGTTGCGTGACTTCGTGGGCGCGGGCGCCGCGGCGAGCGGCAGATAGCAGCGAACGCCGCTGAGGGTCGCGCCGACCCGGACGAGGGCGTCCGGACCGACCTGATGCGGAAGCAGCACCGTCAGGACGTGATGCCCGAGCAGGTCGAAGGATTCCTGGGTGAGTTCGAGCCTGCGGCACAGCCCGGCGAGTATGCGCGGCCCGAGCCAGGTCTGCTCGACCAGAGCGCGGTGCAGCATGTCGTGGACGCAGACACTCAACGCGTCCACGTCCGCGCCGACGCGGGGCGCCAGGCGCGGGTCCGCCCCGATCCTTCTCAGCGCCTCCGTGGCCACCGACCGGACCACCTGCTCCAGAGCCTGAGCGTCCATGGCGTCCCTTCATTGGTGCACCAAGAAGTGAAGGTCGATGAGATGACCGCCGGCGAAGCAGGGAGCGCAATTGTCGTGCCGGTCACCGAAGTGGTGGGAACCAATTGCTCGAAATCACGATTGCTGAGTGCCGGGTCAGGGCGGACTCCGAGATTATCCAAATCGGTTGATCGCCGCAAGGAATGCCATGGCTGGGATTTGCAGAGCACGCCGCCGAGGGGCCGCAGCAGGTGTCGCGGGAGCGGGCGTCGAGGCGGGACGAAAGGCGACGAGTCCCGGTTGGCCCGAGCGAAAATAATCTTCCGCAACATTCATGCTGAATTAAGTTCGTCGATGTCGATGATTCACGCTCTCCCCCGTCAGGGCGGCGGGAAGCACACCTGAAGCGAACCGTAAGCGGGCCCGGGCAGTGTTCCGGGTGTCACCGAGACGGACGCAAAACCCCCAGGAGGACCCCATGCGCAGGATCATCAACTCGACCTACATCACCCTCGACGGCGTCATCGAGAACCCGGCCTGGACCACGCCGTACTTCGACGACGAGGCCGCCGCCTTCGCCGGCGAGCAGACGGAGGCGGCCGACGCGCTGCTGATGGGCCGGCGCACGTACGACGGCTTCGCCGCCGCCTGGCCGAAGATGGACGAGAGCGACCCGACCACCGGCGCGGCCTACTTCAACAACGTCAAGAAGTACGTGGCCTCGACCACCCTGACGAACCCGGAGTGGAACAACACCGAGGTGCTCCAGGGCGACCTGGTCGAGGAGGTCACCAAGCTCAAGGCCCGGGAGGGCAGGGACATCCTGATGTACGGCTACGGCGTAGTCACCCACGCCCTGGTCGAGGCGGGACTGGTGGACGAGGTCCGGTTCTGGATCCACCCCGTGCTCCAGGGCGGCCCCTCGGTCACCTCGCCGCTGGGCGACGTGCCGACGACGCTCGCCCTCGCCGACACCAGGGTCATGAAGAGCGGCGTGATCATCGCGTCCTACCGGCCGGTCAACCGGTAGCGGCCAACGACTGGACCAGGGCCCGGGCCTCGCCCGGGCCCAGGTCGCGCCCGGCCCGGTACGCGGCCGCGAACCCGTCGGCGCCGAGCGCCGCGACGAGG
>NZ_JAMOKF010000044.1 GCF_023656545.1 Micromonospora phytophila | reverse complement strand
GCCTACCCGATCCCGCAGCGACCACGCCCCGACCGCGACCGCCACGGCGAGCGCGGCGACCACCGCGACGAGTGCTCGGCTACGACGGCGGGGGGCGGGGGGCGCGGGCGGCTCGGCGGGGGGCATCGCCCCAGTCTGCCCAGCGCTGCCCGCCGGGTGAACGAGGGGGCCCGTTACTTAACGGTCAGCTAAGGCCGGCCGCCGGCGCTGTGGCGACGTCAGCGTTGATGGTGGCCGTCCCGGTGGGTCAGCCGGGTGATGCCCTGCCGGCCCCGCGCAGCCCGAGCAGGGCGACCAGGGCGAGGAGGATGACGGCGACGGAGTACTCGTTGGCGGTCTGCGGTAGGCCGCCGCCGTAGACCACGAGGAAGCCGGCGATGACGGTGGGCAGGCCGAAGCCGACGTAGCAGATGATGTAGAGCAGGGAGAGCACGCTGGCGCGTTCGTGCGCCTCGACCAGCGGCATGACCGTTTTGATGCTGCCCTGGAATCCGCCGCCGAAGCCGACGCCACCGAACGCGAGGCCGACGAAGAAGCCGGGGATGGATTCGGCGGTGACCGACACCACCGTGATGATCATGCCGATGATGAGTGCGGTGATCGCGGTGAGCATGACGGTCCGTGCGGCGGTGTTGCGCAGCAGGATGATGGTGATGGTCCCGAAGAGGGAGAAGACGAAGACGACCAGACCGCCGACCACGACCGAGGTGCTCATGAGGGCGCGCACGAGCGCCGGGCCGAGCGCGAGGAAGAAGCCGGCCAGCGCCCAGACGGCGAAGACCACCGGAGCGACGACCAGGACCGGACCGCGCGCGGCGCGCGGCAGTCTGATGTCCGGTCGCAGACTCTGCAGCGCTCCCGCCATCGGCGTGACCGTCTCCCGCATCAGCACGACCCCGAGGCCCTGGATCACCAGGATCACCAGCAGGACGACGTAGACCAGCCGCGTCGGCGCGGGCAGGAACTGGATCAGCAGCGCCGAGAGCAGGGCACCGATACCGGTACCGATACCGGGAGTGATCGAGTTGGCGAGCGTGCCGCGCACGCGGTTGATGTCGAGCATGGCGGCACCGACGGCGCCGGTGGCGGCGCCGGTCGCCAGCCCCTGTACGACGCGGGCCGCCACCAGGGCGGGTACCCCGTTGGCGAGGATGAAGATGACCAGCGAGAGTATCTGGACCGCGATCGTGACGAGCAGGACCGGCCGACGCCCGACGTGGTCGGACAGCTTGCCGAACGTGAGCAGGGACGCCAGCACCGCGACGGCGTAGACGGCGAACACCACCGTCGTCGCGATCGGCGACAAGTCCCAGCGCGCCCGATAGATCTCGTAGAGGGGGGTCGGGGCTGCGGACGCGGCCACGAAGGACACGAGGATCGAGGCGAGCAGGAACAGGGAGACTCTCGGCGAGAGGCGCCTCGATTCGGCGATACTCATCAGACGTGCTCCTCAGGGTGAGCGGCAAGCGGCGGCCCGGCGCGGTCGGCCCCGGACGCCCTCCTGCTGACAGGCCGCAGCGGAGTACCCGGTGCGCCCCCTCACACGCGACATGGACTGGTCTCGACGGCGGAAGGTGCGTTCCGGCTCGCACGTCCCCGGCTCGCGGCTAGGCTGAGCATGCCGTGGCACGGAGCCCGAGCGGCGCCGGGCAGGGTTCGCCCTGCCCAGACGCCTGGCCCAGCACCGGTTCGCGCCTGTTGCCCTCCTGCTTTCTCCCGCTGACCGGCAGTCTCTCCACGCCCGCGGGTGCACCGACGCGGGTGGCGCCACATATCGGCCCTCTCCAGCTGGGACGGCCGCGCTGATGAGGTCACTCGATCTGGCTTCGTCGCTCGTTGCTGCGCGGGCTGTTCCCTCGCACGGCGAGCATGCCGGCGGCGGCGAGCAGGCAGGCGGTGGCGACGCAGGCCAGCAGGAGGTGGTAGCCGCCGTGGTGCAGCAGCGCCGCGGCGGCCAGGGGCGCGACCGCCTTGGCCGTGGTGACGGGGGCGGCCAGTCGTCCGGCGATGGTGGCGTAGGCGGTGGTCGCGTAGCGGTCGGCGAGCAGGGCGGGGGTGGCGAGGCTGGCGATGCCGAAGCCGAGCCCGAATCCGGTGATGGCGATGACGGCGCCCACCCGGGTTCCGGCGGCGAGGGGCATGGCGAAGACGGCGGCGGCCTGGATGGCGAAGACGGCGGCGACGATGGTGGTGACCGGGAGCCGGCGTCGCGCGCCGGTGAGGACGAGTCGTCCGGTGACGGACAGGACGCCGAGCAGGCCGGCGGCGGTGGCGGCGAAGGTGGCCGGGTGCCCGCGGCTGGTCAGGTAGCCGATGAGGTGAACGCCGATGGTGCTGGTGGCGGCGCCCTGGGCGACGAGGGTGGCGGCGAGGATCCAGAACCGAGGGTCGCGCATGGCGGTGCGCGCCCCTGTGACCTGGTGCTGGGTGTGCTCGGTCCGCGCCGCGGGGGTGGGTGCTGTGGAGGGTGGGCGTTTGCGGACGGTGAGGGCGTGCAGGGGCACGGTCACCGCGCCGTGGATGACGGCGAGCACGAGCAGCGCACCGCGCCAGCCGAAGTGGGCGACCAGGAGGCCGGTCAGGGGCATGAAGATGGTGCTGGCGAATCCGGCGACGACGGTGACGGCGAGCAGGGCGGTGGCCCGTCGGTCGGGGGTGAACCAGGAGACGATGACGGCGAAAGCGGGTTCGTAGAGCACCATCGCGCCGGTGATCCCGATGCCGATCATCACGGCGTACAACTGCCCGATGGTCTGGACCTGGGACCAGGCGATCAGAAGTGCGGTGGCGGTGAGGGAGCCGGCGGTCATGAGGGCGCGTCCACCGTGGCGGTCGAGCCACCGCCCGACGGGGATGGCCATGACGGCGCCGGCCAGGACGCTGGCGGTGAGCGCTCCGGTGACGGCGGTGGTGGACGCGCCGAGGCCGGCAGCCATGGGGCTGAGCAGGACCGCGTAGGCGTAGTAGAGCGTGCCGTAGCCGATGGTCGAGGTGATGGCGAGGGCGGCGACGACACGCCAACCGCGGTGCCCGCCGACCCTGGGGTCGGCGGGCACCATCGTGGGGGTGGTCATCAGCTGCCGCAGCAGCCGCCGGTCTGGCCGCCGGCGGGAGCGGCGTCGAGGGTGACCAGGTTCAAGGGTGCGGCGAGCAGGCCACCGGAGATGCCGGTGGCGAGCCCACGCGCTGCCGGCTCGGCGGTCGGGGCCGGCCCGCAGCAGCTGTCGCCGCTGGCGGAGTCGTCGGGGTTGCTGTTGCAGACCCCGGTCTCGGGCAGGTCGAGCTGCACGTCACGGGCCGCCTGCCAGTCGCCGGCCAGAGCGGCGACGACGGAGCGGACCTGCTCGTAGCCGGTGGCCATGAGGAACGTCGGCGCCCGGCCGTAGGACTTCATGCCGACCGCGTAATAGCCGGCCTCCGGGTGGGACAGCTCGTCCACGCCGTGTGGGGGCACCGTGCCGCACGAGTGCTCGTTCGGGTCGATCAGCGGCGCCAGGGCGCGGGTCGCGCCCATGACGGGGTCCAGGTCCAGGCGCAGCTCGGCGGCGATGGAGTGGTCCGGGCGGAAGCCGGTGGCCGCGACGACGCGGTCCACGGTGATCGACTCCTCGCCGCCCTCGGCATGCCGCACCGCCACGGTCACCCGGCCGTCGGTCGGGGTGAGTGCGTGTACGGAGAAGCCGGTAAGCAGCCGGATCCGGCCGGCGTCGACGTGCGCCCGCAGCCGCGAGCCGAGGGCGCCCCGCGCCGGCAGGGCGTCGGCGTCCCCGCCGCCGTAGGTGCGCGCCGGTGAGGTGGTCCGGATCGCCCAGATCACCTCCGTGCCGGGCGTGGACTCGGCCAGTTCGGCCAGGGAGAGCAGGGTGTTGGCGGCGGAGTGGCCGGCGCCGACGACCAGGGTGTGCCGGCCGGCGAACCGATCCCGACTTACGCCCAGCACGTCCGGCAGCGCGTGCTCCAGGTGCGCCGCCACGTCCGCCTCGCCCCGAGCGGGCAGGCCGGACGCGCCGAGGACGTTCGGGCGGCCCCAGGTGCCGGAGGCGTCGATCACCGCGCGGGCGAGCAGTTCCTCGCCGTCGGCGAGACGGATCAGGAACGGGGTGGTCTCGCGCCCCGCGGTGCGCAGCCGGTCCAGGCCCAGGCGGCTGATCGCCTCGACCCGGGCGCCGTAGCGCAGGTGCGGCTTGAGCTGCGGCAGCTCCGCCAGGGGCTGGAGGTAGTCGCCGGCCAGCTCCGCGCCGGTGGGCAGGGCCGCCAGGTCAGGGGCGACCCAGCCGGCCTCGTCCAGGATGCGGCGGGCGGCCGGGTCGATGTTGTACCGCCACGGGGAGAAGACCCGCACGTGTCCCCACTGCCGCACCGCGGCGCCGGCGGTGTCGCCGGCTTCGAGGACGGTGAAGGCGATGCCCCGCTCGTGCAGGTGCGCGGCGGCGGCCAGGCCGACCGGGCCGGCGCCTATCACCACGACAGGCAGCTCGTTCAGCGCGCTCATCAGACAACTCCTCTGTGTTGAAAACTGTCGAATCAAGTAGTTGGACGGTGGCCCGGCTTCCGGGCCAGGGTTGGTCAGGTGATGACGGGACTGCGCCGCTCGAGCAGGACCACGTCGCGCCAGCGGCCGTGGTGGCGACCGACCCGTTCGCGGACGCCGATGACCCGGAAGCCGGCCCGCTCGTGGAGGGCGAGGCTGGCGGTGTTCTCGGGGAAGACACCGGACTGGATCGTCCAGATGCCGGCCGCTTCGGTGGAGGCGATGAGCGCGTCCAGCAGCACGCGGGCGACGCCGCGACCCCGGGCGGCGGGGTCGACGTAGACGGAGTGCTCGACCACGCCGGCGTAGACGGCGCGGGTCGAGGTCGGCGAGACGGCGATCCACCCGGTCACCGTGTCGTTGCCGTCCACCGCCACGAGGCGGTGGTCGGGCAGCTTGCCGGCGTCGAACACCGCCCAGGTGGGCGCGGTGGTCTCGAAGCTGGCGTCGCCGTCGTCGAGGCCGGCCTGGTAGATGGACAGGACCCGACCGGCGTCGTCGGCCGTCATGGTGCGGACGGTGATGTCGGCCATCAGCAGGCTCCGTTCGGGCTCGGGGCGGGTCGGCCCATGACGACATCGGCGGCGGAGGGGAAGCAGCCGACGCAGGCGTCGTTGATGCGGTAGTGCCGGGCGGTACCGACCGGCTCGACGAGGACGAACCGCACCTCGGTGAGGATCTTCAGGTGCTGCGAGACGGTGGACTGCGCCAGGCCGACGGCGGCGACGATCTCACCGACGCTCATCGGCCGGGCGCGGCGGGCGAGGTACTCGACGATCTGCACCCGGGTCGGGTCCGCGAGGGCCCGGAACCACGACGCGTACGTCTGCGCAGTCGTCCGGTCGAGCAACTCGTCCACACCTACCTCCTTCTATCGTTCATCGCCGATCAGCGATGGAAGTGTAGCGAGTACGGAAGGGGCGAGAGACACGGCCGCGACAACCAGGCGGGCGACGGCCGCCAGGGTGTGCGGGTCGACGCGGTCCGGCATGTCGGCGGGGCTGTGGTAGCCGCCCATGCCGGCACCGATGCCCACCGCCGCGAGCCCGGCGGCCGCGTAGCGGCGGTTGTCGGAGGCGACCGGTCCGGCGGCCAGGGGGACGCCGGTGTGCCGGCCGGCCTGGTCGAGCAGGGCGAGCAGCGCGTGGGCCGGCCCACCAGCCTCGACCGCGGCGGCGTGGTCGAGCAGGCCGGCGCCGTCGACGTTGATGATCAGCGGACGGGCGCCGACGGTACGCAGTCGCTGGCTGTGGTGGGCGGAGCCCAGCGCGCCGACCTCCTCGGCGTCGAGCAGCGCGACGGACAGCCCCACCCCCGGGGCCCGTGCGGTGGACAGGATCCGGGCGGCTTCCAGGACCACCGCGACGCCGCTGGCGTTGTCTGCCGCGCCGGGCTGGCGCAGGCCAGGATGGTCGCCGACGCCGTCGTAGTGGGCGGTCAGCAACAGGTCGACCCCGCCCGGCGACGCCGCGGGGAAGGCGGCATGAATGTTGGTGCCGGTGACGTCGCGACGGCGCAGCGGGGTGTTTCCGCTCAACCAGCCCGCACCGGTGGCAGCGGCGGCGAGCACGGCGCGGTGGGTGCCCGCGTCGAGGGTCAGGATGGGCAGCGGTCCCGGTTCCGGGCCGGCGAGGGTCGTGTACTGCCAGCCGTCCGCGTCGACGGCGCGGCTCACGAGCAGACCGACGGCACCCTGGGCGTGCCCGACGGCGTCGAACAGACTCATGCCCACGGGCACGACCAGCCAACGGTCCGTCGGGTCGCCGCTACCGGCCACGCCCAACAGGCCACGCCTGATTTCGTCGGCGTCGCACGAGGCCGGGTGGATCGCGACCTCCCGGCCGAAGTCCAGCAGTGTCGAGGCTGGGCCTTGGCCCCACACGACGGTCGGCGCCGCGTAGACGTCGGGCACGGCACGGACCGGGAAATCGTCCGTCTCGACCGTCGCGCCGAGGTCGGCGAGGTACTCGGCGAGCCAGGCACGGGCGCCGGCCCCGCCTCTCGTGCCGACCCGTCGGCCGGTGAAGTCATCCGAGGCAAGGGTGGTGACGGTGGCGGCCATCCGCCCGGCTGACACTCTCGCCAGGATCGCCTCCACGCGGGCGACTGATCCCGATGTCGGGGTCATCCGCAGCATCCCTGACCCGCGTTCACGGCCTCGGCCTTCGCCTCGGCACCGCAGCAGGAGCCCACCGCTTCGGCGGCCTGCCGGGTGCCGCAGCACGGTCCCGCGGTCGCCGCCTGGCCGGCGGGCGGAAGGATCGAACCGACTGGCTGGGCCGGGCTGCCGCAGCAGGAACCGGAGTCTGTCACGGCCAGGGCGGCGGCCGGATCACCGGCGAACCCGCCCGTCGTCGAGAGGGTGGTCTGGGTGTTCTCGCTCATCACACGTCCTTTCCGATCCGGGTTACCGAGGGCCGATCAGGGTGTAGGCGCTGGTGCGAGCGCCCTCATAGCGACGCTGCACCCGCTGCGCCGAGGTGGACACCTCGGCACAGGAGTCGCAGAACCGCACTCCCGCCAGGGCTGCCGCCGAGCGCCGAGCCTTGCCGAACATGACGATCCCCTTTCCACGACGCCTGTCTTGACGTCTGTCGAATCAGACAGTTGCACGCTGCTTAGACATCTGTCAACCTAGAGGCATGTCAAAGCAAGCGGCGTCGCTTCCGGTCATCGACCTCACCGCCGACACGCCGTGCTGCCCGCCGCTGGCGCAGCGCCGGGTGCCGGCCGAGACCGCCGCGGTCCTCGCGCCCGCGTTCAAGGCGCTCGGGGATCCGGTGCGGTTGCAGTTGATGTCGATGATCGCCTCGGCAGAGGGTGGGGAGGCGTGCGTCTGCGACCTGACCCCAGCGTTCGACCTGACCGGGCCGACCATCTCCCATCATTTGAAGACGCTGCGCGAGGCCGGCCTGGTCGACGCCGAGCGGCGGGGCACCTGGGTGTACTACCGGGCCCGACCGGCCATCCTGCGCCAGCTCGCCGGACTGCTCACTGTCGATCCGACAGCCGCTGCGTGAGCCGCGGCCGGCGCCGTGCCCGGCCGGGCACGCTCGCCGCGAGGGCGCTCACGACGTGGGTGGCGTCGCGGCCGACGCCGCGCAGGGTGTTCGACGAGAACGACCGCTGGAACTCCAGCCCCAGGTAGACCAGCCCGGCACGGGCCGTGGAGATCCCGCCGACCTGCCGGGGCACACCGCCGGGCGCGAGGGCTCCGAGCGGGGCGAGGTAGTCGAGGTTCGGGCGGTAGCCGGTCGCGAAGATCACCGCGTCGACCGGCTCGGAGGTGCCGTCGGGCCAGGTGACGCCGTCGTGGGTGAAGGCGGTGAACATCTCCCGCCGGGCGAGCAGGCCGGCGGCGATGGCGTCGCGGTAGACGCCGGTGTCGAGCACGGCGGCATGGCGGATCAAGCGGGTGAGCACCGCCCGCGGGAGGCGGTCCGCGCCCGTGACATGGAGCCAGTGGTGCAGGTCCCGGCCGCGGATGCGCTGGGGCACGAACTGGATCGGCGCCCGGGTCGCCAGGGTGACCCTCGCGAGCGACGCCAGTTCGTGGGCGACCTGGACGGCGGAGTTGCCGGCACCGACCACGATCACCCGCTTGCCGACGTACGGCTCGGGCCGCCGGTAGTGCGCGACGTGCCGCACCTCGCCGGTGTAGACGTCCTGGCCGGGCAGCACCGGCAGGTGCGGGTTTTCGAAGGAGCCGCTGGCGGCGACCACGCCCGCCGCCGCGATCTCCTCGCCGGCGCCGGTGTGCACCAGGTAGCCGCCGCCGGGTCGGGGCCGCACGGCGGTGACGCGGACGCCGGTGCGGATGTCGGCGTCGAGGCTGGCGGCGTAGCGGCGCAGGTAGGCGACGACCTCGCCACGGGTCGGGTAGCGGTCGGGGTCACCCGCACCGAAGGCCATGCCGGGCAGCGCGCTGTATCGGGCCGGGGAGAACAGGGTGAGGCTGTCGTAGTAGCCGGGCCACGAGCCGACCGGCTCGGCGCCCGCCTGCAGGACGACGGGGCGCAGGCGCACGGCGAGGACGGCGCGGGCGGCGGCGAGGCCGGACTGGCCGCCACCGATGACGATCACGGGTTCCGCAGGGCTGGTCACCCCATCATCATATCGTCGTTTTGTTGAATGACAATATGATGATGATGCGGGAGGGTGGAGCCATGGACCAGCCAACGCCCGCAGCCGATACGCGCAGCGCCGGACCGACCGGGTTGGGATCGGACACCCAGGAGTTCCTGAAGGCTCTGGGCAGCCCCACGCGGCAGCGGATCATGATGCTGTTCGCGCAGGGTGCGGAACTGTCGGTCGGGCAGGTGGCCGAGCGCACGGGAATCAGTCAGGCCACGGCGTCGCAGCAGTTGACCCTGCTGCGCCGCGGACGGGTGGTGACGTCACGGCGCGAGGGCAAGACCGTGTACTACCGGGCTGACCGCGACGGCGCGGTCGCGGCGCTGGCCGAACTGCAGTCGTACCTGACGACCTGCTGCTGATCACACCCGCACCACGGAGCTTGACAGTTTCACGATTACTCAGCAATAGTTGAGTCAATGACTACTGAGTTTGCTTCCCTGCGGGGGCGCGCCCGGATCCATGCCGCGCTCGGCGACCCGGCGCGTCTGGCGATCGTGGACGCGCTCACCCTGGGCGACGCCTCCCCCGGCGAGATCGCCCACGACCTGGGGATGCCGACGAACCTGGTCGCCCACCACGTCAAAGTGCTCACCGAGGCCGGCCTGGTCGTCCGGGACCGGTCCGAGGGCGACCGGCGCCGCACCTACCTGCGGCTGCGGCCCGAGGCCCTGGCCACGCTGACGCCGGCGCCGCTGTCCGGGGTGGGTCGGGTGGTGTTCGTCTGCACCCGGAACTCCGCTCGCTCGCAACTCGCCGCCGCCCTCTGGTCCGACCGCACCCACACCGCGGCGGCGTCTGCGGGGACGAGGCCGGCCGAGCGGGTCCATCCTCGTGCCGTCGCCGTGGCCCAGCGGCACGGGCTGGAGATCGACCCGACCGGCACCTCCCACGTCGCCGACATCGTGCACGACGACGACCTGGTCATCGCCGTGTGCGACAACGCCCACGAGGAACTCACGGGGCCGATCCGGCCCCGCCTGCACTGGTCGGTGCCCGACCCGGTCCGGGCCGACACCGACGACGCGTTCGAGGCCGCCTTCGCCGAACTCGCCGCCCGCGTCGACCGCGTCGCCCCCGTCATCACCCCCGCCATGAGCTCGGGAGACCGCCATGACTGACACCAGCCCGTGCCTCTACCAGGAAGTCTCCGTCGACCAACAGGTCGCCCTGCGCACCGGGGCCACTCGCCTCGCGGCCGAGTTCGAAGGCACCTACGGCGCCGAGACCATCGAGCGGTTCCTGCACTCCAGCTACGACCAGTTCGCCACCGCCAGCAGCATCCCCAACTACCTGCCACTGCTCGCCGAGCGCTTCGCCCGCCAGCGCCTGCAGGCCCTCGCCCGTGTCGAGGGTCATCACCGCGACGGGCGACCGGTCGCGCTGTTCCTCTGCACCCACAACGCCGGGCGATCCCAGATGGCGCTGGGCTTCTTCACCGACCTCGCCGGCGACCATGCCGTGGCCTGGTCCGGAGGGAGCGAGCCCGGCATCGAGGTCAACCCGGCGGCGATCGCGGCCATGGCGGAACGGGGCATCGACATCGCCGAGGAGTTCCCCAAACCCTGGACCGACGAGGTCGTCCGCGCCGCCGACGTGGTCGTCACCATGGGCTGCGGCGACGCCTGCCCGGTCTTCCCCGGCACCCGCTACGAGAACTGGGAACTCGACGACCCCGCCGGCCTGAGCCTCGACGACGTCCGGCCGATCCGCGACGAGATCGAACGCCGCGTCCGCCGGCTCCTCGGCGAACTGCACGTCCCCGCCACCCGATAGACACCCGCCAGGCCGACACGCGGCCCGGGAACAACCACAACGGGAGAGAACAGACCGATGACCATCGCACTTTGGCGGCGCCTGCTGGCCGAGTTCACCGGCACCGCCCTGCTGGTCAGCGCCGTGGTCGGCTCCGGCATCATGGCCACCACCCTCTCCCCCGACGACGTCGGCCTCCAGCTGCTGGAGAACTCGATCGCCACCGCGTTCGCCCTCGGCGCGCTGATTCTGATCTTCGGCCCGGTCTCCGGCGCCCATTTCAATCCGGTCGTCTCCGCCGCCGACTGGTTCCTCGGCCGCCGCTCCGGTACCGGCCTCACCGGCCGGGACCTCGGTGGATACGTCGCCGCCCAGGTCGCCGGGGCGATCGGCGGCTCGGTGCTGGCGAACCTGATGTTCGACCTGGCCGCGGTCGGCTTCTCCGGCAAGGACCGTGCGGCCGGCAACCTGTGGCTGGGTGAGGTCGTCGCCACCGCCGGCCTGATCCTGCTGGTCTTCGCCCTGGCCCGGTCCGGCCGCTCCCCCGTGGCCCCGGCCGCGGTGGGCGCCTACATCGGCGCCGCCTACTGGTTCACCTCGTCCACGTCGTTCGCCAACCCGGCGGTGACGATCGGCCGGGCGTTCACCGACACCTTCGCCGGCATCGCCCCCGCCTCCGTCCCGGGCTTCGTCGTCGCGCAGCTCGTCGGCCTCGCCGTCGGCATCGGTCTCCTGGTCGCCCTCTACCCCGACGCCGGGCAGACCGCCGACCAGGTGGTCGTTCCCACCGACGAGCGCCACCCGCTCGACCACCGCCCATGAACACCGATCCGGAGCACGGTGGCGCGGACAAGTTGTACCGCGGCCTGCTCAATCCGCCGCGTCCGGCCGGCCGGTACCGGCTGCTGGACCGCAACAGCCGCCCCGACCGCTTGCTGCCGGCGATCCCCGACGAGGCGCCGGTGAACCGGCCCTGCGACCCGTACTGCCAGAAAGGCTCCTGATGTCCGACAAGCCCAGCGTCCTGTTCGTCTGCGTGCACAACGCCGGCCGCTCCCAGATGGCCGCCGGCTGGCTGCGCCACCTCGCCGGCGACGCCGTCGAGGTCCGCTCCGCCGGCTCCGCCCCCGCCGACACCGTCAACCCCGCCGCCGTCGAGGCCATGCGCGAGGTGGGCATCGACATCACCGACCAGACCCCCAAACTGCTGGAGTACGCCACGGCGGAGTCCTCGGACGTCATCGTGACCATGGGCTGTGGTGACGCCTGCCCGGTCTTCCCTGGCAAGCGCTACGAGGACTGGAAGCTCGAAGACCCCGCCGGCAAGGGCGTCGAATCGGTCCGTCCGATCCGCGACGACATCCGGACCCGGGTGGAGAGGCTCCTCGCCGAGCTACGCCCCACCGCCTGACCCCGTCACCGCGGCCGCAGGCCGCTGCTCCCCCGCACCGGCCTTGCATCCTGTACCCAGGTACAGGCATACCGTGGGCGCATGACCACCGAAATACGCCCCGGCCAGGGCTGGGTGCCCGACGCGTGCACCCTGCCCACCGCACAGCGGCCACTGCGGCTGGCCGAGTTCGACGCGCTGTTCACCGCCGCCGGCCGTCGTGTCGATCGGGTCGACGCGACCCGGCTGCGGTTGACGCTGGCCGGGCCGGCCGAGCTCGAAGCCACGGTGCGGGACCTCACGGCACGGGAGAGCCGGTGCTGCTCCTTCTTCACCTTCACCGTCACCACCGACCGGCCGGGCCATGTCGTCGTGGACGTCGCGGTCCCGGCGACGCACGCTGATGTCCTCGACGGACTCGCGCACCGCGCAACCCCGGGCAGCGACCGGTGACCGGGCCGGGCGCGCTGCGCAGCGGGGAGCTGGCCGACGCAGCCGGGGTGAACCCGCAGACATTGCGGTACTACGAGCGTCGCGGCCTGCTTCCCGCACCGCAGCGCAGCCCCGGCGGCCACCGCCTCTACCCGCCCGACAGCCTGACCCTCCTCCGGGTCATCAAGACCGCTCAACGCCTCGGCTTCACCCTCGACGAGGTCGCCGACCTCGTCGACCTGGGACGGCATCGACACGGGCGCCGCGAGGCCGGCCTGCAGGCCCGCGCCGCCACGAAATTGAGCGAGGTCGAAGCCCGCATCGCCGACCTGCAGGTCATCGCCACCACGCTGCGCTCGGCCATCGAGGCGGGCTGCGACGACCTGACCGCCTGCGCCACCAGTTCCTGCTGTCCACTGCCGTTCGCCGACCTGCACCGAGGAGACACCCCGTGACCCGTTCCGCCGAACGACTGCGCCGACTGCTGCCCACCGGCATGGGCTCCCTCGCCGCAGCGGCATGCGCGGCGTGCTGCGCCATCCCTCTGCTGCTCGCCGCCGGTGTCCTCGGCGGCACGGGATGGGCGGCCGCCGGCCGGTTCATGCCCGGCGTCGCCGTCGGCCTGGCCGCCCTTGCCGCACTGAGCTGGTGGTCCAACGCCCGTCGGCGCACCCACCCGGCCGGGTGTGCCGGCGGCGCGTGCTCCTGCTCGGCGTCCTGAACGGCGCCGCTAGGGTCAGCAGCCATGACCGTCCTGCGTTCGATGCTGCTGTTCGCCCTGGCCGCGCTCTTCGAGATCGGCGGGGCGTGGCTGATCTGGCAGGGCTGGCGGGAGCACCGCGGGCTGTGGTTCGTCGCCGCCGGGGTGATCGCGCTCGGCGCGTACGGGTTCGTCGCCACGTTCCAGCCCGACCCGAACTTCGGCCGGATCCTCGCCGCGTACGGCGGGGTGTTCGTCGCCGGCTCCCTCGGCTGGGCCATGGCCGTCGACAGGTTCCGCCCTGACCGCTACGACGTCATCGGCGCGCTGATCTGCCTCGTCGGCGTCGCGGTCATCATGTACGCACCACGCCCGCACCGCTGACCAGCGCCGGGAGCGGACCGTTGGTTCATCAGGGCACGGGATCACCGAGTCGCACGAGCGGGTGCCGCTGAAGTCGGCTCAGGCGGGCCAGGGCCGAGCGGTTCGGTGACCTGTCCGTGACGTTGACGGTGAACGATGAGCGCATGGTGTTCACCCGACGAAGTCTGCTCGGCGTGACCGCAGCGGCGGGAATGACCGGCCTGACCACCGGCTGTGATCCGGAGCGGCAGGAGCCCGCCGCCCCGCCGGCCTTCGACCCGGCGAGCTGGGACAGCGTGCGGGCACAGTTCGCGCTCGACCACAGCCGGGCGCACCTGGCCACCTTCGTCTTCGCGGCGCACCCCGCGCCGGTGCGCGCCGCCGTCGCCGCGCACCGGGACGGGCTCGACCGGGACGCGATGGGCTACCTGGGCGCCAACGAGGAACGGCTCGACGCAGCCGCGCTCGGTGCGGCCGCCGGCCACCTCGACACCCGCCCGGAGCAGATAGCCCTGACCGATTCGACCACGATGGGCCTCGGTCTGCTCTACACCGCGGTACGACTACGGCCCGGTGACGAGGTGCTGACCACCGAGCACGACTTCTATGCCACCCACGAGTCGTTGCGCCTGCGCGCCGCGCGAGACCGGGTCACCGTCCGCCGGGTACGCCTCTACCGGGACCCGGCGGTGACCACCGTCGACGAGGTCGTCGCCAACCTCTCGGCGGCGGTCACCACCCGAACCCGGGTCGTCGCGCTCACCTGGGTGCACTCCAGCACCGGGGTGAAGCTGCCGATCCGACAGCTCGCCGAGGCGGTTCGCGCGCGCAGCCCGGAAGCGCTGGTCTGCGTGGACGGGGTGCACGGCTTCGGCGCCGAGGCGGTGACCCCGGCCCAGCTTGGCTGCGACGCCCTGGTCTCCGGCTGCCACAAGTGGCTGCTCGGGCCGCGTGGCACCGGACTCGTCTGGGCCAGTGAGCGGGCGTGGGGCCGGATGACGCCGGTGATCCCCAGCTTCGACGGGCGCAGCATCGGCCAGTGGCTGGGCGGGGGTACGGGCGGGCAGCCGCCGCCCGCGGGACCCGCGCACACACCCGGGGGTTACCACAGCTTCGAGCACCGGTGGGCGTTGGCCGAGGCGTTCGAGTTCCACCGACGGATCGGGCGCGAGCGGGTCGCCGCGCGGATTCGCGAACTGGCCGACCGGCTCAAGGAGGGCCTGGCCGGCATTCGCGGGCTGCGGCTGGTCACCCCACGCTCGGCCGAGCTTTCCGCCGGCGTCGTCTGCTGCCACGTGCCCGACGTGCCACTGGGTGAGGCGGTGGGCCGGCTGCACGCCGCGGGCGTGATCGCCAGCAGCACGCCCTACCGCCCCTCCTACCTGCGCTTCGGAGCGACCATCGCCAACGTCGAGGCGGACGTCGACGCGGCACTGCGGGCGGTTCGCACTCTGGTCTGAGCACTACCGCGCACCCGGGGCACCGGCGAGGACGGCACGCGACGGGAACCCCCTCGAACGGTGCGCCCGGCCGCCGCGACGGCTTCGGCGTATCGCCGCGCCGGTTCCACCAGCGGCTCGGGAAGAAGGCCGGGGCCTCGCCGAACGGGTTGGCCCGGGGTAGGGGGATGCACGCACCCTGCTGTGCCTCGGGTCGCCGGGTCATGGGCTGGGGAAGGATCCGTCGCCGAAGAGCACGCGGCTGGCCGCGGCCCGCCCGAAGGGCGTGCGCAGCAGGGTGAACGCTGCTGCCGCGACGGCGGGCGTGCGCACCTGGGCCAACCCGCGGCGCAGCATGAGCCTTCCTCGGAAGCGGGCGCGCAGAGCGGCCCCGTCGTAGTGGGTCAACGCCTCAGGGTGGCCGGCTCGCAGGGCCTCGTCGAGGACGGCGGCGGCGAGCTCCGACAGCCGCAGGCATGGGTCGAGGCCGCCCGCGGTGAGCGGAGAGACGGCACCCGCAGCGTCTCCCACGAGAAGCCCGTCCGCGCAGCTTATTCGGCGCAGCACCCCGCCGACCGGGATCGGGCCTCCGCGCCGCTCGACCTGCTCAGGGCGGTCGACGCCCGGCAGTCCGGGCGCTGAGGCACTGAAGCGTTCCAGAGCCCGCCGGAGGCCGTCGGGGAAGCGGTCGGCATAGCCGGCCACGCCGACGTGGGCATGCCGCCCGTCGTTGACGACCCACGCCAGGTAGCCGGGAGCGAGCGAGGGTTCGAGCACGCAGTGGAACGTCGGTGGCTCCTCGCCGACGGGAATCCTGAAGACCTCCTCGGCACCGACCAGCAGGTGGCGGTTGCGGTCCAGGGCGAGGTCCCGGGCAACCCGCGAGCGGGCGCCGTCGGCGCCGACGACAAACCGTGCTCGGACCTTCGTCGGCCCGTCACGACCGGCCAGGAGGAAGCAGTCGGCTCGCCGACCGGCATAGCGGGTGCCCAGCGCTATCCGCACGCCGGCATCGGCCGCAGCGCGGGCCGCTGCCACATACAGCGGCGCCATGTCGGCCACCCGGTACTCGTCGCGCGCACTGACCAGGGCCACCTGGCGGCGCAGCCCCGGGGGGTAGAGCACCACTCGTCTGATGGGTGGCCCGAGGCACTCGGCAGGCAGTGCGAAATCGTCGAGCGTACGCCGAACGAAGATCCCGGTCGTGCGGATCGCGCCGGTGAGCGTGGGTCGCCGTTCGACCAGCAGCACGTCGTGGCCGTGCTGGGCGAGCAGCGTGGCCGTGTGCAGCCCCGCCAGCCCGGCCCCGACGACCAATACGTCGACGATCATCGGCCCTTCCCCCTTGTCAGAGTCGTCGCGGGCGGCATGTGGCCAGCCGAGAAGGAGGGCCGCTGGACGACGCGACCGGCTACTACCGGTT
Organism: Micromonospora phytophila; assembly: GCF_023656545.1. Classification (GTDB taxonomy): domain Bacteria; phylum Actinomycetota; class Actinomycetes; order Mycobacteriales; family Micromonosporaceae; genus Micromonospora; species Micromonospora phytophila. Next base: position 10,176 of record NZ_JAMOKF010000044.1, on the reverse strand, counting down.
CGCGTCGTCACGCATCAGCCGCAGCCAGCCGAGCAGGAGAGCGCCGCCGGCCCAGGCGAGCAGGACCAGCACCGATGACACCGTCGTCATCCCCGGCACCCCCTTGAGCAGGAGGAACGCCGCGCCGGACCCGGGCAGGATCTCGGCCAGCGCCGACATCCACTCGTAGCCGAACTGCGGTAGCAACAGCGGCAGCACCAGCATCAGCAGGAACACCGCGACCAGGCCACCGGCTGTGTTGCGCAGCAGGAAGCCGAGCCCGACAGCGAGGACGGTGCCGGCCGCGAAGACGAAGGCGACGGTGGCGAGCACCTCGATGCCTTCGTCCAACGGCAGGCTCAGTCCCGGCCGGGCCGCGGCAAAGGCCGCGAGGGCGGAGGCGAGCCCCAGCAGCACGCCGGCGCTCGTGGCGGCTCCTGCCGTCACGATGGCGCGGGCGAGAAAGAGAACCGCGCGGCGTGGCGTCCACTGCAGGGTCGGCACGATCCCGCCGGTGGCGTAGTCGGACGTGACCGCGATCAGGGTGAACGCGAGCAGCGCGAACTGTGCCGGCATGGCGCTGATCGACGACACCAGCCATGCGGGGTCGCCCTGGGGTGGCACGGGGTCCGCGGCCGCATCGAAGCCGGCAACGGCGCCAAGCCCCACCATGGCCACGGCTGCCGCCGCCAGGAACCACCAGGTGGCCTTGACCGTCCACAACCGGGTCCACTCGGCAGCACAGGTGCGGGCGAACACGCGTCCGGTGGAGACGTCCTCAGCCAACCCGCGCAGGGCAGGAGTGGTCGACGGAGCCGTCACTGTGCTGCCTCCATTGTCGTGGGGGCACGCTCCGCTTCACGGGCGTGGTGCTCCACGTGGTCGCTGGTGAGCGCGAGGTAGGCGCGCTCAAGGGACTGCTGGACGTCGGAGAGGTGGTGCAGCGGAAGGTGGAAGGAGTTGGCGAGATCGCCCACCTGCTCGGCGGTGCTCTCCTCCACCCGCAGCTCGTGCGCATCGACGCGCTGAACCGTGAAGCCGTGTTCCTCGAGCCGGGTGAGGAGTTGATCCGGCTGGGAGGTGCGGACTCGCACCTGACGGTGTCCGAGCCCGCGCAGGATTTCCTCGGTCGTCGCGTCGGCGATCAGTCGCCCGCGACCGATGACGACCAGACGGTCGGCGGTCTGCTCCATCTCACTCAACAGGTGGCTGGACACCAGTACGGTGCGCCCCTCGTCGGCGAGTCGGCGCAGGAGCCCGCGGATCCAGCGGACGCCGTCGAGGTCCAACCCGTTCATCGGCTCGTCGAACAGCAGCACGCGGGGGTCGGCGAGGAGTGCGGCGGCGATCCCGAGTCGCTGGCGCATGCCCAGGGAGTAGCCCTTGATCCGGCGGCCGGCCGCGCGTCCGAGCCCGACCTGCTCGATCACCTCGGCTATCCGGCGCTCCGGGATGCCGTTCGCCCGAGCGGCCACCCGGAGGTGGTTGCGTCCGGTGCGGCCGGGGTGAACTGATCCGGGGTCGAGCAGCGCACCGACCTCCCGTAGCGGTTCGGCGAGCATCGTGAACGTCCGGCCGTTCACGAGGGCCTTTCCCGACGTGGGACGGTCGAGGCCGAGCATCATCCGCATCGTCGTGGACTTCCCCGCCCCGTTCGGCCCGAGAAACCCGGTGACCTTCCCCGGCTCGACGTCGAAGCTCAGGTCGTCGACGGCCAGGACGTCGCCGTAGCGCTTGGTGAGCCCACGAACCTCGATCACCGGTGGTCTCCGTACGCGGCGTGTGGAACTGCCGCGGCGACGGCGGCGGCGTGCGTGGCACGTGGTGGGCGGTGGTGGTTCATTCGTCGACCCATTCGAGCAGGTCGCCGGGCTGGCAGTCGAGGACCCGGCACATGGCTTCCAGGGTGCTGAAACGGACGGCCTTGGCGCGTCCGTTCTTCAGCACCGCCACGTTCGCCGGCGTGAGCCCCACCCGCTCGGCGAACTCGCCCACACTCATCTTGCGTTTCGCCAACTCGACGTCGATCCGCACGACGATGGGCATCAGATCACCGCTTCCATGTCGGTACGCAGCGTCGTGGCCTGCCGCAGCAGCGCCCGCATCACCACCATCAGCAGCCCCAGCACCGCCACACCGACCAACATCAGGAACAGCAGCAGCGGCAGACCAGGGTCGTTCGCGTTGAAGCCGACGTAGAGGAACACGCCCAGCAGCACCACCCACGCCGCAGCGATGGCCCACACGATCGCATCCACCCACCGCAGGGCCGCGGCACTGAAGATGCGGTCGTTCTTCACCAGGGTGAGCAACTTCCAGGTGGAGACGATCACCACCTGGACGCACAGCACCCAGAACACGGCCACCGCCGTCATCGGCCACCTGAGGTAGGCCATGTCCGGGGACTCCTCGGCCATGTGCGCGAACTGCCCGGGCAACGAGAAGGTCTGCAACATGACCAGGATCCCGAACAGCAACACGAGGAAAACTCTGAGAGGGGCTACCGCCCGATGCTCTGCGATCACATATCGAGTATCACTCGGTACCTATCGAAAGTCAATCGGTGTGGGATCTCCCGTGCCGAGCACCTACGACGACCCGGCGATGGCTGCCAGTTGGGCCCGGGAGGTGATGCCCAGCTTGGGAAACGCCTTGTAGAGGTGGTAGCCGACGGTCCGCGGACTGAGGAAGAGCTGGGCGGCGATATCGCGATTGGAGGCGCCACCGGCCGCCAGCCGTACGACATGGCGTTCCTGGGGGGTGAGCACGCTGAGCGGGTCGCCGGCCGTGCGCGGCGCCGCCGGCACGTCCCCGGTCGCGCGCAGCTCCGCACGGGCCCGCTCCGCCCACAGCTGCGCACCGAGTCGGTCGAAGATCTCCAGCGCGCCGCGCAGCTGCGCCCGCGCAGCTGCCCGCCTTCGCGCCCGTCGCAGCCACTCGCCGTAGGCGAGCTGCGTCCGTGCCTGCTCATACGGCTGAGCACCTTCCCCATGGAGGTGCACGGCATGCGCGAAGTGCGTCTCGTCCTCGTCGACGAGGGCGCGGCAGCGCAGGGCGATCGCGTCCGACGACGGCTGACGGACGTGCCGCGCCCAGGCCAGATAGCGGGCAAGGGGCTCCTTCGCCCGCTCCGGCCGGCCGCTGCGGATGGCAGCCTCGACCTGGTCCGCGGCGGCCAGGACGGCGATGCCCGTCGGCGGGATGGCCGCCAGCTGCTCAAGGGCCGCGTCCGGGCGGCCCAGGCCGAGTTCGAGCAGGCCGAGTGCCCAGCGCCCGATGGCCGCCGCGGGAGCCAGTCCTCGGTTGTCGGCTCCCGCCAGACCTTCTTCGGCCCTTTCACGGCACCCCTGCACATCCCCTTGATGAGCGAGCACCCAGGCGAGAACGCAGGTGAGGTGGCTGACCCGGTGCTCATGACCCAGATCCGTCGCCAGCCGCAGTCCTGCGTTCAGCGACGCCGTGGCCTCGCCGTACCGGCAGAGCAACCCCTGCGCGAGTCCATGGTCTTCGAGCGCGAAGGCGAGCCAGCCGATCATTCCACTGTGCTGGCAGTCCGCCACGACGCCTGCGGTGATCTGCTCGGCGAGGTCGGGACGGCCCAGCGGGAGGCAGAGGGAGGCAGCGAAGGTCCGCCCCGGCACCCCCAGCCCGGCACGCGCATCGGCGTCGACCGCCTCACCCATGGACGTGATCCCACCGCCGATGTCACCGTTCAACAGGCGGGTCAGCCCGAGCGCCGCGCTGATCAGCGGTGAGCCGATCTCGGGGAGCGCCCCGAGGCTCGTCGCGGCCTCCTGTGCCAGCCGCCGGTCACCGGCGAACCAGGAGCACCGGATGGCCTCCACCAGCAGCCAGGTGGCCCGCTCGACGGAGTGGACCGCCACGCGAGGGACGTTGTCCAGGATGATCCGGGCCGCCGCGTGCGGTGTGCCCAACTCGAATTCGCGGTGGGCGCGCACCTGGATCAGCGCGGCGATCATGTCCGGATCGTCCAGGTCGGGCGTGGCGCTGTCGGCGAGCGCGGCGGCACGGGCAATCAGGCCGGCATCACTGGCGGCCAGGGCGGCAGCGGCCAGCCGCGCGGATCGTCGTACCGGATCGGCGGCGAGTTCGGCGGCCCGTTCATAAGCGACCGCGATCGCGGCATGGCCGCCGCGGGTACGTGCCCGTTCCGCCGTCTGCTCCAACTCCCGTGCGACGTCCTCGTCAGGGCCGAGCGCGGCGGCGGCCAGGTGCCACGCCCGCCGGTCGGCCGCATCCGTGGCCGCCGAGCGAGTGAGGGCGTCGGCAAGGGCTCGATGTACGGCAAGGCGACGGGTGACCGGCGCGCTCTGGTACGCGGCCGCCCTGATCAGGGGATGACGGAACCCGACAACCGTTCCCCTGATCTCGATCAGGCGACCCCGCTCGGCTGCTTCCAGACCGGGCAGGGACGCCCCCGCGCCCACCAGCGTCTGGAGCTCACCAGAGCCGTCCGCCGCTGCGATCAGCAGTGCCGTCCGCGCCGGCTCCGCAAGCGCGGCTATCTGTGCCTGGAACGCCTCCTGGACTCGATCGGCGACGGGCATCGCGCCCACCGGTGACAATCGTCCCGCCCGCTGTTCGGCGGTGAGCGCGGCGGGCAGTTCGATGAGCGCCAGAGGGTTGCCGTCCGACTCCTCGATGAGGCGCTCCCGCACCTGCGGTGGAAGATCGGCGGGGAGCAGCGCGGCGGCGGCCGTGTCGTCCAGCCCGCCGAGCCGGAGTTCGGGCAGCCCTGCGGCATGGCCGCCCGGGCGGGCGGCGAAGATCATCACGATGCCTTCCGCCTCGAGGCGGCGGGCGGCGAACACCAGCGAGTCCAGCGACGCCTGGTCGAACCACTGCGCGTCGTCGATCAGGCAGAGCAGCGCTCCATCCCCTGCGATCTCGGAGAGCAGGCTCAGCGTGGCCAGCCCGACCAGGAACCGGCTTTCCGGTGCGAGGTCGCCCAGCCCCAGCGCGCCGCTGAGGGCATTGGCCTGCGCGTCGGGAAGCGCGTGGATGCGGTCCAGCCCGGGGCGCAGAAGCAGGTGGAGCGCGGCGAAGGGCAGGGTGGCCTCGGACTCGACACCGGCGCCGCGCAACACGCGCATGCCCGCTGCCTGCCCGGCGGCGTAGTCCAGGAGCGCGGACTTGCCGATCCCCGCCGGGCCTCGGATGACCAGGGTCCCGCTCCGGCCGGTCCGGGCCTGCGCCAGGATCCGCTCGATGTCCGCCTGTTCCCCCGCTCGTCCGTGCAGCACGGTCAGGAACCTACCGTCACGACGACTGATTCGGCCTGGTGCGGACGTCCGTAGCTTCGTGATCACAGGCACGTCAGGCACTACGAAGGGACCTCCGACATGACCGCCGTCGCCAGCACCGTCAAGACCGCCGCCGACGCCAAGCTGCTCCGCTTCGCCCTCAAGCAGGACGCGATGGGCTCGGGCGCCAATGGAGTCGTCTACGTCGTCGCTGCGGCGACCTTCGGCGGGATGTTCGGCCTTCCCGCCGCCTTCCTCTACCCGACCGGGGCGTTCCTGGTCGTCTTCGCAGCCGCCCTGTTCCTCCTCGCGTCGCGGACGACGGTGAGCAGGGCCGCCGTGGGCGTCGTGATGGCGGTCAACATCGCGTGGGTGGCCGCGAGCGCGGAACTGCTCCTCGCCGGTTGGTTCCCGCTGACCGGCCTCGGCACCGCACTGGTGATCGCGCAGGCGGTGGTGGTCGCTGGCTTCACCGGCCTGCAGTTCGCCGGTCTCCGCAGGACCGGGTGAACGGGCGCACTCCACCGGTGCCCGTTTCCTGCACAGGAGCAGGCCCCGAGCCACATCGCCGTGCCCGGGCCCGTTCCCGGGCACGGCGGAGCGGGTGACAGACCCGGTGTGGGGCGCCAGGCGAAGACCGTCGCCCCACACCGGTGTCGATCAGGCGGCCGGCTGGAGATGGGCTGCTCCGCGCACGCCAGTGCTGTCAGTGGGGGCCGCTAGGGTTTGCGGCATGGTCGTCCCGTGCCTGAGCAGGAACGAGGCCCGCCGGATCGCGATCCGCGCGCAGCTGCTCGACGCGCCGCGCCCGACCGACCTCGTCAACATCTGCGAGCGCCTGACGCTCCTGCAGATCGACCCCACCGCGGCCATCGCACCGAGCGCCGACCTCGTCCTGTGGAGCCGGCTCGGCTCGACCTACGACCCCGCCGACCTGACCAGGGCCGTCGAGACCGACCGCACGCTCGTCGAGACCGTCGCCTACATCCGGTCCCCCCGCGACCTGCCGGCCGTGATCGCCGAGGCCCGCGCCCGGACGCACCCGTTCACCCAGGCGTGGTTTGAGGAGAACGAACCCTTCCGCCGCGACATCCTGGCGCTGCTGGGCACGCGAGGCCCGCTGCTGTCCCGGGACATCCCCGACACGAGCGTCGTACCCTGGCCGTCGTCGGGCTGGACCAACAACCGCAACGTCACGAGGATGCTCGAGTCCATGGCCCTCCACGGAGACGTGGCGATCTCCGGACGGAAGGGGCGGCAGCGCTACTGGGACCTTCCCGGGCGCGTCTACCGCGCCGACCTGCCAAGCCTGGACCTCGACGTCGCGGTCCGCCACCGCGACGAGCGCCGGCTCGCGGCACTGGGCATCGCCCGCTCCACCGGCCCCCAGATACCCGGTGAGTCGCCGTACGTCGGTGACGCCGGAGAAGAGGTCGTCGTCGAGGGCACGCCGGGCACCTGGCGCGTCCATCCGGCGTACGTCGACCTGCCGTTCGAGGGACGGACCGCGCTGCTCTCGCCCTTCGACCGGCTGATCCACGACCGCGTTCGCACCGAGCAGCTCTTCGGCTTCGAGTACATCCTTGAGATGTACAAGCCCAGGGACAAGCGCCGGTGGGGCTACTACGCCCTCCCCGTCCTCCACGGTGACCAACTCGTCGGCAAGCTGGACGCGACCGCCGACCGCAAAGCCGGCACCTTCGTCGTCAACGCCATCCACGAGGACGTTCCCTTCACCACGGCCATGACCGCCGCGATCCGCACCGAGATCGAGGACCTGGCCGACTGGCTCGATCTCGAGGTCGTCGGCGCCTGATCGGGTCGACCTTGCGGGTGCTCAGGTCAGTAACGGCCTCCGCATGACGTCGCGTCAGCGCAGCCGGCGGGCGGTGAAGCTGGCGGGCGGCTCGGCGATCGCGTCCTGGGCCGCGATCAGCTGGATCTCCCGGGTGCCCGCCGCGAGGGTCGCCTCGAGGACGGCGAAAACGGAGGCGATGGTGCGTTCCAGTGCCGTCGCCGGCGAGCCGGTCGTCCCCAGGTGCGCGAGGTACAGCGCCGCGGTGACGTCGCCGCCGCCGTTCGGGTTGATCGGCAGCAGCGGCGTGGTCACCGCCCAGGCACCCTCGTCCGAGACGGCCACCACCTCCAGCGAGTCCACCGGCACGTCGCCGTGCAGCACGCTGGTGACCAGGACGTGCCGCGGCCCCGTCTCGCGCACCACGTCGACCGCCTCCAGCAACTCCGTCAGCGAGTTCGTCGTCCGGCCGGCGAGGAAGTCCAGCTCGAATTGATTCGGGGTGATGATGTCCGCGCGCGGGACGACGATGTCCCGCATGTACTCCGGGATGCCCGGCCGGACGAACATTCCGCGGCCGGCGTCGCCCATCACCGGGTCGCAGCAGTACACCGCGCTTGAGTTGGCGGCCTTGACCTTGTCCACCGCGTCGAGGATCACCGCGCCCATCGCCGGGTCACCCTGGTAGCCGGACAGGACCGCGTCGGCGCTGCCGAGGACCCCGCGGTCCGCGATGCCCGCGATCACCTCGGCCACGTCGGCGGGCGCCAGCAGCGGCCCGCGCCACGCGCCGTATCCGGTGTGGTTGGAGAAGTGGACGGTCAGTACCGGCCACACCTCGTGCCCGAGGCGCTGAAGGGGGAACGCGGCCGCCGAGTTGCCGACGTAGCCGTAGGCGACCGAGGACTGGATGGACAGGATCTTCACCGCCTCATCATGGCGGTTCCCGCCGGCGCCACGCGTACCGCCCGCCGTTTCCGTCGGTTGGCTCAGGTGCCGACCTTCTGAAGGGCCTTGGCAAGCTTTCGGAGGTCGATGCCCGTGAGGTGGTCGAGGAAGTGCCGGCGTACGGCGGCGAGGCTGGTGGGCCAGGCCTGTTGCAGGCGGGCGAGGCCGGCGTCGGTGAGGACGGCGTTCCAGCCACGGCCGTCCTGTTCGCATCTGACCCGCTGGATGAGCCCTTGGCCTTCCAACCGGTGCACGACGCGGCTCATGCCACTGAGCGACATGTCGCAGGCGGCGGCGAGTTCGCTCATTCGCAGCTGCCGGTGGGGAGCCTCGGAGAGGTGCATCAGGGCCAGGTAGTCAATGGCGGGGAGCCGCTGCTCGCGCACCATGTCGGCGTCGATGGCGCGAGGAAGTGCGTGCATGACGCGATTGAGGGACCGGACGACAGCCTCTTCGTCCGGATTGAGTGGTTGCAACCCTTCCGGGTTCTGCGCCGGGTTCACTGTGACGGTGGACATGAGTCCAGCATACTTGCTTGACCAAGCAATTGCTTGACGTACAGTTGCCGCGTCGAGCAAGGAGACCCATCCCGTGCCGGCGCGAGGGCAGAGCCGGGTCGCCCGCCAGGGCGGCTACCACCAAGCCGGACCCGGCCACGTTTCACACCGACCGAGTGGAAGGGATAGGACAATGCGCGGACTCAAGGACAAGGTCGCCATCGTCGCCGGTGCGGCGCCGGGCAACATCGGCGGCGCGACAGCGATCCGCCTCGCCGAGGAAGGCATGTCGGTCGTCGCGGCGGATCTGGACCAGGCCGCCGCCCAGACCGTGGTCGACGACATCACCGCCGCCGGCGGAACAGCCGTGGCCCGAGGCTTCGACATCACCGACGAGCAGTCCTACCGGGACCTGATCACCTTCACCGTCGACCGGTTCGGCGGCCTGCACGGCCTGTTCAACGTGGCCGCGGATCTGTCGGCACGATCTTTTGGACGAGACACCGACGTCACCTCGGTACCGGTCGACGTGTGGCAGCACACCATCGACGTCACCCTCACCGGCTACATGTACGGCATCCGCCACGCCCTGCCCATCATGATCAAGCAAGGCGGTGGCTCGATCATCAACACCATGTCGAGTGCGGTATGGATGGGCGAGACCGAACACGTCGCCTACCAGGCTGCCAAGAGCGGCCTGGTCGGGCTCACCCGGCACACCGCGACCCTCGGTGGCAAGCACGGCGTCCGTACCAACCTCGTCTCGCCCGGCGTGATCCTCACCGGAGCCGCGCTCGCTGCCACCACCGCGGAGTGGCGCGACCAGATTCTCGCGACCGTACGCTCGCCACGGCTGGGAAAGCCGGAGGACCTCGCCGCCATGGTGGCGTTCCTCTTCTCCGACGACGGCGCCTACCTCAACGGCCAGTCGCTGCTCGTCGACGGCGGCGCCAACTTCACCTGATCCCGACAGGGCGCGTGCTCGCTCCGAGCACGCGCCCCCCGCGTCCCTGCGCCGGCGCCGCTCTCATTCCTCCCGTACGCGGTCAGGCAGCCCGCGCCTCTCAGGACCGGCAGGATCAGGATGTCTGCCTGGCGGGGCGGGCCAGACAAGGAGCGGAGCGGGACTGGCGGGTGACACGGCCCTCGCCGGCATGGGAAGCTACCGACCGGTAACGTCGTCGACGGAGGGCAGCGACATGACGGACGTGGCGGATCCCAGCTGGCAGCAGCCGGCGGCGCTCGACCCGGCCGTCGTGCGCCACGCCTGGCGGGTGACCGAGCCCCTGCACGGGATGATCTACTTCGTGCCCGAGGCGCACGAGCGGTACGCCGCCCTCGGCATCCCCGAGCCGGCCGGCTACTTCGCCTCCCGCGCGGCTGCCCTGGGGCCGGTCGGCCCCGGCCCGGTCGTCGCCAGCTTCTTCAACTTCAACCCGGATCTCGTCGCCCGGGTGCTGCCGGCCGCCTGGGAGCGGGCGACGCCGGCGGACGTGCTGGCCGCCCGGCTGGAGGCCGCCGGTGCGGCCCTGACCCGCGCGCTCGGCGACGCGGTGCACGGCCCGGAGATGATCGAGGCCGCCGAGCTGGCCCGTCGCGCCGCCGAGTCGGCCACCGCATACCCGGAGGGAAGGCCACTGTTCGCCGCCCACGCCGCACTTCCCTGGCCGGAGCAGCCGCACCTGATCCTCTG
>NZ_JAMOKF010000423.1 GCF_023656545.1 Micromonospora phytophila | reverse complement strand
CCCCGCCTCTCCTGCCGGCGACGCTGAACCGCCGCCTCCTGCCGTGCCACCGACGCCGCCGCAGCCGGCCGGCGTGGGGCCCGGCCTGTCCGCCGGGGCGTCGCGGCCCCGGTGACCACGCGGGTCGCCGTCCGGCGATCCTCGCACGTCGGCGGCGGTGCCGCCGCTCGGGCGCGGCGGGTGCCCGGCGGATTGTCCGACCGGACCGATACGGTGCCGGTAGCGGAACCACGGGAGGTCGCAGCGTGTCCGAGGAAGTCATCCCTCAGCAGGTCAGTCCCGCCCAGGAGGCGGCGGCCGGCGCCGAGCCGACCCCGGAGGCGCGGGAGCGGCACGCCACGCTGAGCCGGGAGCTGACCGAGCACCAGTACCGCTACTACGTGCTGGACGCGCCGACCATCGCCGACGCCGAGTTCGACCGGCAGCTGCGCGAGCTGGAGGCGCTGGAGGCGCAGTTCCCGGCGCTGCGCACGCCCGACTCGCCGACCCAGCGGGTCGGTGGCACCTTCTCCACCGACTTCACCCCGGTCGCCCACGCCGAGCGGATGCTCTCGCTGGACAACGCCTTCGCCGACGAGGAGCTGGCGGCCTGGGCCGAGCGGGTCGAGCGGGACGCCGGGGGCCCGGTGCCCTACCTCTGCGAGCTGAAGGTCGACGGGCTCGCCATCAACCTCACCTACGAGCGGGGGCGGCTGGTCCGGGCGGCGACCCGGGGCGACGGCCGCACCGGCGAGGACGTCACCGCCAACGTCCGCAGCATCCGGGACGTGCCGGGCGAGCTGACCGCGTCGGCCGAGTTCCCCGACGTGCCGGAGCTCCTGGAGGTCCGCGGCGAGATCTACTTCCCGGTGGCCGCCTTCGCCGACCTCAACGCCGGGCTGGTCGAGCAGGGCAAGGCCCCCTTCGCCAACCCCCGCAACGCCGCGGCGGGCAGCCTGCGGCAGAAGGACCCGCGGATCACCGCGTCCCGACCGCTGCGCCTGGTGGTGCACGGCATCGGGGCCCGCCGCGGCTTCCGGCCGACGGCCCAGTCCGAGTCCTACGCGGCCCTCAAGGCGTGGGGGCTGCCGACCAGCGACCGCTGGCGGGTGGTGCCCGACCTGGCCGGCGTCGCCGGGTACATCGCCCACTACGCCGAGCACCGGCACGACGTCGAGCACGAGATCGACGGCGTGGTGGTCAAGGTCGACCCGGTCTCCATCCAGGGTCGGCTCGGCTCGACCAGCCGCGCGCCGCGCTGGGCGATCGCCTTCAAGTACCCGCCGGAGGAGGTGACCACCAAGCTGCTCGACATCGACGTGAACGTCGGGCGCACGGGCCGGGTCACCCCGTTCGCCGTGCTCGAACCGGTCCGGGTGGCCGGTTCCACGGTCGCGCTGGCCACCCTGCACAACGCCCGGGAGGTCGAGCGCAAGGGCGTGCTGATCGGCGACACCGTGGTGCTGCGCAAGGCCGGCGACGTGATCCCCGAGGTGCTCGGCCCGGTGGTCGACCTGCGCCCCGACGACGCCCGCCCATTCGTCATGCCCACCGACTGCCCGGCCTGCGGCACCCCCCTCGCCCCGGCCAAGGAGGGCGACGTCGACATCCGCTGCCCCAACACCCGCAGCTGCCCGGCGCAGCTGCGCGAGCGGGTCTTCCACCTCGCCGGCCGGGGCGCCTTCGACATCGAGGTGCTCGGCTACAAGGGCGCGGCGGCCCTGCTCGACGCCCAGATCATCGCCGACGAGGGCGACCTGTTCTCCCTCGACGCCGACCAGCTGGCCCGGTCCCCGTTCTTCGTCAACAAGGACGGCAGCCTGGGCAGCAACGCGACCAAGCTGCTCGACAACCTCGCCGTCGCCAAGGAGCGGGACCTGTGGCGGGTGCTGGTGGCGCTCTCCATCCGGCACGTCGGGCCCACCGCCGCCCAGGCGCTCGCCCGGCACTTCCGTTCCGTCGAGGCCATCGACCGGGCCACCGAGGAGGAACTCTCCTCGGTCGACGGGGTGGGTCCGACGATCGCGGCCAGCATCCGCGAGTGGTTCGCCGTCGACTGGCACCGCGAGGTGGTCCGCAAGTGGGACGAGGCCGGCGTACGGATGGCCGAGGAGGCGGTCGACGAGGGCCCGCGCCCGCTGGAGGGGATCACCGTGGTGGTGACCGGCACCCTGTCCGGGTTCTCCCGCGACCAGGCCGCCGAGGCCGTCCAGTCCCGGGGCGGCAAGGTGAGCGGCTCGGTCTCCAAGAAGACCGGCTTCGTGGTGGTGGGCGACAACCCGGGCTCGAAGGCCGACAAGGCGGCCGGTCTCAAGGTGCCGGTGCTCGACGAGGACGGCTTCCGGGTACTGCTCGACGCCGGCCCGGACGCCGCCCGCGAGGTCGCCCGCGTCGAGGGCTGAGCGGAGGACGTCGCCACGGCACCCGCGTCGAGGGCTGGGGGTGCACGTCGTCCAGTTGTTCGCGGCCCTTGCGGATCTTGAGGGCACTCGGCCGCGTATACCAAGTTAATTACGACTACGACCGATTCGTGACTGTCATACCGGGAAACCCGGCACCGAGGGCGTTTCATTGGTGCACGGCGCGTGCACGGGCGCGCCGAGGCCCCGTCCGGGAGGTGTGATGGAGACCGCCGATCCGCGCAACTCCGTCCCACCCGGACGGACGGCGCCGTTCGCCGGCTTCGTGGCCGCGGTCGTCGCCGTCGCCGGCCTGGTCTCGGCCGGCCCGCTGCTGGCGCTTCCCGACCAGCTGTCCCGCCTGCCGGCCGCGTTCTGGACCATGGCGGCGCTCGCGGTGTTCTGCGACGCCCGCCCGTTCGTCCCGCCCGGGCGGCGGCAGTCCTCGGCGATCTTCCCGTCGACCTGCTTCACCTTCGCGATCCTGCTCGGTTGGGGCCTCGGCCCGGCGGTCGCCGTCCAGGCGGTGGCCGTGGCCGTCTCCGGCTGGCGGATGCGGCACGCCCCCTGGCGGACCGCCTTCAACGCCGGCCAGTACGCCTGCGCCCTGGGCGCCGCGTACGCGGTCACCCGGTTCGGGCCCGGGGCGATCTTCGACCACGGCCGCTGGAGCTGGACCGCCGTGGCGGCCGTGGGCGGCGCCACGGCGGCCTGGTTCGTGGTCAACTACGGCCTGGTCAGCGCCGCCGTCCGGCTGCGCTTCGGGGACCGCTGGTGGCCCAGCCTCCGGCAGGGGCTGGGCTTCGAGGTGCTCTCCACCGGCTCGCTGCTGCTGCTCGCGCCGGTGCTGGTCGCCGCGGCGCGGGCCAGCGCCGCGCTGATCCCGCTGGTGCTGGTGCCGCTCTTCGCGGTCTACCGGATGGCCCGGCTCAGCGTCGAACAGCAGCAGCTCGCCTCCCTCGACCCGCTGACCGGCCTGCCCAACCGCAAGGCCCTGCTCGCCGAGGTCGGCGAACAGGTGCACCGGCACGCCGAACGGGCGGCCCGGGGCGAACCCGGTGCCCACTTGGCGCTGCTCCTGATCGACCTCGACCGGTTCAAGAACGTCAACGACGCGCTCGGTCACGCGGTGGGCGACCGGCTGCTGGTCGAGGTGAGCGCCCGGCTGACCACCGTGGTCGGGGAGGACATGGTGGCCCGGCTGGGCGGGGACGAGTTCGCCATCGTGATGACCGGGCTGACGGACACCGGCGAGGCCCGTCAGCTCGCCGACCGGGTGGTCCGCGAGCTGGCCGAACCGGTCTCGCTGGACGGCCTGCCGCTCGACGTCGGCGGCTCCATCGGCATCGCGTTCTTCCCCGAGCACGGCGAGGACTTCGCCACCCTGATGCGCCACGCCGACGTCGCCATGTACGACGCCAAGCACCGCAACGACACGGTGGCGGTCTACGCGGCGGAATCGGACCACAACTCAGCCGAGCGGCTCAGCCTCCTCGCCGACCTGCGCCGGGTGCTGGAGACCGGCAGCCCGGCCCCGGCGAGCCCCACCGACGTCGGGGCGCCGGATGCAAACCTGCCGGCCCCGGCCGCCGCCGACCCGACGGGGGGCGTGGGCCAACCGG